>JABIVC010000012.1 GCA_018667355.1 Gammaproteobacteria bacterium | reverse complement strand
TGAGCAGCTGGCTCAAGAAAATGATGTTAAATTATTAGGTGAACTACCTTTATTAAAATCAATCAGAGAAGAAATGGACAAAGGGACCCCGACGGTTTCTGAAAATCCTGAATCTCCAGTTTCATTAATGTATCGTGATATTGCTCGTAAAATGGCAGCGACACTTTCAATGAGAAAGAAAGATTATTCGTCTGCCTTTCCAAAGATTGTTATTCAAAACGACTAATTGATCAACACAATATTTTATGATAAGCTTACTAAATGAAAACATCTAGTAAGCTTAAAGTAATAGAATTATTTGCTGGCGTTGGAGGCTTCCGAATAGGCCTTGAGGGCTGGAAAGGAAAATCTTCAACTAGTAATTTCAAGAAAAAAATATCCAATAAAATTCCATTTGAAATAACTTATAGCAATCAGTGGGAACCTAAAACAAAAAGGCAACATGCAAATGAAGTTTACTTAAATAGATTTGGACCAAAAGGGCATTTTGATATATCTATCGATGATATTAGTGTCAATGACTTGCCAATAAAATGTGATTTAATGGTTGGAGGATTTCCTTGTCAAGATTACTCTGTTGCTTCAACACTTAGAAACTCTAAAGGTTTAATTGGCCCCAAAGGGATACTATGGTGGCAAATTGAAAGATTATTATCTCAATTAAAGAGTAAAGCCCCTAAATATTTAATACTTGAAAATGTTGACAGATTGCTTAAAAGTCCAGCAAAGCAAAGAGGGAGAGACTTTGCCATGATGCTAAGAAGTTTAGATAATCTAGGCTATAACGTTGAATGGAGAGTTATAAATGCTGGAGAATATGGCTTTCCTCAACGAAGACGAAGAATATTTATTTTTGGCTTCAAAAAGTCATCAGCATTATCAAAATATTTATCAAAATATACTAAACAAGATATTGTAGAATCCAAAGGCATTATAGGAAAAGCATTTCCTTCATCAACAATTTTAAAAAAGGAAAAATTAATATCTGAAAAAATATTGCTCCCAAAATATTTAAATGAAATTTCTACAGATTTTGATGCTAATTTTTTGAATGCAGGAGTTATGATAAATAGTACTATTGAAACTTATAAAGTTTCTCCAAAATATGATGGACCATTTAGTAGGCTATCTGATATTTTACAAGATGATGATATAGATGAAGAGTTTTATATATCAAAAAGTGACGAATCTAAATGGAAAGATCATAAAGGTGCTAAAAAAATTACTAGAATAACTAAAGGGGGTTATGAATATAATTTTAGTGAAGGCAGTATGCGTTATCCAGATGACCTGGATAAATCGTCTAGAACTATTATTACTTCTGAAGGTGGAGCTACTCCATCAAGGTTTAAACATGTGATTGAATGTAAAATGAATAAGAAAAAAAGAAGATTAACGCCCATTGAACTAGAAAGGTTAAATATGTTTCCTGATGATTTTACTAAACTTAATGATATTACGAATACTAAAAGAGCATTTTTTATGGGCAATGCTCTAGTTATAGGTATAGTTGAAAAATTAGGAAATAGCCTATCTAGCTATATATCAAAATTATAAATTCTCTGTCCACACTTTCAGCAATTTACCTTCTTTAGGTCTTATATCCTTACCAGTTTTTTTACTTTTTTGTGGTATTAATTGTTTTTTTTGTTGAACCTTAAATGTTTTAAAAGGACACAATCCAATTAATACATAATTTCCTAGGTTAAGCTTTTCAAATAATTTAAAAAATAATTTCCATTTTTCGAATGAACCGACTGCTGAGTCCATATTAGCATTTAATTTAAGTGCTTTTGTTGGAGTAATAATTACTCCTAATCTAAAATCCTTAATTACTTTTGTTATCCCCGTGTCAGCTATAGCTAACCATGGTTTGAACAAATTATGCTCTATATCACTACCATGATTAAATGATACCTCCATTGCAATAGGGCATTTGGAAAAATCCATTCTCAACTTTTCTAAATCTTTGTTATCCTCTTTGCCATTTTCATCTTTTTTATAGTAAATAGGGGTTTCGCTATCCCATCCATATTCTATAAATTTTTCTTTTATTACTTTATTTATTATCCATTGAGGACTTTTATATGGTTTTGTTAAATCTGGTAAGTCTGGATAATTTTTGTAGTTCTCTTTACAATATGCATCAAATGGTCCCTTGATTTCGCTGTCAGTAATATTTGTTAATAATTCTTTAATTTCCTTATATCTTTCTTTAATATCTTGATATTTTGAATCATTACTCTGTACGAGTAAGTCTGCTCCATTATAAAACTCTTCTTTAAACTTCATGTTATTAAATTAACATAAATTTTATATATTATTTATACTATAATACGAACATGGCAATAAAATCAGATAAATGGATTAAAGAAATGGCGCAAAATCATGGAATGATTGAGCCTTTTCAAGCAGATCAAGTTAAATCTAATGATGGCGGCAAGATTGTATCATACGGTACATCGAGTTATGGGTATGATGTTCGTTGCGCTGATGAATTTAAGATTTTCACTAATATAAATTCCACTGTAGTAGATCCAAAGAATTTTGATGACAATAGCTTTGTAGATATCAAGTCTGATGTATGTACCATTCCACCCAACTCTTTCGCTCTTGCAAGAACGGTTGAATATTTTAAGATACCCAGACAAGTACTTACTTTATGTTTAGGTAAATCAACTTATGCAAGGTGTGGAATAATCGTAAACGTAACTCCACTTGAGCCGGAGTGGGAAGGACACGTAACACTTGAGTTTTCAAACACGACCTCACTACCTGCAAAAATATATGCTAATGAAGGTGTAGCCCAATTTATATTTCTAGAATCAGATGAAGTATGCGAGACATCGTATAAAGATCGTGCTGGAAAATACCAAGGGCAAAAGGGCGTTACTTTACCGAAAACATAATTGTGACAGAACATATTATCAACCAAACCCTGCAAAAAGATTTCCATGGCAAAGATGATTGGAATAACTCTCTAAGCCAGTTTAAAGATAAAAATATATTCCAATCTTATGAGTGGGGTGAATTAAAAAAACTTGAAGGCTGGGAAGTTTTACATATCACAGTTACCGATAATGAGAGTTTGAAATGTATATTGTTAGCACAAGTTTTAATTAAAAAAGTTATGGGGATAAGAATTGGATGGTGTCCTGGTGGGCCAATCATTCAATGTAATAACCCTGATAATGGAATAAATGCTTTAGAAAAGTTTAAGGAAATTATATCGGAAGAGAAGATTGTTAACCTTCGGTGTAAACCTTATATGTTAGATACACCTGAAAACCAAAAAATATTTTCAGTTATCTCAAAATCAAGTTACTCATTTACTAGTCCCAAAACAACTATTCTTAAAATAGTTTCAGATGAAGAGTTTGCAAAACAGGTCAAACCAAAACATCGTTATCATTACAAACAATCTATGAAGACTGATATAACATGGAAAATTTATTCAGGTAGCGAAGCAGCTAAAGTATTCTCTATTGTTTATGATGAAATGAAGAATAATAAAAATTTAAATCTCCCAATTATAAATATAAATGCCTTCTCTAAAATTCTTGGAACCAATGAGAATCATAAGTCCAGACTATTTTCATTTACTGGTCTTCAAGATAATCAACCAGTTACTGTCTGCGTTATAAGTTTGCTTGGCAATAAAGCTTTTTATCATTATGCTGCTTCTACAGAAAAAGGTAGGGAAATCAAAGCTTCGTATGGAATGATTTTTAATTTAATAAAGGAACTGAGAAATCTTTCTGTGGATGAGTTAGATTTTGGCGGCATATCTGCTGATGGCTCTTCAGGAGTTGATTTTTTTAAACTTCGCTTTAATGGAGAAGAAATGTTAAAGCTTGGTGAATTTGATATTAGTAGATCAAAAGTATATAGTTATTTTTTTAATAAGGCACTGCAGTTTAAAAGAAACTTTTAAAGGAAAAAATATGAACGTCAATACAATTAAATGGACCAGCACTTTTTTTATCTTATCAGGAATATTAATGGCACAATTTGAAATGTATCCATACTATATTTTTGCGCATTCAGTTGGTGCAATCGGTTGGCTTATCTCTGGTTATTTAATGGATGATAAGGCCGTCATGACAAATTTTGGTTTACAGATACCAATTTTTATTATTGGTTATATTAATTATTTTTTAGGCTAGTTTAATAAAGCTCAATATAACGCAAGTCTATATCTGCTTGAAAATCTCTGCCAATAGCTACAATTCCTAAGGTTTGGATATCTATGGATGAAATAGTTGAGGGTTGATAAAAATTAGACTTCTTAAATCCTTTTAAAGGTAACTCAATAACCTGCCACTCTTTGGTCGCGATAAATTTTGATTGATAGTATTGCCATGGTAGAAATAAATATTTTGTTCTAATATGGACTGCATACTCCTCATTATTTCCTCTTACTTGAATTCTTACACCTTTATATAATTTACCAGCAGGATGATTACTTATTTTAGTTCTAAATTGTAAAAAACCACCATTATTTGCAGTTGAAACATTTCCTTGCATATTATAATGAGAGTCTTTACCGTCAACTTTAGTTTCAAATCTGCCTTCTGAAACACCGCCCATAACTTTGTCCGTGACAAAGCACCATCGTTCAGAACTATCTTCGCAAAAGTCGGCCTTCTCAGCCTTCCCATGCTCATTGGTATTTCTCATATCATCAATAATCATTGTATCGGCCCAAATCATTTTTCCATATACAATCAGAATAGAGAAAATTATAAAATAAATACATTTATATTTATCTAAAAGATATACATTTCCAGTCATTTTCCTTTGCCTGTTTGATTAATTTTTCATCACCATCTACTACAATTGGTGTCTCTACCTTTTGCAAAAGTGGTAAGTCATTAAATGAGTCAGAATAAAATGTAGCATTTGATAAATCACAACCTCTCTTTTTAACCCACTCCTCAACTTTCTTAACCTTCCCTTCTCTAAAGCATGGTATTCCTTCTACTTCACCAGTAAACTCATCATCCTTAATTACAAATTCCGTAGCAACTAAATCTTTGATTTTGAATAGGTCTGCAATAGGCCTTGTCACGAAACTATTAGTAGCTGTTGCAATAATAACTGTTCCTTCTGATTTTTTTAATTCTACTGTCTCTATGGCCTTATCTAGCATCATTGGTATGATTTTATCCTTAATAAAATCTTTACGTAAATCTAGCAGTTTAGATAATTTATTTTGCATTAATGGTTTTAAACAGAAAGCTAAAAATCTATCGATGTCTAAATCACCATCATAATAGTTATTATAAAAACTTTCACTTTCTACTAAGAAATCATCGGAGACTATTCTTCTCTCAACCAAATATTGTCCCCATGCTCTATCACTGTCTCCAGCTAAGAGTGTATTGTCAAGATCAAAGATTGTTAGTTTAGACATATTAGTGTTTGTAAATTAAAATTTATTTTATCATCTTATGATCAATTAGAAATCTAAAATTATAAAATATTCATCACTTATATGTGAATATTCAGTATTTTAATTACCCAATATATATTGAGTTTATTAATTGTTTGCTATACTTGTGAGTAATGAAGGGGAAAAATTATAGGAAAGGTGTGGGTATTATCATAGTTAATACCAAAGGACTGTTCTTTCTAGGCAAAAGAATCGGCGCAGAGGCATGGCAGTTTCCTCAGGGAGGGATTGACGAAGACGAGGTCCCTGAAGAAGCACTATACAGAGAATTACACGAAGAAACTGGCTTAGTTAAAGGAAAGGTAAAAATTTTGGCTGTCAGCAAAAAATGGCTCGTTTACCACATACCACATCTGTTTCAGCGCTCAAATAAAAAATACGATGGGGCAATGCAAAAATGGTTTTTATTAGAGTTAACTGGCACCAATCAAGATATTAACCTTAATGCAGTTAGTCATGCTGAATTTGATGCATGGAAATGGGCAGATAAATCTACTGCAATTAATAGTGTAGTTAGGTTTAAAAAAGCTGTTTATGAAAGTATTTTTTCTGAATTCTCGGATGTCTTAAAAGGGCTTAAAGACAACTAAGTAAATTATCACAATTAACATTATAACGGGAATCTCATTAAATACTCTGTACCAAATGTGACTATGATTATTCCTATCATTTTTAAAATCATACATAATCTTCCCACACCAGATATGATATAGAACCAATAAACCTACTATGAATATTTTAAGCTGCAGCCATAAAAGTAATTGATGAAATTGTATTAATAGAATTCCAAAAATTATTGTCAATATCGCACCGGGGGTCATAATACCCCAGAATAATTTTCTTTCCATAACCTTAAATCTTTCTAGAGAGATTTGATCATTTGACATTGCATGATATACAAATAGTCTGGGCAGATAAAAAAGACCGGCAAACCAAGTAATCATGAATATAATGTGTAATGTTTTGTACCATAGCATGTTTATTATTCTACCTTTAAATGTATAATGTGACTAAGTAAATATGATTACCTTTTAAAAAATCTTCACCAGAATACACATATGATATCAGTCGGAATTATAGGCGCCTCAGGTTATACAGGAGAAGAATTAGTTAAGATACTTCAAAAACATCCTGAAGTTCAGATAAAGTCTTTAACTTCTAGAACTCATGCTGGGAAAAAAATAGATGATGTTTTCCAGCTCACAACACCATTGGGTGGAACTTTTGCATTACCAACTATAGAAAACTTGAGTGATTGCGATGTTGTTTTCTTTGCCACACCTAACGGAGTAGCCATGAATATGGCCGAAACTCTTATTGATAAAGGAATAAGAATTATTGATATATCTGCAGATTTTAGAATAAAAGAAGTAGATGTATGGGAGAAATGGTATGGGAAAAAACATGCCTCACCGTCATTATTAAGCAAAAGCATATATGGTTTGCCTGAAATCCCTGGACAAAAAGATAGAATTAGAGATGCCCTTATCGTTGCCAATCCTGGATGTTACCCTACTGCATCTTTACTTGGATTATTACCAATATGTCAGGGCTTATCCAAACAAAAAATAATAGTCGATGCAAAATCTGGCATTAGTGGGGCGGGAAGAAATTTAGATAGTACTAAGCTATTTCCTGAGGGTATGGATAATTTTCAAGCATATGCGGTAGAGGCTCACAGACATTATCCTGAAATGCTTGGTATTTTAAATGATAATAATGCGGATTTAGATATATTATTTGTACCTCATCTAAGCTCAATGATTAGAGGCATATATTCAACAATATATTTGCAACATCATTATAAAAAAATTGAGGAAGTAATAGCTAAATATACCGATTTTTATAAAGATTCTCCTTTTGTTGAGATTTCAAAAGATAGTACTTTTCCAAAAGTATCTGAAGTAGAAAAAACTAATATATGTAAGATAGCACTCCATTCAACTACAGACTCAGGTAGAGGACCAAATCTGGTGATTCTCTCTACAATTGATAATTTAGTGAAAGGAGCTTCAGGACAAGCTATACAAAATATGAATATCATGTTTAATTTAGACGAGAAATTGTCTCTAATATAAATATATAACTTGCCATTATCTTGTTTATCACGTTAGACTTAAATTTCGCTCTTGAGTAATAGAGCTAAATAAAGGGGTATAATGATGAAGATTACAGATATTATTGGAAATAATAATCCAAAAGAAAAATCAGTAGCAATGTCTGGCAAAGATACTGTTGTGGGAGTAAATGCACAATTTACTGGAAACATTATGTTTTCACAAAATCTTAAAATTTCTGGAACTGTTAAGGGAAATATTGATTCAAACGATGATAATGATGCACAGGTCGTGATTGATCAAAGTGGTGTTGTAGAAGGTGATGTAACTGCACCTGTAGTTATCTTAAAAGGCGAAGTGAATGGAAACGTCCATTCTACTAATAAAATAGTAATTGACGCATCTGCTCTCATTACTGGTAATGTATATTATGACATTTTAGAGATGCATGGTGGTGCTACAGTGAATGGTAGTTTAATTAGAAATATGGGTAAAACAGCTGGCCTGTTAGAAAAAAAGATTGAAAAAGATGATAAATCTGACAAATCTACTGGTTTTCTTCAATCTATTGATAAACAGGAAAAATAAGATAAGCCACTAAATTGTGTTTCACTGTCAATTTCTATATAATTAACCCATTATTAATTTGAAAGGTTAAGATATAATGCAAACCGAAACAAATGTGACAAAAACTAAAGATGTATTAGTTTTTACAGAAAGTGCAGCTAACAAAGTCAAAACTCTAATAGAAGATGAGAAAAATCCCAATCTAAATCTCAGAGTTTTCATTACAGGCGGTGGTTGTTCAGGTTTTCAGTATGGTTTTACTTTTGATGAAAAAGTACAAGACGGTGATTCTGAGATTGAAAAATGCGGTGTGAAATTATTGGTAGACCCAATGAGTGTGCAGTATCTTAGAGGAGCAGAGATTGACTACCAAGAGGGCTTAGAAGGCGCTCAGTTTGTAATCAAGAACCCTAATGCAAAAACAACATGCGGATGCGGTTCATCTTTCTCGACATAAACAATTAAGGTTAAAATATGACAGATTATCATCCAGGGCTAGATGGTGTAATTGCCACTGAATCATCCATATCGGATATTGATGGAGACAAAGGAGTCTTGAGTTATCGTGGCTATTCTATTGAAGAATTAGCTGAAAAAAGTACGTTTGAAGAAACAGCTTATCTTCTTTTGACCGGTGAGTTACCAACTAAAACAGAACTTAAAGACTTCACGGCAAAAATTAATTCTCGAAGAGATTTACCAGAAGGACTGATAGAATTACTTAAAACTCTACCTAAAGACTCTAATCCAATGGATGTTATCCAGTTAGCAGTATCTTCTTTAGGAACTTTTTATCCAGTAAAATTTGATGCAGAAGAACTTAAAGCTAACAAGTATACAACAGAATATTATATAGATATTTCTGCAGGTATTATTGGCAGTATTGGATCAATTGTTGCAGCTTGGAATAGAATAAAAAATAATAAAGCTTACATTAAACCAGATGACAAACTATCTTATGCTGAAAATTTCATGCATATGCTTGATGATTCAATCAAGGTAACACCGCTCATTAATAGAATAATTGATGCTACTCTGATATTGCATGCTGAGCATACAATTAACGCGTCAACATTTACAGCAATGGTTACATCATCAACATTAGCTAGCCCTACACAGGTTATTGCGTCAGCTATAGGTTCATTATCTGGTCCTCTTCATGGCGGGGCAAACCAGAAAGTTATTTTAATGCTTAATGAGATGGGTGGCAAAGAAAATGCTAAAGCTTGGCTTGATGAAAGGCTGTCGAAGAAACAAGTAGTCTGGGGAATGGGACATAGAGAATATTCCACAAAAGATCCAAGAGCCAATATCTTAACTGGCATGGTTAAAGACTTATTCAAAGAACAAAGCGGTAAAGTTTCAGAAATGTTTGAAACTGCAATGGCACTTGAGGAAGCATGTGAAGAAAGGCTTTCTAAAAAAGGAGTATATGCAAATGTAGATTTCTATTCCGGAATTTTATATAAAGAAATTGGTATCCCAGTAGATTTATTTACATCGCTCTTTGCTATTTCTAGAACGTCAGGCTGGCTTGCCCACTGGATAGAACAAGTTGGTAACAATAAAATCTTTAGACCAACTCAAAATTATAAAGGTTATGGAAATAGAGAGTACTCGGAAAACTCTTAATAAATATTACCTAAATGGTATGACTTCGCAGCACCTGTAATACTTGACTTAGGAAATTTAACTCCCCTCATTCTTTTTAAAGCTAGCCAGGCAAATGCTGTGGCTTCAAAGTTTTTTTCATTAATTCCATATTTCATCGTTTTCACTTTTTTTAATTTTGTAAGATCTATAATTCCTTGAACTATTAATTCATTAAAAGCACCGCCTCCATAAAAAAATATTGAACCGGGTTTACTTTTATATTTATTAAGTTCATTACTAATGATAATTACTGTTAGATAAGTTAGAGTTGCTAAGATATTAATATCTTTTGATGGAGGTAACTTTTTAAGACATTGTTTAATCCAGTCCATATTGAATAATTCAAACCCTGTGCTCTTTGGTGGTCGTTTCTTAAAATATTTATCCTTCAACATGAGTTTTAATAGTGCTAAATCAATATCTCCCTTAGATGCTAATCTCCCATCTAGATCAAATTCAATATCGAATTTCTCCCTACACCATGCATCTATTAAATAATTTGCTGGCCCTACATCATAAGATATAATTGTTCTCCCATTTGGGATAGATATGTTAGCAAAACCTCCAAGGTTTAAATATATTAACGCCTTGTTTGTTATTAAATTTAAATGTTTATGAAATAGTCCAGTTAAAGGAGCACCTTGGCCGCCCGCATTTATGTCTGTTTGCCTAAAATCTGCTATCACAGGGATTGCTAAAACTGTTGAAAGTATTTTGGGATTACCCAGATAAAGAGATTTTTTTAAATCAGGCCTATGACATAGTGTGATTCCAGCATAACCTATAGCAACAATATCGCTCTTTTTTATTTTAGTCTTAGTGATTAAATCCTTTATATGACTAAGAACTAAATTAGTAATTTCAATGTCAAACTTATGAGCTTTAATTTTTCTGGGGCTTGATGATTTTATATTATTAATCGTATCTTTGACTTTCTGATTTAAGACATATTCTTTAAAGCCAATGACTTTAAATTTTTCACCCATATCCTTAACTATTGATATATCAATGGAATCGAGACTAGTACCGCACATGACACCTAGATAGTATTTAGACATTTCGATATAAAATAAACATGATTTATTATATAGTTTATTTAGAGAATATGAAAAACATTGATGAACAATTAAAGATAATTCGCCATGGTGCATCTGAAATAATACAAGAAGATGACCTCATCGAGAAACTGAAATCACAAAAAAAGCTAGTAATTAAAGCAGGCCTAGACCCAACTATGCCGGATATGCATTTAGGACATACAGTTGTATTAAATAAACTTAAGCAATTTCAAGATTTAGGACATGAAGTTGTTTTTTTGATTGGAGACTACACTGCGAGCATTGGAGATCCATCTGGAAGAGATATTACCAGACCTCCTCTAGACACTGCTACTATCGAAAAGAATAGCAAAGTCTTTCAAAAGGAAATTTATAAAATTCTTTCAAAGGATAAAACTAGAATCGAGTTTAATTCTAAATGGCTAGGAAAATTTAATGGTAAGGATTTAATTAATTTAGCATCCTCGTATACAGTTGCAAGAATGCTTGAAAGGGATGACTTTGACAAAAGATATAAGGCTAAAAAACCCATATCAATACATGAATTCCTATACCCATTGCTTCAGGCATATGACTCTGTACATCTAAAGGCAGACATAGAACTTGGAGGAACAGATCAGAAATTCAATCTTTTATTGGGAAGAAAACTTCAGGAGCAGAATGGTATGAGCCCTCAAGTTTGTATTATGATGCCATTGCTTGAGGGTTTAGATGGTGTCAAAAAAATGTCCAAATCATATGATAACTATATTTCAATAAGTGATGAGCAAAATGACATGTTTGGAAAAGTAATGTCTATCAGTGATGCTTTAATGTGGAAATATTTTGAATTACTCAGTGCTTTACCGCTTGATGAAATAAAATCCTTGAAGGATTCTGCTGATACAGACAATGCAAATCCAAGAGATATTAAATTAAAATTAGCAGAAGAGTTGGTCGCAAGGTTTTATTCAAAAAATATTGGAGATGAATGTAGAAAAAATTTTGTAAATAGATTTTCTAAAAATGAGATCACCAGTGATATTCCAATAGAAGTAATTAGCAAACCAAAAGGGATAAAAGATATTAATATCATGTCATTATTAACCAATGAGTTAAAAATCTTCGCTAGTACCTCAGAAGTTAGAAGATTAATTAAGCAAGGGGCTGTTAAGATAGATGGTGATTCAGTAGAATCAATAGATCATAAGTGCCCAAATAATAGGGAATTTCTTCTAAAAGTGGGTAAAAAAATTGCCCATAAAGTCACAATTAAGTAAATTAATACTTATATCAAAAAACATTAGTATACTTCGATGAACACGGGTATAATCACCTTCACGTGCTCAAAGCGCAGTACGATTTAAAGCTCTGTAAAAATTTGGAATGATTTGTGCGTAGTGCCTGTATTTTACTCACTATATATTTATAGCAATTAAAGCTGTTTAAAAAAATTAGTCTATTAAGACTTAAAATTATATAAAGTGAAGAGTTTGATACTGGCTCAGATTGAACGCTGGCGGAATGCTTAACACATGCAAGTCGGGCGGTAACACTTCGGGTGACGAGCGGCGGACGGGTGCGTAACGCGTGAGAATCTGCCTTTTAGTGGGGGA
>JABIVC010000011.1 GCA_018667355.1 Gammaproteobacteria bacterium | reverse complement strand
TTGTCACGCAATAGTTGGAGTGCTTTCCTACTCTTGCCTCAGCGTGGGTTATGATAGATTGTAAATCCGTCCATTTGTCCTCAATCCTTTGTCGGTTAAGTATAATTTGTTAGCCTAAGTTAAGATGCTAATACTTGTATTAGCAATCTGACAAAATGGAATCATACTATGCCAAAGAATGTCATTTGATAGACACCTAATTGATAGACACCCAATTAAAACCTACCTTATCATCCCCCCGTATCCATTTGTATATAAAGCCTAAAAGCATCGTGAGAAATATTACATTGTTTTCAATATTTAAAGTTTAATATTGCATCTTAATTATTTATATATAATTACTATTTAATAATAGAATGGGCTCTAATGAAAAAAATACTTTCAATCTCAATATTACTATTTCTTTTTGCTTGTGAAGATGATAAAGATGAAACTCCTCCAACAGTAAATATAACTAACATTCAAATGGGTTCAGAGCTAACTGGAATTATTGAGGTGAAAGTTGATGCTAATGATAATGATGCAATTAGTCTTGTTGAATTTTTTGTAAATGGAGAATTAAGTGGCACTTCTAAAATTAGCGAAGCAATTTATAGCTTTAATTGGGATACTGATGCTGGAGATAATGGTAGTTATCAAATATATGCAAAAGCAACTGATGAGTCTGATAATGTAGCAAGCTCTAATATTATTACTGTAAATGTTCTAAACCGTAGAACTCTTACTATGAAGAATACTACTCTTGTACCGATATTTCATTGGTATCCTGATGAAGAAGCAGTAGGAGGCTATGCCTATCAAAGGGTACAATCTGGCGATACTTGGAAAATAGAAGTGCCAAAAAATAGTACCTATAAATTTATTGCGAATACACCAGGGGGTTTTGAGAATACACCAGATTATGACTGCGGTGAAACAATATTTTGGGATTCTAAAATACCTGTTGCTGAAATAGACTTAGGTTATGAATTGTGGGTAAATAATAATTACTTTTTACTATATACAAAAAATAATGATATAGTTCCGATTAGCTATACAACAGTCAATAAAGATTTAACTTATGAAAAGTCTTGTTATGTAAATATTCCAAATTCAGGGCAAGAATATAATTTAGGATTTTATATAGCCGATACTAACTCTAATATATATTGGTATTTAGATAATCATCCAAACTATTCTTATTTGTATGTAAATGGTGATTCAAAAAAAATAAATTATCAAGCTTCTAACGCTAATTATACAGATAGGAACATCTACGCAAAATATGATTTGCAACCTGCAAGTGAATCAAATAATGGAATTGCTTTTAAAACATATGATAATAGATACATTGGTGTTTTAAATAATGATATAATTAGTTCACCTCAAGGTGGTATAGGAAAAATTAAAGACTAAACCTGACCCTAATTCTTAAAAAGAGCCTCACCTAAGCGTGGGGCTTTTTTTTTATAAAAGGCACTCACACATAGTTAGATTATTTTTTGTAAGTTCCTGTATGAAACGCCTCTGGGTCATATAAAGGATTGATTATGAAAAAAACGGCTATTCTATTTCTGTTAATTGTTAGCATTAATGCTCAAGAATTAGAAGAATTAAATGAGCAGATTGCCATTGTACGTTATGAAGGGGCCGAAATGAATGATTATCTAACTATTGCTTTTTCTTGTGCAGATGCAGACACTTACTGTCCTGACTTTGATGATTCAGAAATGATGGGTGTTAATAATCATCCTGGGTATGAATTTTTTAATGGCAATAATGAACTTCTTGGAAGATGGTTTGAAATCAAATGGGTTAATAAAAATATTCAACAATATGCAGGTGAAGGAAGTATGGATCTTGTTTTGGCACCAGCAGATGTAATGCTGAGCGTAAAAATGCTAGATTTGTATTCTGTGTCATCAAAAAATGGTTTAAATATTAGAGATAAACCATCTATTAGTGGCAATAGCATTGGTTTCCTAAATTTTAATTCTTTAGTGAACATAGTTTCAAAAACAGGAATGGAATTAACTATAGATGATAATGATACAGATATTGATATAACAAAAATAATATCTGGTCAATGGGTTAAAATAGAAAGCTTATATCAAGGCAAAAGCGCAGATGCTAATATTATTTTAGGTTACGTTTTTGACGAATATTTATCGAAACTATCAACTAGAATAACTCAAGAGCACTACTTTGGTTACCCCAGTAATGGAAAAGCATACGAGAGTACATACGAAGACGGAAAATTAATTACTGAAAAATGTTGGGATGAAGATGGTAGCGAAAGAGACTGTAACTGATTAATGGCCCGTACTGGCCCTGCTATACACTATAAGGCACTTACTATCATCCATCAAGCTTATCTAAAGAAGAAAACTCAACGAGCTAGATCCCCTAGGTACTGAAAATAGAAGGGGTAAGGTTGGGAGTAAATGGCGTCCCCACACTGTAGAATATATTTTGTAAGTTTCTGTATGAAATGCCTCTGGGTCATATTATTAGTGTGATGTTATGAAGTAAAAAGATTTTTATATTTTTTTATGAAATATATATTATCAATCTTAGTTACTCTCTCTTTTTTTATTTTTTTATTTTTCATTGGCTGTAATAATCAAGATGAAAATGTAAATCAAAACGACTATCTTTTTGAAAAGCCCCAAGCTATAATTGCCAAAATGACCCGCGGAATCAATATAGGCAATACTCTTGAACCTCCTCACGTAGGAGATTGGAACAATAAATTTATCGAAGAATATTTTTTTGATGATTATGTAGAAGCAGGCTTTAATACTGTTCGAGTGCCCATCCGATGGGAAAAGCATACGTTAGAGGTTCCTCCTTATACGGTTTCAGAAACGTGGCTCGATACCATTGAAAAAGTTATTGACTGGGGATTAGAACGCGACCTATTTATTATTATAAACGCGCATCATGATTGGTGGTTAGTAAACAATTATACTTCTTTAGAAGTTCGTAATCGTTTTCATAATATTTGGAACCAGATAGCGTTTCGTTTTAAAGATAAACCACCCCATCTTCTTTTTGAAATTATCAACGAACCTCACGGTATGACGAAAGAAAATGTTGATGAGCTTAACAAAGATATTTTAAAAATCATTCGAGAAGAAAACCCTCAGCGTATTGTGATTTATGGAGGCCATAGCTGGTCAAATTCTGACCATCTCCTTTCAGCCCGTATTCCCAATGATGAATATATTGTTGGCTATTTTCACTCATACGACCCCTGGGATTTTGCTGGTAAAGGGAATGGAGTTTGGGGGTCTGATTATGATATTGAAAGGATAAAATCTAAATTTAATCAGGTTAGTCAATGGTCAAGAAAAAATAATATTCCTGTTATGCTTAGTGAATTTGGTGCAATTCATGATTGTGATTATAATTCTCGAATGCTACACTATTTTACTTATGTAAAAGAAGCTCTACTTAACGAAATTGCATTTCAAGCATGGGATGATGGTGGGAAATTTAAAATATACGATAGAGAATCACGATTATGGCCAGAAGTTAAAGATATTCTGATTCATACCTATATTGATGGGCCAGAAAAACTTAAGGCCCATTACATAAATGACACTCAAGCTTATTTAACTTGGATAAATAATAATGATCAATGTTCAAAAATCATTATTGAAAAGAAAAGAAATTTACTGTTATTTGAAAACATTGCTGAATTAGATTCAAATATTAATGAATACATAGATAATTCATCAGGTGTGGTAAATGCTACCTATCGTGTAATATCTGTTTGTGAAAATAGTATTCGTAAATACTCAAACCCCTTTAAGGTGCAGCGATGAAAAAAAATAACATTATTGTTTTCATTGCTTCTTGTCTTTTCAACCTAAAAACTCAACATAGAACACCTTTTAGGGGGCGTACACTTCAAATAAAAAGCAATCACACATAGTTAGATTATTTTTTGTAATTTCCTGTATGAAACGCCTCTGGCTCAAATAAAT
>JABIVC010000010.1 GCA_018667355.1 Gammaproteobacteria bacterium | reverse complement strand
TATTTTAATGTATTGTTAGATAATATTAGAATGGCATTAGCAAAAGCTGACTTAAATATTGCAAAAGATTATTCTGAGCTTGCAGAAGATCAAAAGTCTGCAAAAATTATTATTGACAAAATAGAAAGAGAATATCATCTAACAAAAAAATTACTTTTAAAAATAACTGGTACAAGTGAATTATTATCTGCGTTATCTCCGATATCTTTATCAATACATAGAAGAATGCCTTATCTTGATCCTTTAAATTATATACAAGTTAAATTACTAAAAGAGTGTCGAAAAAATAATAACAAAGATTTATTTGACCCATTACTTAGATCAATCCATGCAATTGCCAAAGGTATGAAAAATACTGGTTAACATTTAATAGCGTTTAATTTTCAAAAAAAGAGATAATGAACAAAATTTTTCCCATAATATTAGCTGTCATATTGTCAGGATGCAGCAATCATGATAGTAAATTTGAAAAATGCGCGGATTCAATGTTTATACTTACAAATGAATTAATGAAAAAAAGATTACCTTCTGAAGCTAAACCTACAGAATCAATAGAAGAGTTTAATTCAAATTCATATAGTAAAAAGAAAGAGTATAATTTTTACATGGCTCTTATTAAAATTTGTGAGCTGAAATATTCAGAGAACCCAGAGATTTTTGATCGGGATTATGAATAAATTACTTCCCATGATATTGGTTGTTCTTTTGGATAGATGAGCAGTTCAATAGCTATTTATTATCATCTATAGTTGCTATGGGCCTACTCTTGTCCATAATCCATTCGCTCCATGAACCAACATATAGTTTAATACCACGAATACCTGCTATCTCTAATGCTAATATATTATGACAAGCTGTAATTCCTGAACCACACATTGAAATGATATCGCCACTATCTATTTCACCTATTAGTTTGCTAAAAGTATGCTTTAGTTCTTCAGCAGACTTGAAGTGTCCTTTCTTATCAAGGTTTTGACCTAATGGGTGCGAAATAGCACCTGGAATATGTCCAGCAATTGGGTCTACAGGGTCTTTAATACCCAAGTATCTTTCTTTTGACCTGGCATCTATTATAAGTTTATCCATTTTATACTGAGCATCTTCTACATCATTAATCGATACATACATATCGTCTTGAACATTTGGTGTAAAAACTGATCTCTCAAAAATTGTATTATCTTGAGTTAATTTTCCACCAGAAGCCATCCATCCACCCAATGCGCCATCCAGCACAGCAACATTTGCATGCCCAAGCCATTTTAAAATCCACCACATCCTTCCAGCAAACGCACCACCAGCATCATCGTAAACTATAGCCTGTTTTGAACTATTAAATCCCCATTGAGAGAGTTTTTCCGAGAGAGCGTCTGCATCTGGGAGTGGATGTCTGCCACTGGTCAGTGTCTTTTCGCTGGCTAAATCAGCGTCAATATCTACAAATATGGAATTCGGGATATGTCCCTCGTTATATGCCTGTATGCCGTATGCGGTATCTTTTACATCGCATCTACAATCAAAGATGATAAAGTCCTTGTTATTTATATTATTTTTTAAATTATCACTGGAAATTATTGTTTTAAAACTCATTTTAAACCTTAATTATAAAAATTAAACCTATAATTAGTGTCAAAACATTTAGCATAACACTCATTGTATGTAGCTTCTTAAATCTTGACACTCCCTCTTCTCCCATATCTCTTGCCGCATTAATCACTGGAATCATGAGTTTACTTGTTACAGTCAAAGCCATCATGACTAACAATAGTGCTAGTAACATTGTATTTAGCGCTATATTTAGTAAAAAAATAAGCATTAGGCACAGTCCACCTATTATCAATCCAAAAATATAGTACTTTGGGAAAAAGGCACGTAAAAATAGTCCCGCACTCTTTTCATCTAACACTTTAAATACTGTCGGTGCAATAATTGCCGAAAAAAATATGATTGATCCAATCCATATACTAACTAAGACTAATATTAAATCTGAACTCATGTGTGACCTCCTCTGTCATAATTAGATATTATACAACATCACTTAATAAGCTTATAATTTAATATGCCTAAATCAATTATTGACCTCAATGCGACAAAAGAAAACGCAATAAATGAATTAAATGACTTTATTGACAACCGGTTACATTCTTATGAGAGCTCACGTAATTATGATCTCGGTGAGAATAATCATCAAAATGTCAGTTTATTGTCACCTTATATAAGACACAGATTGATAACAGAGCAGGAAGTCATCTCTTCAGCATTGAAGAAGTTCCCTCTACCCAAAATTGAAAAGTTCATTCAAGAAGTCTTATGGAGAACTTATTGGAAAGGTTGGCTAGAACTTCGTCCTCGTGTCTGGGATGATTACAAAGGTAATATACGTATTAATAACGATATAAAACAATTACTTGGAAAGGTATTATCATATGAAACTGATATCGATTGTTTCAATGTATGGACTAAAGAGCTGGTTGAAACGAACTATTTACATAATCATGCCCGTATGTGGTATGCAAGTATATGGATTCATACCCTTAAATTACCCTGGGAAGCTGGTGCAAATCTATTCTTAAAGCACTTATTAGACGGTGATCCTGCCTCAAATACTCTAAGCTGGCGTTGGGTAGCAGGAATACAGACCAAAAACAAATCATATCTAGCAAAACACTGGAATATTCAAAAATTTACTAAAAATAGAATAAACCCTCCTGAAGAACAATTTAGTACCACGCAGACAAACATACTATATAAAGAGTATTTGCCTCAATCAGTAAAATACAACGAATCAAAGATCGTAGATTGGTCTAAAGCAGGCCTATTAATGACTTGCGAGGATATAGATGTGCTGAGTTGTAGTAAAATCCCATTCCCAATTAATAATGCTTATGCTTTACCGCTATGCGAAGAAGAATATTCGGTATATGCGGATAATGTGATCTCATTTAAAGAAAATAGCCTATCAAACTACTCAAAATTGCTTAGTGAAAGCATAAAATCAATAGAAGTTAATAGTAGTCATGACAACCAGATAGAGTCGATATGCTCATGGGCTCAAAATAACAAAATTACCGAAGTGGTATGTCTTGCTACACCAAGGGGTTATATGAATGACTTTATCAATAATCTTAAAATTGAACTAGATAAAAAAGATATAAAATTCATAAAGTTATATAGGGATTATGATATGAAGTATTGGAATTTAGCTAGCGCAAGTTTCTTCAACTTCTTTAAAAAAGCTATTAAAAAGATGTGAATTAAAGAATAGGATAGTTACCCTTAATTCAAATATTAATCATTATAGTAGGTTGTGTTGCCTATACGTGTAGAGGAGCTCCCGTCACTATTATATGTATTATTACCAATATGTGTAGAAGAACTGCCATTACTGTGATATGTAGTATTACCGATATGCGTAGAAGAACTCCCATCACTATTGTACGTAGTATTTCCAATATGTGTAGAAGAACTGCCATTGCTGTGATATGTAGTATTACCGATATCCGTAGAAGATCCTCCATTGCTATGGTATGTTGTGTTTCCTATACGCGTTGAACTATCTGATTTAGCTATCTCAGGTAAAACAAACAAAAACAATAAACTTATGTATATAATCTTATTCATACTCACTACCACCCCTCTCTTCGCTCAAACTGTCCCTTGTATGTATCCTGCAAAAGTCTTGGGCTATGTCTCTTAGTCCCTCTTTCGCCGGTATAAGGATTAGTGTTACCGTAAGTACTATAATTGTCGCGTGTTGTAGAGTTTGGGCTAGATCTATAATGTGGTTTAACATATGTCCCATCTCTCTTGTAGTAGCCTTTTACAGATACATCTGCAAACGCACTAAAAGAAAATCCAATGAATACTATCAATAGGCCAGATAAAAATTTATTCATAACAAATACCTTATTAAAAACATCTTAATTAATCATGGTGCAAACTTATGAAAAAAGAAAGTATTATTTTTAGGAAAATCAGTACTTTGCATAAGTGCGCCCAAAGAGATTCGAACTCCTGACCCCAAGCTTAGAAGGCTTGTGCTCTATCCAGCTGAGCTATAGGCGCATTTATTTATCTGATTCTTTATTGACAACAGACTGATCATCTAAATCCAGTTTATTGATCTCATGGTCTTTCGCATCAATTGAAAGTCCCATTTTACTCATTTTTTCAGCTTTGTCATTTAATCTTACTAATCTTTTTCCTGCGCCTTTAACTTGTACTAGAAATTTATTTAATGAATCATGCATTTTACAGTATTCGTCAGCAGTTAAACTAGACAACCTTACAATATCATTAGCGGTATCAATGATTTTAGAGACATTATCGTTTTGCTGTTTAATTTTCCAGTATTGATGAATAATTTTAATTATTGGCATAAGTGTAGTTGGTCCTACCATTGCAACTTTCTGTTTAAAGCTATAATCAGCATAGGCTTCTAGGGCCTCTATGTAAGCGCCTTCAGATGCCATAAACATTACCGTCATCTCTAAAGTACTGTCACCGAGTAAATCATGGTATTTCTTCTTAGCAAGGTCATCTATATGTTTTTTAACTGCCAGGTGATGATCAGTCTTATGGCGTTTAATTTCATCTTTAGATGCACCATCAGATGAAGCATTTAAGTACTTAGCGTAAGCAACGAGTGAAATTTTTGAATCAATAACTACTCTTTTATTTTCTGGTAACAAAATCACGATATCAGGCCTCAAAATTCCGCCTCCCTCATTAGTTCCTTGTTTTTTATCTACAAAAAACTGTCCGACGCCAGCACCTTCTTCGTTTTCCTCTTTGAGCCCTGCTGACTCTAATAACGTTTGTAAAACTGTTTCGCCGACATCGCCAGCCTTTGTTCCGCCTTGCGTAAGTAGTTGCCTTATATCTTTTAAAGCTTCAAACTCTGATTTCCACTGCTCTTGTAGCAAGACAAGAGTTTTTTCTACGCCACCCTTCTCTGCTTCAAGCTTATCGCTTTGTTTCTGTAATCTAGCAGTATGCTCTTGAAGATTTGCGTTCTCGGTCTTCAAGCTACCCAATAATTCATCATTTTCACTTGTATCATCTTTGGTAGCGGGCTTTTTTAACAGATAAATCAAATAGCCAATAATGGCGAACAAAAAAATAGTAAATATGAAGTAAATTTCGGTCATAGTCTTATTTGTAATAAGGTTTATAATAACATGAGATAAACTGGCCTAATAAATGAAAATCATTATCTTTACAGAAAATAATAGAGGCGGCGGAATGGACACCTTTATAGCCTCTCTAATAAAGAATTGGCCTAATAAAGATGATTTTATCGTTATATGCAATCATAATCATCCTGGCCTGAAATACTTAAATGATATTTTACCGAAAGGTGTTGAGGTAATTTGCCACTCATTACCATTAAACTGGTCTTTTCTAGGTGGTTTTCTCAAATTTCTTCCCAAGATCATACAAAGAATAACTAGGCAATTATTTAGAGTCTTATTAGCGCCATATCAGTATTTACGTATAAAAAGAATACTAGAAAATTCCAAGGCAAATCAGTTGATATCTGTCAATGGCGGCTATCCTGGCGGAGAAACCTGTAGATTAGCCACTATTGCCTGGTATTCTCTATATAAGAAAAAATCAATTCATAATTTCCATAATTACTCTGTTAAATACAGAGCTCTATTTGCTCCATATGAGCTGCTAATTGACAGTAAACTAGATAATGCATGTAGTGATATCGTGAGTGTTTCTAATGATTGCGCAAATAGTATTAAACAAAGGTTTGTTTTTAGAAATTCTAATAAAATATCATTTATATACAATAGCTTATATAGAAATCCTATAGGAAATATCAAGTCATTTGTGAAGCAAAAATACAAGATCACACATAATAGTAAAATCATATTAATGATTGGTACTTTTGAGCCAAGAAAAGGTCATGAATATCTAATAAATGCAATGGTAGAGGTGTTTAAAGCCCATAAACATCTTAATCTATTCTTAATCGGATCTGGCACAGAAGAAGAGACTTCTTATTTAAAATCTTTATTAATAAGTGCTAAATGGGGTTACAGAGTACATTTCACTGGATTTGTTGCTGATATTTCCGAATATATGTCAATCGCTGATGTTGTTGTTATACCAAGCCAAGAGTATGAGTCATTTGGCTTAACTGCAATAGAAGCAATGTCATATGGTATCCCAATTGTATCTACAAATATTGGTGGCTTGCCTGAAACTATTGGAGAAAGTGGTTATTGTGGCTTTCATTCAGAAATTGAAGACATGAGTGAATTTTCTCAGAATATTATTCGTCTCATTCAAGACGATACTTTAGCTAAAAAAATGGGTAAAAATGGTTTAACTAGAGTTAATGAACTATTTAATCCAGACCGAATGGCTAAAGAATACCAAGCTTTAATACAAAAGAATGATTAGATAGTTATATAAATGGAGAAGGAGGGATTCGAACCCTCGATAGAGTATAAACCCTATAACACCTTAGCAGGGTGCCGCTTTCAGCCACTCAGCCACTTCTCCTAAAATATATGCTAGCTATTTAGCGTTTTTTTTAGATTCAATATTGACAGAACTACCTTCCGATTGAATTTTGTCATATATTTCTTCCCTGTGAACTACTATATCTTTTGGCGCATTGATTCCAAGTCTTATTTGGCTACCTTTAACACCTAAAACAACGATTTTGGTGTCATCACCAACCATCAAAGCCTCTCCTACCCTGCGTGTAAGTATTAGCATGGCGTCCCCTCCCTTTGTATTTAAGCTAGATCCTTTTTATTTTTTACTTTTTTTATCTAACTTAAATTCATTATGTAACGCCTGAACCGCTAATTCTAGGTTTTTTTGGTCAATTACGACTGATATTTTAATTTCAGATGTAGATATCATTCTAATATTCACTTTATTCTTAGCCAGACACTTGAACATTTTACTTGCTATACCAGCATGCGATCTCATTCCAACTCCAACAATTGAGACTTTTACGATATTGCTCTTAGATGTTACGCTATCATACATCATAGTTTTCTTATTTTTATCAATGACTTGAAGTGCTTTCTTCAAAGTATTTCTGCTTACAGTGAACGTAAAATCAGCAAGTCCATTGGAACCAACATTTTGCACAATCATATCAATTTCAATATTAGCCTCTCCTATAGGCCCTAAAATCTTAGCGGCTACTCCAGGCTGGTCTTTTACTCCTTTAATCATGACTTCTGCTTCATCTTTAGTGAAAGCAATACCAGATATAAGCGCACCTTCCATTTTCTTCTCCTCTTTTTTAATTAAAGTACCAGACCCTTTTTTATGAGCATGCAGTACTCTTACTGGAACATTATATTTACTAGCAAACTCAACTGACCGTAATTGTAACACTTTAGACCCCAATCCAGACATTTCTAACATTTCTTCATAAGTTAATACATCTAATTTTCTGGCTTTTTCGCAAACTCTCGGATCAGTTGTATAAACACCGTCAACATCGGTGAATATTTGACATTCATCTGCCTTTAATGAGGCCGCAAGTGCAACAGCAGTTGTATCAGAACCGCCTCTACCTAAAGTTGTGATATTTTGTCTAGAGTCAATACCTTGAAATCCCGCTACAACAACAACCCTCGATTTTAAAAACTCAGATTTTATCCTTTTTGTATTTATATTTGATATCCGTGCTGACATATTAGAGGAATCAGTCAATATTCCTGCCTGCCATCCAGTCAATGATGTAGCTTGAATACCATGGTCATTAAGGATCATTGATAGTAGAGAAACACTTACCTGCTCACCTGTTGAAAGCAACATATCATAATCTCTTGCGTTTGGTGATTTAGATGCCTTGCTAGACATTGCAACCAGCTTATCTGTTGTATCACCCATTGCAGACAACACGACTAGTATATTATTTTTAGAACTTTTCTCTAAAGATATTTCTTTTGCTATATTTTTTAGCTTTTGAATGCTTGATACAGACGAACCACCAAATTTTTTAACAATAATAGTCATTTCTGTTTAGTAACCTATAGAATCTTATTAATATAATCTAGAACAGTATTAATGTCCTGGTTTAATATCATAGAAGAACCAAAGGTTGGGCTTCCTCCACCCTTAGATGAAAACTTTTTGTTCAACTCTTCTATTATTTTTTTTGCATTATATCCATGTTTGCATTGCTTGGAAACACCTACATAACAATTTATTAATTTTAGATTTTTCTTTAACAAGATTGAAATCGAATCCTCATGTTGATTCTTAATCAAATCAGACAATATTTTAATCTGATCTATCTCAATGTCAGAACAGTCGGCAAGATATAGCGTAGTTGTGGAGTTTTTTATGATCAATGGCTTAAGATTACTTAAATATAATAAGCTCAATTTCTTATTGAGACTGTTAATTTTAAATTGATTTAAATCTTCACTATCTTTTAATGAAATTATTTTTTGATGTAAATCTATTGATTTTACATTAAGGAGTTTAGACATCTGTTTTGTATCATCATATAAATTTTGATATGAATGATATGCTTCGTCACCAGTAATTGCCTCAATTCGTCTGATGCCAGTGGAGACACTTGATTCGCTCAATACTTTAAATAATCTTATAAATGATGTTCTAGAGACATGCGTCCCTCCGCATAACTCCATTGACTTTGTTCCAACATTAACAACCCTGACATCATCTGAATATTTTTCATCAAAAAATGCAAGTGCTCCACTTTTGATTGCATCTTTATATGAGCTCATTTTTTGTAAAGTTTCTCTATCAGAATTTATTTCAAATGATATTATTGTCTCAATTTTTCTTATTTCATCGATACTGAGAGCCTTATTATGTGAAAAATCAAATCTCAAATATTTATCAGTAACCAGTGAACCTTTTTGCTCAACATGATCACCCAGAGTATCTCTTAAAGCTTGATTCAAAAGATGAGTTGACGAATGATTCGCTGCAATCTTTTTTCTTCTATCATTATTGATTTTTAAAAGTATGTCGTCACCTAAACGAATAACACCAGACTGTAAAATTGCTTGATGAACAATTATGTTATTAATCTTTTGAACATTAGTAACTAACAAACTGCATGATTCTGTTTCAATTACACCAGTATCCGATATCTGTCCTCCACCTTCAGGATAGAAAGGGGTATTTTCAACAATAACGAGTATCTCTTTATTTAACGCATCATGATACTCAACTTTCTTTTTATTATGATATAGACCTATTACTTTAGATGACAATTCATTGTCGCTATATCCAGAAAAAATAGTCTGTATGCTTGAATCAATATATGAGGTATCAGTCAAATCAAACTTACTATGTTTTCTACTTTGTTTCTTTTGGGATTCCATTAGACTGTTAAATGTTTTTAGATCTAACTTTAAACTTTTTTCAGCTGCTATTTCTTGAATTATCTCAGATGGAAAACCATATGTATCATAAAGCTTAAATATATTTTCTCCACTTAATTCATTTCGGTTTTTTGTAAGCTTGTTGATTAATTCTAAACCTTTGCTCAAGGTATTAAGATAATTATTTTCTTCTATCTTTAAGGTTTCCTTTATAATTTTTGACTTATCAATTAGTCCATTATATGTAGAACCCATAGTATTTTTTAATATATCAGCACATGTATAAATAAATGGCTCTTGTATTCCTGCATTATAAAGGAATCTAGTTGCTCTCCTAATTATTCTGCGTAATACATAACCTCTTCCTTCATTACTAGGAATCACACCATCAGCAATCAAGAAACAAGAAGATCTACAATGATCCATGATTATTTTTTTGATTGTATAATTAATATTTTTAGTATTTAAGGACTTATCTAAGTATGACTCTAAATCAGAAAATAGTGATGTCTTAAAATTATCTGTTTTTCCTTCAACTACAGCATGTATCCTCTCTAGACCCATACCTGTATCAACGCATTTTTTTGGTAAATCACTAAGATTACCCTTGCTATCCTTATTAAATTGAGTAAATACAAGATTCCATATCTCTATATATCTATCACCTGTATCACCTTTTGTAGGAATATCACCTTTTAACTTTTCTCCTAAATCATAATATATCTCTGAGCATGGCCCACATGGTCCAGTAGCTCCCATTTGCCAAAAATTATCAACATCATCCAGATACCATAATTTATCCGCATCAATTTTAATTTTATCTATCCAAATTTTTGAAGCTTCTTTATCATCTTTATGGACAGACACATAGAGCCTATTTTTATCAAGGCCAAGATCTTTTGTTAAAAAATCCCAAGCATATACAATTGCTTCTTCCTTGAAATAATCACCAAAACTAAAATTTCCTAACATTTCAAAAAATGAATGATGGCGATTAGTATAGCCAATATTTTCAAGATCATTATGCTTGCCACCTGCTCTTACACATTTTTGACATGTTACGACTTTATTATATTTTGATTTTTTAATACCAAGAAAAATATCTTTAAACTGAACCATTCCAGCATTCGTAAAAAGTAATGTCTTGTCTGAGGCTGGGACTAAAGAACTAGACTCAATCAATTCATGATTGTTTTTGACAAAGTAATTAATATATAAGTCTCTAATGTTCATTTTTTCCAAAACTCATTCAATGCATACTCTATGGTTCTAAATGTAAAACCTCTCCCAGACAAAAACATTTTCTGTTTAGTTTTACATTTATTGGGCTCTATATTTTTATAAATAGTTTTTTTCTCAAGCGCCGCTATAGCTGTTGCCTTCCAGTCCTCTTCCTTATAAGACGATAATACATCATTTATCGTACTAGAACTTATACCCTTTGATTTCAGTGAAGCTGAGATAAAATTTGGCCCTTTATGATTATTGTACTTTGACCTGGTATATGACTCGGAATACCTATAATCAGACTGTAAATCCTTCACTGAAAACTCATCAATACATTCTAAAATTGAATGCATATCAAAATCTTTTTTTGACAATTTTTCAATTAATTCTTGCCTTGAGTGTTCTCTCATACTGAGATATCGCGATATTGAGTTTTTTATATCCGCAGTTTGGCTACTCATTACTTTTCAGCTTTTGATATATCCTCTTCCTTGGAAATTATTTCTTCTGTGCCACTCTCTGTACCTGATACAATATCTCTAATTTTTGTCTCAATTTCTCTAGCGATATCAGGATTATCTTTTAAAAATATTCTTGAATTATCTTTGCCTTGGCCTATTCTATCTTTACCATAACTGTACCAAGCTCCAGCTTTCTCAACAAGGTTGTACTTAACACCCAAATCTATAAGCTCGGACTCTTTCGAAACTCCTTCTCCGTAAAGTATGTCAAACTCAGCAATTCTAAATGGTGGAGCAACTTTATTTTTTACTACCTTGACTCTTGTTTCATTGCCAACAATCTCATCACCTTTCTTGATAGCACCAATTCTACGAATATCCAACCTAACTGAGGAATAGAATTTTAATGCGTTACCACCAGTGGTTGTTTCGGGGCTTCCAAACATTACACCTATTTTCATTCTGATTTGATTAATAAATATCACAAGAGTATTAGACTTTTTGATATTAGCTGAAAGCTTCCTCAGTGCTTGAGACATTAATCTTGCTTGCAGGCCCATATGGGAATCACCCATATCACCATCAATTTCTGCTTTTGGAGTCAAAGCTGCAACAGAATCTACTACAATTGTATTTACAGCACCTGACCTTACTAATGTATCAGTAATCTCTAATGCTTGTTCACCTGAATCAGGTTGAGATAAAAGTAACTCATCGATATTCACACCTAAATTTTCAGCATATTTGGGGTCTAATGCATGCTCCGCATCTATAAAGGCAGCTGTTCCGCCTTGTTTTTGTGTTTCAGCAATTACTTGAAGAGTCATTGTTGTTTTACCTGACGATTCTGGTCCATAAATCTCTACCACTCTACCTTTAGGCAATCCACCTATGCCCAAAGCTGAGTCAAGAGTTAAAGAGCCAGTTGAAACTGCCTCAATCTCCGGGTAAAGGGAACCTTCTCCAAGCTTCATTAATGCTCCTTTCCCATGATCCTTTTCAATTTGACCAATTGCTACTTGTAATGCTTTTTGTTTATTATCTTCCATAGAATTCTTCCTGCCTCATAAATTTAAGTAATATCATCTATAGTATCAATTAAAGATCGTTAATGAAATCATATAAATTCATTATTGCAATTTTAGCTGCTTCTTCGCGGTTTTTTGATCTACTACCAGATAATTCTATATAAGTAGTTTTAGATTTAAATTCATTCATGACGCAAATCCATGTAGACCCAATTTTTTTACTCGTACTATCTGATGCCGGGCCCATTATTCCAGAAATAGAAAGAGTAATATTCGCAGAACTTATATTGAGCAAGCCACGACACATTTCTTTAACTACTTGTTCTGAAACAGCACCATAATCAGATAAAGTCTTAGAACTAACATTTAATAGAGATATTTTTGATGAATTTGAATATGTAACCACGGAAGACTCGTAAAAACTTGATGATCCTTGAATATCTGTTATGTATTTAGCTACTAAACCACCAGTACAAGATTCAGCTGTAGATATCAACTGGTTTTTTAATAATGCCATATTCTTCAAATCTTTTACTTTCTCTAGGATACTATTCATGCTTATACTATGATAAATTAAACTATAATATTTGTTAACAGATATATTTTTATATAACTATATTTAGGTAAAGTTGTAATGAAGAAAATTAAAAAAGTTTTATTGTTCACCCATGACAAATATCAAAAAAATACAGATATACAAAAACTAGTTAAATTCCTTAAAAGAAAAAAAATTGGCTATGAACTATTATTGCAAACGCTTGGTGATATAAAATTACATTCAACGGGCGAAAATATCAAATTATCCTCAATTAAAAAGAAGATTTCCCTCAATGGGTATGGATTAGTAATAGTATTTGGAGGGGATGGTTTGTTTCTTTCAGCGTCTAAAGTAGCTAATGTACTGGATCTTCCAATTTTAGGTATAAATTTTGGTAAAATAGGTTTCCTTGTTGATGTTGATAAAAAAGATATTTTGAAAAAGGTATATGAGATAATCAATGGCGACTATATCACTGATAAAAGAATTCAGATTGATGCCAAGGTTATTGATGTAAATGATAAGATAGTAAGCTCAATATCACTAAATGATGTTGTAATTTATAATTATGGATTACTTAAAATGATACAGGCAAGTATCTATATCAATGATATCCTAATTAATCTTCAAAGGTCTGATGGTGTTATAATATCTACACCAACTGGTTCTACAGCATATTCAATGTCTAATGGATGTCCTATTGTTAGTCCAGATGCAAATGTTATGAGCATAACACCAATATCACCGCATACTTATAGTCATCGTCCTATAATTATAAATTCTAATGATAAAGTAAAAATAGTAATTGATAAAAAATCTATAAAAAATACGCTTGTAACATTTGACGGTTCAAATAATCTGAATGTTCCTCATCCAAAAAACATAGAAATTAAAAAGAGTAAAAAATTTCTCAGGATTGCGCATCCATTAGAATATAATTATTTTAAAATATTGAATCAAAAACTGAAATGGGGCGGAAGGTCTTAGTCTATTTCTTTCCAGCGCATTTGTCATCAGAGCATTCACCAAAAAGTGTCATCACATGTGAGTTTAATCGGAAATTATAGTCCTTAGATATTTTTTCTTGAAGTTGCTCTAAATCATCATTCATAAACTCTATTATCTTTCCACATTTTATACAAATTAAATGGTCATGATGTTGTTTTTTAATTTCATAACTAGACTGATTATCAGAAAATTGGTTTTTTTGTATTAGCCCAGCAACCTCCAGCTGCGTGAGGACTCGATATACTGTTGCCAACCCTATTGATTGGTTATTAGCTACTAATTTATTATGTATTTCGTCTGCGCTGAGATGCATATCTGGATTTGCTTGAAGAATATCCAATATCTCACTTCTGGGATGCGTAACTTTTAGCCCGGCATCTTTTAATGTATCATTGTTATTCATTAGTCACTCCGCAATTTTTAATCTCTAAACTATATTATGTCAATAATTAAAATACTAAACCTGATGACTAATTATTGCTAGCAATATTTTTTCTTCTAACTTTAGGGTCTATGATGATGGGCTCATATAACTCCAATCGATCATCTTTTTTGATAATATAATCAGGCTTCTTGATCTTTCCGAAAACCCCTATTTTATAATTATTATAGTCAAATTTTTTCAACATAGAAGCTATGTTATTTTTTATAACAAAGTCGTCGATTGTACAGCCGTCTTCTATCGTAAATATTTTACTATGTATTTCGTCTGACTCTATAAAGCAAAATAGAATATCAAACATCTAAGAAAGACCTTTTCTTTTGAAAGCTTCAGAGATAAAAGAGTCAAGAATTGAAGACATAATATTTGAAAAGATAGGCTTGATTGATAGCTCTATAATCTTGCTATCAAATTTATATTCAAGATAAAGATCAACAATTGTATTATAGTTATCTATTTTTTTAAAATCCCAATGGCCTTCTAAGTGATTAAACGGGCCATCTATTAATTTTATATTTATCTTTTTGTTTAAATCATAAGTATTTTCTGTTGAAAACTTCCAACTAACAAAGTTTTTAGCAATCTCAATTTCTGCAGACATTTTACTTCCATCATCTAAAATTATTTTTGAATCAGAACACCATGGTAAAAACTTATGATAGTCTGCAACATTATTTATTAAAGAAAATATTAATTTATAATCAACATTTATCTCTTCAGACTTATTAATGTAATTCATTTTATGCAAGTAACCCATGAGCAAATATTAGAGTGACAGCAATTGGAGCTATATATCTAATAAGAATCATCCAAAAATTAAATTTTACTGTACCAAACCTTAACTCATCTTTTACAATGCTTCTCTTAACAATATATCCTGTGAATATAGCCATTAGTAATCCACCTAATGGCAGCATTACTTTAGATGTAAGACCATCCAAAAGATCAAAAAAATTCATCCCTAGTATTTTATAATCTGAGATAAGGTTGAATGATAGTATTGTTCCAATGCCTATCAGCCATGTAAGTATGCCCATTTTCAAAGTAGCATCAGCTCTACTTATAGAAAATTTTTCAATGAGGAAACTAATTGCTGGTTCAATAAGTGAAATTGAGGAAGTGATAGCGGCAAAAAAAAGTAAGATAAAAAATAAAGTAGCAATTATTACTCCTCCAGGCATCGCTCCAAAAGCAATTGGTAAAGTTTCAAAAATAAGGCCAGGCCCAGCGGTAGAAGGGTCTAAATTATAAGTAAAAACAATCGGAAAGATAATTATACCTGCAAGTATCGCAACAAATGTGTCTGCAAATGCAACTAATGCTGTTACCTCGCCAATTGAAGAATCATCAGAAAGATATGAGCCATATATCATTAGTGAGCCCATACCTAGACTTAATGAAAAAAATGCCATTCCAATAGCACTCAAAACCACACCGGAATCTATTTTAGATAATTCCGGTATAAACATATATTTAATGCCATCATTGAACCCACTCAAGGTAGTTGAGTATAATGCCAGTCCTATTAATAATATGAATAGTCCTGGTATTAAAAATTTTACAGCTTTTTCGAGACCTCCTTTCACGCCCTGCGCAACTATATAACAAGTTAAGAAGATGAAAATAGTATGCCATGCAAGTAGTTTTTCAGGGTCTGAGATCAAATCAGAAAATATTTTTTTAGATTCAACAAGACCAATTAAATTAAAAGCACCCGATCCAGCTTTTAAAATGTAGGACATAGTCCAACCCGCAATAACACTATAAAATGAGAGTATTAATATTCCAGCGATAATACCTCCCCATCCAACTAATTGCCAATTAGTATAATCATCTGAATTAGAGTATTTCTGTTTTTTAGTTTTAACGCGCTTTAAATCAGAATCAATTTCTTTAACATCGAAGGAACTCGATTCATTTGAAAGGTACTTTATACTGGCAACTGGGTTCTGTTTTCCATGCCTACCAATAAATACTTCAGCAATCATTATAGGTAGAGCAATTAATATTACACTTATTATATAAAGTAATACAAAAGCACCGCCTCCACTCTCACTGACCATCCATGGAAACTTCCAGATATTACCCAATCCCACAGCAGATCCAGTAGCAGCAAAAATGAATATTATTTTTGATGACCATTGACCATGAATTGATTGACGTTGATTAGCTATAATATCTTACTCCAGATAATTTTATGGTACCATAGTAAGTATTATACATAATGTCATAAATATATGAATATATTGTGCACCAATAAAAAAGCATCTTTTAAATTCTCTCTTTTGAAAAAGTATGAGGCTGGTCTAAGCCTGCATGGATGGGAAGTAAAAAGCATCAAGTCTGGGCATGCACAGATATCTGAAAGTTATATTACAATTAAAAATAACGAAGCTTATCTAATAAATGCTCATCTTAAGGTATTATCTTCCACATCAGATAGCGATAAAGTTAATTCTCGCCGGTCAAGGAAGTTATTACTCAATAAAAGAGAACTCATTAACATCTCTAATGATATGAAACAAAATGGCCATGCACTAGTTCCTACAAAAATGTATACAAAAAATTCTCTAATAAAACTTGAAATAGCAATTGGAAAAGGTAAAAAAGCCCATGATAAAAGAGCTGATATTAAAAATAGAGATTGGGAAAGAAATAAAGATAGAATATTAAAAAACAAATAAATTATTTTTTAAAATAGTTTAGATGGCTATCTGTTTCTTCACTTGTAGCGTAAATTACCCTTCTCTTTCTACTATGAACATTGTCCGTTAGATCCTGGTCGGACTTATTGACTGACTGTGACAAGCCTTCAATGCTAGTTTGCCCCTGAGTCATTCTAAGATAAACATTTGCTAATAGCCTGGCGTCAAGAAGAGCACCATGTAAATTCCTATCTGTATTATCAACAGCATACCTTGAGCATAAAGCATCGAGGGAATTTCTTTTACCAGGAAATGTTTTCCTAGCAATTTTCAAAGTGTCAAGTATTTCTCTTTCCATGCTAATATCATCAGGATTTTTTCCAGAAAAACTAAGCTCCCCTCTTAAAAAACCAATATCAAAGGGCGCGTTATGGATTATCAGAGCAGAGTCAGATACATAATCCATAAGTTTGTCAGCAATTTCAGAAAATATTGGTTTATCCGCAAGATGCTCGTTTGATATCCCATGAACTTCAAAAGCTTTTTCATCCACTGACCTTTTTGGGTTGATATATTCATGAAAAAAATTAGATGTGATATTCCTATCAATTATTTCTACGCATCCAATTTCAATAACCTTATGCCCGTCATCTACATCAAGACCGGTTGTTTCTGTGTCTAGAACAATTAATCTTTCCATTTTAAAATACCACCTCTAGCCAGTTCATCAGCCATATTGTTATACTTGGTCTCATCTGATATGTCTTCTTGATGTGCTTTTACCCATTTCCAGGTTATCTGATGATTTTCACATAGCAAATCTAATTTCTGCCATAAGTCTTTATTTTTAACTGGTTTTTTTGCACTAGTTATCCAGTTATTTTTTTTCCAATTCATAACCCATGAAGTAATACCATCTTTCACATATTTTGAATCAGTATACAAAGTAATTATTGACCCTATTTCTTGTTTGGCAATACCCTGAATTGCTGCCATCAACTCCATTCTATTATTTGTTGTATCTTTCTCATATCCGCAAAATTTTTCTATATCTGTCTTGTTGATAATTACAACACCCCAGCCACCAGCCCCAGGGTTCCCACTACAAGCTCCATCTGTATATATTTTAACTACGTTCATTTGACTCTATTAAGAGAAGATTTTGGGAATGTAGAAACCATGTATTTCTCGGAAAATTTTAACTTTATAGGGTTCAAAGGTATCATTTTTTTATCAAAAACCAGGAAATATAGTCCGCCATAATTGGAAGCAAAGATTTTCTGTAACATACCTAGTTTAGACACATACTTAGAAATACTTTTAATAGCAATAGGTATTAATGCGCAAGTATCGTTATACGAGGAGTCATAACCTAAGATTTTAAACCACTCTCTAATACTATATACCGAATGAAAATTTAAAAACCATGGTGGTATTGCCCTATTCATAAGAGGTTTAATCAAACCCCATATGCTCATCTTATTAAATCCTATCATTGTAACATTAGCATCATCTGTGGCTATTCTATCAATCTCCCGGACGAGTTCATAAGGGTTTTCCGTATAATCTAGGGCATGTATTATCACGATAACATCATGCGAATTATCTGCGAAAGGCAATCTCTTAGAGTCTGCGACATCGTCTGAAGATGTTATCTCATCTATTGCAATAAAACTAAGGTATTTAGATGGTTCAAATTTTTTTGTAAACTCGGACAATCCTATGTAAAGCACATTATTACCTGATATATGCTTTTTAATTTCAGGTATCTGATCATTTAAGGCTTTCTTAAACGGTTGGTTGGCTGCCTTTCTATACCATTTAATTAATTCTTTATATTTATAATTATTTGTATTTAATTTCATAGATAAATCGGATAGTAATAAACATGCATGTTTGGTAGTCTATCTATCATACATATGTTTTTTAAAAATATTAAAAGCCTTATCACGATTATATTATGTGCATCTTTTATTACAAGCTGCAACCAATCTATTAGTTATAAACGGCCACAAATTCTCGCAAACTTTGGGAGTTTTGACTGTAATACAAAGAGCTTGAGCCTTAGAAATTATCCTCAGGTTTGGGATAAATTAAGAAGTGGATTTTGCCTAGACACCGTCTATTCGGCAAGGGTCGAGAGAGAAATAAAGTGGTTCGTTAATAATAAAGCTTTTGTATACAGATCTATCGAAAGATCAAAACCATTTATACATCATGTAATTGCTGAATTAGAAAAGAATAACCTTCCCTTAGAATTAGCGCTTCTTCCTTTAGTGGAGAGCGGTTATCAACCATTTGCCTACTCTCCATCAAAAGCTGCTGGTATATGGCAATTTATACCTCCCACGGCAAAAGAGTATGGTTTATCAAAAAGTTGGATGTATGATGGCAGAAGAGACATATTAAGCTCGTCAAAGGCAGCTGCTCACTTTCTCAAAGATATGCATCGGCATTTTAAACAAGACTGGCTTCTAGCTATAGCCTCCTATAACACTGGGGCTGGTAATGTAAGTAAATCTTTAAGAAAAGCAAACTATACCATAGGTCAGAAGACATTCTGGGATCTCGACTTGCCACGTGAGACTGAAATATATGTCCCGAAATTGATAGCAATAAGAGATATTATTGCCAATCCAAGAGCATATGGTTTTAATCTACCGAAGATTTCTAATAAAAGTTCAACTAAATTTATAAAAGTCTCATATCCTATTGATTTTTATACAATATCTATTCTCTCTGGGTTAGAAGAAGACAAAGTTCATAGATTGAACCCGGGCTTTAGTGGCTGGTATTTTTTACCAGAGATGCAGAATAAGTTATTACTACCCAGAAAAAATGCTGATCTTTTTGCAAAAAGATTTAATAAGCTAGCGAGAATAATTTATAAAAATAAGATTCATAAAGTGGTGAGAGGAGACAGTCTCTCGAAGATATCAAGAATATACAATGTATCTATCAAGTCGATAAAGGTATTAAATAATTTAAAATCAGATTTAATAAGGATTGGTCAAAAAATCGTGTTACCGATAGAAGGTCTTGCTGATAATGATAATACGGTTACAATTGCTGGTACAGAGTATATAATTAATGATAAAACAATAACATACAATCATATTGTAAAAAGATATGACAACTGGTATAAAATAGCAAGATACTATAACACAAACCTCAAGACATTATTGTCATGGAATGATGCAACTGTTAAAACAAAACTTAAGATATCGCAGAAAATCAAGATTATTATGAAGGCCCCTATATTATCCAGAACAGACAAAATCAATCTAAGATATGTTGTTGACTTGGGTGACACAGTTAACATTATCAGCAAGGGTTTCAAGATTTCAAAGAAAGAGTTGCTTTCAACCAATAATATTAAGTCGTCAAGATCGTTGACCGCAGGAAAAAATCTTTTAATAACAAAGTAACGTTCACTCTATAGCTTCGAAAGGTACCTGTCTCCTCTATCACATAATATTGTAACTACAATGGCATTAGCATTATCACGTGCTATATTTCTAGATATATAGATATTGGCTGCTGCTGATAGCCCGCAAAAAATACCGTTTTTTTCTGATAACTCAGTTGAAGTTAACTCTGCATCAATCTGATTTATGTCAATAATATTATCAATAATGGCATTTTTTCTAATTTCTGGCTCATATCCCTTGTTCCATCTTCTGATACCAGGAATTCTAGAACCACCTTCTGGCTGTACACCAATAATCTTAATATCGTTATTTTTTGACTTAAGAAACATTGAGACGCCAGTAATAGTCCCAGTTGTCCCCATTGCTGATACAAAATGGGTTATTTTTCCATCTGTTTGCCGCCATATCTCTGGTCCAGTGCTTTCAAAATGAGCCATATAATTAGACGAGTTAGCAAACTGGTTCAGCACCAAACCTTCCCCAGATTGGCCCATTTTAGTAGCAAGATCACGTGCTCCCTCCATGTCCTCTTCCTTAGATACCAGGATTACTTCCGCACCATATACTTTCATTGTCTTGATTCTCTCGGATGAGACAGTTTCTGGCATTATAATGATTATTTTATAACCTTTTATTGCAGCAACCATCGATAGCGCAATACCCGTATTACCACTTGTTGCTTCTATTAAAGTATCACCTTTTTTAATCTTTCCGCTTTTTTCAGCATCATTAATCATTCTAAGAGCGGCGCGATCTTTTATTGAGCCTCCAGGGTTATTCCCCTCGCACTTAGCTAAGACAATGCTGGTATTAGATTTGGCTGGGACTTGAATTAAAGGAGTGTTCCCTATAGTTGCTTGTATATCGGTAAACTTCATCCTATTCGACCAAAACCATAGCAGTTGAATGACTTTTTGTGTCAGATATTGACAACAATATGTTGGTTGCTGATATTTCCTTCAATACTCTAGTGAGATTATCATTTAGTATAAAAAAAGGCTTTCCTGCTTTATCATGATCTATAGCTAGCTTAGATGGAATAATACCCTTTCTATACAATCCTGTACCTAATGCTTTAGACAAAGCTTCTTTAGATGCAAAATGTTTGGCTAGGTAATTCACAGGAGACTTAGATTTCTTAAATTCTATCATTTCATTTTCAGATAATATTTTTTTTGCAAAAACTTGCCCATATTTTTCATACAGGACTTTAATCCTGGAATTATCAATCAAATCTATACCTATACCCTTAATCACAGTTGTTCATTATACTTATGATTTTTTCGATTGCATCATTTAAACCTGTGAAAACAGCTTGAGAGATAATTGCATGACCAATATTTAGCTCATGTATATGTGGTATCTCACATATTTGAGCTATATTCTCACAATTCAACCCATGCCCAGCATTTACTAATAAACCAATCGAATGAGCATAATTAGATGAAGCTATTAAGCTTTCAAGAGCATCAAACTCATCAATAGAGTTGAACTTATTTGCATAATCTCCTGTATGCAATTCAATTATCTCAGCTCCCAGTTTTTTGGATAATTTAACCGACTCTATGTCAGGATCAATAAACAAAGATGTTTTGATATCAGCTGCTTTTAGTTTCTCAATATTATTCTTAAATAAATCCAATTCAGAACTATTGAGTGATTTTAGATTTAGCCCACCTTCAGTTGTCTTTTCTTCTCTTTTCTCGGGTACTATGCAACAAAAATCTGGTCTAAGTTCTGTTGCAAATTTAATCATCTCATCAGTGTGAGCCATCTCAAAATTCAAAGTTTTGGCACACTCACGGACTTCGATAGCATCTAAGTCTTGTATATGACGTCTATCTTCTCTTAAATGTATAGTTATTAGATCTGCACCTGCTTCCTCTGTTACTTTAACAGCGTCGGCAAGACTTGGGTATAATGTATCTCTGGACTTCTTGATGAATGCAATATGATCGAGATTGACCCCTAAACGAATTCTTTTGCTTTTCATAAGATAATAATACTAGTTAAATGATTTTAAGGCTTCAACTATCTTTACAAATTTTTCATTTTCCGGCTTTTTGTCATTAACGAGAACATCAAGAATTGCATATGTATCTTGATCTATAAATTCAATATAAATTTTTTTATCCTCTTCTGAAAGATCAGGATAAAATTTTTCAGTGTATTGCGATAATAAAATATCAACTTCTCTTATGCCTTTCCTGCACTTCCAGATTACTTCAGATAGGCGCATATTATTCAGATGCTAACATTTGCTTAATATGGGAAATTGCTTTAGCTGGATTCAAGTTTTTTGGGCATGTCTTTGTACAATTCATAATTGTATGACATCTAAAAAGTTTAAATTTATCAGCTAATTCTGATAATCTTTCTTTTTTTGCTTTATCTCTGCTATCTATAATCCATCTATAAGCATGTAGTAGAGTTGCCGGTCCCAAATACTTGTCAGAATTCCACCAATAACTTGGACAGCTTGTAGAACAACATGCACATAATACGCATTCAATTAATCCATCTAATTTTGACCTATCATCCTGCGACTGCAAGTGCTCTCTATCTGGCTTGGAATCATTAATTAACCATGGCTTTATAGACTCATATTGTTTATAAAAATCTTTCATATCTGGAACCAAATCTTTCACGACCGGCATATGAGGCAAAGGATATATTTTTAAATGCTTTTCATCTGCAATATTAAGAATACAAGCCAATGTATTTGTCCCATTGATGTTCATAGAACATGATCCACAGATACCTTCTCTGCATGACCTTCTAAATGCCAATGTTGGGTCAATATTATTTTTTATATATAGTAATACATCTAAGCCCATTGGGCCAAATTTATCCTTATCAAGTATGTATGTATCTAGATATGGATTAGAATTTAAATCAGGGTTATAGCGATAAATATCAACACGTAATTTATTTTTTGGTTCCACAGAGGGCTTAAAGGTTTTGCCTTCTGTTACTTTAGAGTTAATTGGTAATGTGAATTTAGCCATTTTTAATACGTCCTTGCTTTTAACTTAACTGTTTCAACTTCATCGGTTAATGTGTCTAGTTTAACAGGCTTATAATCAAATTTATTATTACCCTTATTGTCAATTGTTACCATTGTATGTTTTAGCCATTCCTTATCATCTCTGTCTGGATAATCATCTCTCGCATGACTTCCTCTGCTCTCTTGTCTATTTTGTGCAGAGTACAAAGTTGCTAGCGCTTGATAAAGAAGATTGTTGAGTTCGAGTGTTTCCACTAAGTCTGTATTCCAAACCAGTGACTTATCGCTAACAGATACATTTTTAAAATCTTTAAACAATCCTTGCATTATATCAATGCCTTTTTTGAGCGTGTCATCATCTCTATATACAGGAGCATATCTTTGCATAGTCTTTTGCATTTTATCTCTTAACTCTGCCGTTCCAATATCACCTGATGAATTCCTTGTTGATTCAAAATTATCCATTATGTCATCAATCGTAGATGATTTAATTTGAACATGATTCTTAGTTTTTTTATCTAATAAAGCACAAGTTCTCTCTGCTGCAGATTTACCAAAAACTATTAGGTCTAACAAAGAATTAGAGCCTAATCTATTCGCACCATGAACAGAAACGCAAGCACCTTCACCTAAGGCCATCAAACCTTCAACTGTTTTCCCATCACCACTCGATATTACCTCGGTATAATGGTTAGTTGGTGTGCCACCCATGTTGTAATGCACTGTTGGTATTACAGGTATAGGGTCCTTTGTTGCATCAACGCCCGCAAATATTTTTGCAGTTTCTGTGATTCCTGGTAACTTTTCATGAATTATACTTGCGTCAAGGTGCTCCAAATGCAACAAAGCATGATCTTTGTCCTCTCCGACACCTCTTCCAGCATTAACTTCCATTTGTATAGCTCTACTAACCACATCTCTAGATGCTAAGTCTTTAGCATTAGGAGCATATTTTGGCATGAATCTCTCTCCCTCAGAGTTTGTTAGGTAACCTCCTTCACCTCTAGCTCCCTCAGTTATTAAACAACCAGCGCCATAAATTCCTGTTGGGTGAAATTGAATGAACTCCATATCCATTAAAGGCAAACCTGCTCTTAAAATCATGCCGTTACCATCACCAGTACATGTATGAGCTGATGTTGAAGACTGATATGTTCTTCCATGACCACCCGTGGCAAGTATTACAATATGAGCTTGGAAAAGATGGATGGAACCGTCATCTAAACACCATGCCAAAACACCCACACACTTCCCTTCCTCGAAGACTAAATCTATTACGAAGTATTCAATAAAGAAGTCTACATTATTCTTGAGTGCCTGAGTATATAAGGTATGAAGAATAGCATGCCCTGTTCTATCAGCAGCAGCACATGTTCTTTGTGCAATTCCCTTACCATAGTTTGTTGTCATACCGCCAAATGGTCTTTGATAAATTTTACCTTCTTCGGTCCTAGAAAAGGGGACTCCAAAATGCTCTAATTCTATTATGGACTCGACAGCATTCTTGCACATATACTCAATTGAATCTTGATCGCCCAACCAGTCTGACCCTTTTACAGTATCATACATATGCCATCTCCAATCATCTTCACCCATATTGCCGAGTGCTCCGCTTATTCCACCTTGGGCAGCTACAGTATGACTTCTAGTTGGAAAAACTTTTGATATACAAGCTACACTGTGTTCAGATTGAGAAATTCCCATTGTTGCTCTTAATCCTGAACCTCCAGCCCCAATAACTATAACGTCATGAGTATGTTTTATAATTTTACTGTTTTCCATATTAATTCCCTTTAATTACTATTAGCGAAATAAGTGTCAATAAAAATAATATAGCATGGAAAAACTTTGAGAGGTTCACTAATAAACTCTGAGTTTTTGTGTCATGTATATAATCTTCCAATATCGTTTCTATACCCAAAGAACTATGCGTAAATAAGACAAGCGCCATAAAGCCTATTAAAAATATACTCTGAAATGATGAAACATCGTCTACAACATCAGCATAAGATAGTTCTCCGATGTTAAGTAAATAAAGCGTTACATACACTACAACCGGCACAAGAAGTATTGCGCTGATTCTTTGTAATTTCCAATGAAAGATAGCCATAAGTCTCCTGTTAGGTTATGTAAAATATCGCAAAAAAAGTTATTAATATAGAGGTCAAGATTACTAGGTATCCAGACATATAACTGTCTTCGATACTCAAACCAAGTCCCATATCCCAGAATAAATGTCTGATTCCATTACTTAAGTGAAAAGCGAGGGAAAAAATTGTCCCTATTAGAATAATTTTAATAAATACATGATTTGCTATTAACAAAAATAATTGGTAATAATCAGATCCAAATGAAATAAAGAGTAAAGAAAAAGGAATTAATATAGAAAATAAAGATAAAATAACCCCGGTAAATCTATGTGTTATAGAGAGAACAGAAGTTAGTTGTGGCTTATAAATTTGTAAATGCGGAGATACTGGTCTTTTATTATTCATTATTTTTTCCATGTTAAAAATCTATGCAGCGACCACTTTTTTCCCAGTCACCATATCTTGTTGGGTCTAGACCTTCACGCCCACCTATTTCCTTAACTTCCTTATTTTTTTTAGTAGTATTTTTTTTAGTGTCTGGCTTAACTGTTTTTTTATCGTTATTCATGTAATCTCTCCAACACGTATTATATGCAAATATAAATTAAATAAATAGTACTTTATTAGGATATACTTATTTTCATTATTAGAAGTTTAGATATAATCAATTAATAATAATAAATTTATGGTAATTAATTATTTTCAAGGATATCAGTACTTTATATGAATATTAGAGAATTATCCGGTTATTCCAAAGACCCAGAGACGATATGTATTAAGGTAGCGGGAGACGATGCTAGTACATTTTTACAAGGCCAATTCAGTAATGATATAAATTTATTGGAAAAAAATATTTTTCAATACTCCTCATATTCTACAAATCAGGGTAAAGTAATAGCAATATTCAGAATACTTAAAGACTCTGATAAATATATAATATTAATTAATAAAGAAATTGCCGATTATTTTATTCAGAAACTATCGATGTATATTTTAATGTCTAAGGTAGTTATAGAAGTAGCAGATGAGTATTCGATTGTTGGTGTATGTGGAGAAACTTCAGATAATTTATTGAGAGACCTTGATAATAAAAATTCTAATGGCGTAAAAAGAAATGATGGTTACTGGATATTAGACAATAACTGCAGAAACTTTTCTTCATCAACACTCGTCTACACAAATATAGCAAAAGGAATTGATTGTATAAATAGATTAATCGATGAAGACGAGCTATCGCTAAATATAAATAAATTATCTGATTATTATAATGGCTTCTTAAGACTTAATATAGAGACAAAAGAACTATACATTCCTCAAGTTCTTAACTTAGAAAAACTAAATGGTATAAATTATAAAAAAGGATGCTACACGGGACAAGAAATTGTAGCTAGAACACACTACCTTGGGAAAATTAAAAAAAAATTATTCCTTATAAGCCATTCCTCTGATTCTATAAATATCTTAAGTAAAGTGCATGATGATGATGATGAAATACTCGGTGAGGTAATGAGTAGTAATCTTAATATAAATCAAGAAACTATATGTTTAGCAGTGATAAGATTAGATTCCATTAAAAAAAATTTATATATAAACAAATCTAAAATTAATATAGTTAATTAGTTTTTGAGTATATCTTTAATTATATCTCTTTCTACAAGAAGTTCTTTTTCTGTATCTTTTATATACTTCATTGAATTTTCACTGATATCTAAATCATTTATTATGTCGATATTAGATGTAGAAATTTTTAATGGGAATGAAAAGAAAATTTCATCACATATATTATAATTATTTTCTCTAATAATACCCATAGATTCCCACTCTATCGATCCATTAACCAATATACTTAAATGGTCATATATTGCTGAGGCAGCAGATGCTGCGCTGGATTTACCTCTATGTTCAATAATTTCGGCTCCTCTTTTTTGTACTCTTGGTATGAAAATATCATTGATCCAATTCTTATCAAGCGATGAAATTAAGTCATGGCTATCAGAAACAAGGGTATGGTTAAGGTCAGGAAACTGTGTGACAGAATGATTTCCCCAAACTACCAATTGCGAAATATCTTTAACTGATTTATCTAATTTATTAGCTAAGATACTTTTTGCTCTATTTTGATCTAATTTCATAAGTGATGTTATATTTTCAGCAGGTAGATTATGGGCAAAGTTTTGTAAAATCAAAGCATTCGTATTAGCAGGGTTTCCTACTACTACAATTTTTGTATCTTTACCTACACATTCATTAATTATTTTTGCATGTTTTTGAAAAATATTTGCATTATCTAATAACAAGTCTGCCCTTTGCATGCCTTTGAACCTTGGTTTTGCTCCAACCAAGAGAATATAATTAGAATCCATAAAAGCTAGCTCTGGATTATCAGTGATTGTTATGTTTTCTAGATTAGGAAATGCGCAATCCTCTATTTCATACTTAACACCTTTTAAAATCGGGAGTGCTTCTGCAAGATCAAGGAGATTTATCTGTATTTTATGAGTGTCAGGAAAAATATTACCTGATAAAATACGAAATATTAATGAATACGCTATATTCCCTGCTGCGCCAGTTATTGTTATTATAGTTTTCTTCATTTAATACTCGTTGTTACTAATTTTAAATCATTAATAGAATTAATACTAATCGAATTATGGCTCTTAATTTTAACACAGTGTACAGGAATATTATTATATATAAATTTCAGTTGCTCGAGACTCTCAGATACTTCATACTTTGAATTAGAAAGTGAATCATGTATATTGAGCAAGCTAACTTTGTAACCATATATTCCTAAGTGCAGAGAATAAGATTCATTAGAATTGTAAGGTATTGGTAGTCGAGAAAAATAGAGAGCATTATCATTTATATCAGTCACTACTTTCACAGAGTCTTTATTCGCAATCAGCTTCTTGTCTTTAGTATTGCAGACAACCGTAGAAACGATACTTTTTTTAGAGATTTTTAAATCAGCGATGACCTTGTTGACAGCACTTAGTGGGAAATTATACTCATCACCCTGAATATTAATAACAATATCATTTTTATTAAATTTTAAGTCAGCGCATAAGCTAGCTATCCTCTCAGTTCCGCATGAATATTTTTTTGTACAAAACCATGTCTGAACTCCAATATCATCTATTATTTTTTTTATCTTTAAACTGTCTGTAGCTACTATGAGTGAATCATACTTTAGTTTTTTAGCTCTTAAACAAACATGTTCAATCAAAGTTTTTCCATTAAAAACTTTTATAAGTTTATTAGGAAACCTAGTTGACTTAAGTCTTGCTGGTATTATAATTCTAGTTTTCATATTTTAAGATTTTCGATAAGTCCTTGTTAATTTTTTTTATGAATAAATCATTAGGAACAACTTCATGAAGTAAAACCCAAATATTTTTATTATCTAGTTTATGTAACTTAACATAATCTTTAGAGGTAAGAAAGATTGGCGCGTTATTGAGTGAGTTAAATTCATTTCCAGTAAATTTATAATGATCATTGTACTTATGTGAGGTATAATTTATCTTGTGATTATCTAGTTCTGCTGTGATATTTTCAATAGATGCTATGCCAGTCACTAAATGTATTTCTTTGTCTTTGAAGTCATTAAGACTTTTTACTTCATTAGTAAGTATATTTCGAACACCTTGATTCTCGGATCTTACTGAATAAATATCATCATTATTAATATTAGTCCTCGCAGTTATATTTGCTTTTTTAAGACGAGACTTCGGTTCACGTAATGGACCAGAAGGAAGTAAAAAACCATTTCCAAAAAGTTTATTGTTGTCGACTAAAATGATTTCATAATCCCTAGCTAAAGCATAATGCTGGATTCCATCATCATGAATTATCACGTCAACTTGAAAAGAGTTTATCAAATATTCTGTTGCTTTAACTCTATTCCCGGAGCTTACAACCTTAGCTTGTGTTTTTTCAAATAAAAGTAAAGATTCATCGCCAACAAGAAGTGGGTCAGAGTTTTTTTTGACTATAATAGGTTTAACTGAAGAGCCTTTATAACCAGACGAAATTATCCCTACTTCAAGATTTTTAGACATTAAATACTTTGCCAGCCAAATACAAAATGGTGTTTTACCGGAGCCACCAATAGATATATTACCTACAATTATAATTGGAATATTAAATTTATTAATCTTGAATATTCCCAACTGGTACAGATATGATCGTAAAGAAATTACAAATAAATAAATCAGTGAAATCGGAAGAAGTAAAAAGCTAAATAAATTAAACGATGAATACCAAATATTATTTAGAAATTTCTCCATTATAAATCAGGGAATTGTATTTTATGTAATTTTGCATACAGTCCATTTTTACTTATAAGATCAGAATGTTTTCCAACTTCCCTAATGCTTCCAGAATCTAAAACAATAATTTGGTCTGCTTTTTCAATTGTTGATAGGCGATGTGCAATAACTATCGTTGTCCTATTCTTTTGTAATTCTATGAGGGCATTTTGTATAAGCTTTTCAGACTCAGAGTCTAATGAACTGGTAGCTTCATCTAATAAAAGTATAGGTGCATCTTTTAAGATTGCACGAGCTATTGCAATCCTCTGTCTTTGTCCGCCAGATAGCAGTACTCCATTATCACCAACAAATGTATCGTACCCTTGGTCAAGATTATTTATAAAATCTGATGCATTCGCGCTTTTAGCAGCATATCTAATATCATCAAGAGATTTATTTTCCAAAGCTCCGTAAGCAATATTATTTCTTATTGAATCATTAAATAATGTTAGATCTTGTCCAACATAAGCAATCATTCCTCTGAGCTCTTTTAATGAAAAAGTACTAATATTGTCACTATCTATGCAAATGCTTCCATCCTTAATATCATAGAATCTTGGTAATAGATTTATGAGCGTGGATTTTCCGCTACCAGATTTTCCTACAATAGCGCATGTAGTCCCCTTTGGAATTGAGAAATTAATATTATTTAACACAAGATTATTATTGTCATAATAAGAAAAGTTAATTTTATTAAAACTAATAGTCTCAAAATCTCGAGAAAATATTTTATTAAAATTATTATTGTTTCTATCAACTTCAGACTGAGAATCTAAAAGCTTAAATACTGATTCACTAGCAGCTAATCCTCTTTGTAATACAACATTGATTTCAGCTAATCTTTTTATTGGGGCAAATATTAATATCATTGCTGTAATAAATGACATAAATGTTCCAACAGAAATTACTTCAAGATATTCATCAGATGTTACAAAATAAATCACTCCTGATAAGAACAGTGCTACTATAAACTGAACTAAAGGTATGCTTATTCCTTGAATTAGAGCTAACTTTAAATGTCTTTCTTTATTATTATCATTTACATTTTCAAATGAATTTTTTTCACTCTTCTCTCCTCCAAATATTTTTACCACTCTATGCCCAGCTATTAGTTCTTCTACTACATTTGTAATAAAACCCATTGATTCCTGTATATGTCTACTTGCATCCCTAAATCGAACACTCATTACTTTTATAAATATTGCTATTACTGGTCCTATAACAAATAAGCCAATGGATAAGATAAAACTTTGATAAAACATTAGTCCTAATAAACCAATTACTGTCAAACCATCTCTGACCAGAACTGTTATAGCTTTGGTAGCCGCTTCAGCAACTTGTTCTGTATCGTAAGTAAGTTTGGATAATAGTTCGCCAGAAGATGCAAAATCATATGTTTTGGTAGGCATATGTACGAGTTTTTCAAACATTTCTTGACGTATTGTCTTAACTACATTCCTGCCAACCCAAGAAATTCCATATGTAGATATAAAACCTGATACACTTCTCAATAGAAAAAGGCCTATAAGTATAAAAGGGAATAACCTAATTGTGTCAGGATCTTTTTCTACAAAACTTCCATCTAATAATGGTTTAATTAATGCTGCAAAAGCAGTATCTGTCACTGCAAACATAGCCATTGCTAATACTGAAAATGCGAAGACAATCTTGTATCTAAAGGTATAGCCTAATAATCTAAGATATAAACTAGACTTGAGTTTGGAATTATCTGGTTTTTGCATATTTAATTTAACAAAAAAGTGAAAGATATGTAGTAGTATATGATATTAATACATTTTGAATGAAAAATATCTATTTTTATTACAGTTACTATAACATATGAAAAAGTTTTTTAAAAAATATACACCCAATAAAGATATAGTCAAAGATTATAAGTTTTTGAGTTTCTTGGGTAATGCATTATTTCATGAAGATCTATGGCGGTTTAATAGAATACCATTCTGTAGAGGTGTTGTTATCGGTATTTTTTGGGGTTGGATGCCAATGTTTTTTCAGATGATACCAGCCGCATATTGTGCAATACTGTTTAGAGCAAATCTTCCACTCTCAGTGGCAGGTGTATGGATTAGTAATCCTATTACAATGCCGCCTATGATGTATTTTGCATATCTCTTTGGAAACTATGTTTTAAATCTTGAGCCAGTATATAAAGAGTTCGAATTAAATACGGAGTGGATTATGAGTGCTATGGGTAATATATGGGAACCTTTAATAGTTGGCACACTAATCATAGGAGTCGTATCGAGTATTCTAGGTTATTACATTATGCATATTCTATGGAGATTACATGCATACAGGCGTTTGAAGAATAGAGTAAAATAATTATACTATTTTCCCAGAATCTAAAGTAAGTATGTTATCAAATCTGGGCAATAAACTTTCATCATGAGTGACCATTAGTAAAGAAGTGTTGTAATTTTTACAATTACCTATCAGTTGTTCCATAACATTTTCTGAATTAACAGCGTCCAGGTTTCCTGTTGGTTCATCAGCTAATATAATTTTAGGTTTCATTATCAATGCTCTTGCAATAGCAACTCTTTGACATTCACCACCTGATAATAAATTTGTTTTATAATTAATACGATTAAGTAAATTGAGGTCATCTATTATAATTTTAGCTTTATTTTCAGCAGTTTTCTTGTTAACACCTCTTAATAATAAGGGCAATGAAATATTTTCTAATATTGTTAGATCGTTAATTAGATTAAAAAATTGAAAAACAATTCCAATATTAAGATTCCTAAAAGTTGATAATTTATTAATGTCGAGTTTATTGATATCAATATTATTTAGTATTATTTCTCCATAAGAAGGTTTATCTAAACCTGCTATTAAATTCAGCAAAGTACTTTTCCCGCTACCAGATGGTCCTTTTAAAGCAACAATTTGGCCGTCAGTAATATTTAAATTAATATTATCAAGAACATGGGCTTTATCATCTGAATGATTCAAATTAAAATATTTATTAATGCTTTTACATTTGAGCATTTTAATTATTACCTCTGAATATAGTTGCAGGATTAATTCCAGATGCTTTTAATGCAGGATAAATTGCTGAGATTAAAGTTAGAATAAAAGTATATATTATTATGAACAGGATATTATTATAATCGATAATTGATGGGATTTTACTTAAATGATATATTTCAACAGGCATTAGATTTATATTAAATAAACTTTCTATGAATAGTATAACTGCATCAATATTACTAGATAGAAGTATTCCAAACACAACACCAAATACAATACCAATCATCCCTAAAATTAAACCTTGATATAAAAAAATTAAAATTATATCTCTCTGTTTTGCTCCTAAAACCAACAAGATTGATATCTCTTTTTCTTTACTCATTACAAGCATTAGAAGTGAAGAAATAATATTAAAAGCCGCTATAGCTACTATTAACATTAATATTATAAACATCACCCTCTTTTCATTACTAATTGCTGTGAACAATGCTTGATGAGTATAACTCCAATCTTGCGCATAATACTTATCTTGGTTTTTATTAAATATTGTTGCGAATGAAAACGCATTCAAAGGGTTTTGAAGCCTTATTCTTATTGAATCAAAAGTTATATGATTTTTGTTATTATTTTTAAGATTATTCAGAAAGCTATTTAGATTTATAAATGTATAAGCATTATTATACTCATATATACCCGCATCAAAAACACCAACTACAAAATAATTTTCCTTGAAGGGGAAAAGTTTAGTTGAGTTATTAGACTTGAAATAAGCATATACTTCTATAACATCACCAACGTTAACAGCTAACTTAGACGCTATACCAGATCCAATTAAAATATTATTCTTGTCATCATTCAATTGAGTATAACTCCCAAAAATCATATTCTTGTGAATCATGCCCACATCTTTTTCAAGCATAGGATTCACTGCCCTAAAAAAAGCATTTGCGGTTCCTGATTCTGAGGACAATAGTATTTCTTTTTCAATATATGGAGAATATCCCAAAATATGTTTTTTCAACTTGAGATTTTCAAATTCTTCTAATGAGTTTGATGAATTATCCTGACTCTTGAAAGCTGTCACATGAGATGTAAATCCAAGAACTTTTTCTTTTAATTCATGCTCAAAACCATTCATTACAGATATAACAGTTATGAGGATAGAAATTCCGAGAATTATACCTAGAACCGAAATTTTTGATATGATATTTATGAAACTAGAATTATGTTTCGACCGCAAAAACCTATATGCTAGTAACAATCGCATGACAAAATTATAACACATTGAGTAAGTTAAAAAAATAACTATGGCCAAAGAAAGCTTTATAATTGACAAAGATACAAATACTCTGATGATAGTATGGCCAAGCATATATAGGGATAAAATATTTTGGCATGATTTAATTAGAATTTATTATGAAATTATCAATATAGCTGTTTCTAACCGATATATGATTATCTTAATACATCATAAAAATATAAATATTGAAAATAATCTATATGAAGCTAACTATAAGTTATCTGATATTCATATTGATTATAATAAATTTATAACTTTTTATGAATATAACTTTGATGATATCTGGATTCGGGATTATGGGCCTAAAATATCAAATTCAGGAGTAATTAACCATGGTTACAACGGGTATGGTAACAAGTATAACCACTATAATGATAAAATGTTTTTTAATGATGTCATTAAAAGATATTCATTAAATCATAAATACTTGATTAATGAAGTAATAATAGAGGGAGGAAATATTATCAACTCAAATAATGATTATATATTTAATAAAAATTCTATAATTAAACATAATTCGTTATCGTGGAATACTATTGAAAGTAAAATAAAATCTGTTTTTGATAAAAAAATAAATGGTAACTATTATTTTGTAAATGTACAAGAATTAACTGGGGACGATACTGATGGACATATAGATAATCTTGTGCGTTTTAAAGATGATAATACTATTTTATACATGGCTACAAATGATAAAAAACATCCAGACTATAAAACCTTGAAAGAATTAAAGAAACAATTAGAAGAAATTATTATAAAATCAAATAATATTGACTCCATGATCGCTGTCAATCATGATATCAAAGATATCGTTAAATCTCTTGATGGAGATATCTTACCATTCTCTTACTTGAACTATATAGAAGTTGGAGATCTAATAATTATTCCAGTAAACAAAAATACTGGTAAAGATAAGAAGCAGAATATAAAAGGGTTATTTCCAAATCATGTTATTTTCTTTTTAGAATCAACTGCATTGTTAAATGAATTTGGAGGCCTGCATTGTTGTAGTAATAATTTCATATTATGAAAGATAATAAAAAATTAAATATCGTAATATTACAATATCCAGTCGGTGATAACATTGATGAAAACTTAAATAATCTAATTAAGAAAATTGATGGCATTAAAGTCACAAATAAACCTACTATAGTTATTAGTCATGAACTTTCTTACTTAAAATATTTCCCAATTATCAAAAATTCTAAATATAAGAATCTAGCGATAAGTATGTCATCAAAAATAGTCAAAACAATGGTTGAACTATGCATGAAGAAAAAAATTTTTTTTCTATTTTCTTTTTTTGAGAAAAATAAAGATAAATTTTATAACTCTGCAGCATTAATATCGCCAAAAGGTATTGTTATTGGGAAATATAGAAAAAAGCATATACCCAACGAAGAATGTTATCAGGAAAAATATTATTTCAATGAATCAAAGAATAAATACGTAGTCATTGATATTGGCATTTGTAAGATTGGATTAATGATTTGTTGGGATCAATGGCACTCAGAGTCATATCAACAAATCAATAAATTAGGAGCTGACATAATTTTATGTCCTACTTCTATAGGATATGCATATAAAAACAACAAACCCATCACACTTCTCAATGAAAAAGAAAAATGGATGGGTGTAATTGCAGCAAATAGTTTGATGATTAATACTCCTATCGTTATAGCAAATAGAACTGGAGTTGAAAGTAATAATAAAAATACTATAAAGTTTTGGGGCTCAAGTTTTGTAACAAATTCTGATGGGAATATAATATTGATGAATGATATTAGTGAATCTACTAGCTCTACTATAATTGATCTTACTATGAAAAAGAAATCAAAAAAAATGTGGGGGTTCAGGTTAGATATATAACCCCTTACTGAAAATACCCTGCAAATACCAACAATAACCAATGCCTATTTCATAATAAATAGGTTCATTTAAATACCCATATACTGTAGAATTGGTATAAAGATGGCTCTGTATGGTTATCAATGACTCAAATAGAGGTAATACATGAGAATAGTAACAATATTTTTAATGGGTTTATTCACCATAAGCTCGACCTATTTAGGTAGTTATGAATTGAATCATAACCAAAAACTATCTAGTCTAGATCAGGTAATATATGAGGAAGAAAAGCCAAGCGAAGAAGAGCCAGATTGTGAATAATAATACTAAAAAGGGAGAAGATATGAATATCAAATCAATATTAAGTGTTGTTTTAGTTTCTATGCTTTCATTCTCTACTGCATATGCTGATAAGCCAGTAGCAATATCAAAAGCTGACGGTCCAAATTCATTAGAAATAGGAGTTTCAGCTGGTAGTGGTGATGTGAAATTCATGAGAAATCAAAATAATAAAAATACAGTAAACCCTGCGTTTGCTAAAACATCAAGGCCATGTCCACCATTTTGTGTTCAACCAATGCAATTAAGGCCTGGGATTGAAACAATTGGGGAACAAGAAATAATACATTACGCGATTATGATGAGCAAAGGGCAAAAAATGCCTGATGGATCTGAAATAATGGTTATTGACTCTAGAACACCTGACTGGGTTGCAAAAGGTATGATTCCTGGTGCAGTAAATATTCCGTGGACTCACTTAAGTGAAGCTAAGGGAGCAGATCCAATATCAATTGCTGAAATCATGACTGAAAAGTTTGGTGCTAAAGAGCAAAATGGATTATTCTATTTTAACGATGCTAAAACATTAGTTATGTATTGCAATGGAATGTGGTGTGGTCAGTCACCAAACAATATTAAGAGCTTACTAAAATATGGCTACCCTGCTGATAAAATCAAGTGGTACCGTGGTGGTATGCAAAACTGGGAAATTCTTGGGTTTAATACAGTAAAATAATCGATACTTATTAAAATGAAAAGCAGTACATATTTGTACTGCTTTTTTTTATTATGAAAAATATATTTAAGGATAATAAAAATAATTATGTTTATGGTGGTCTTTATGGATCATCTGGTAGTTATATTATTGAAAAAATATCACATAATTTTAATAATACGATTATTTTACTTAATAATAATAATGAAATTATCAACTTTAGTGATGAATTAAAATTATTCTTAAATAGTGAAAAAAATATAAGTTTATTCCTTGAATATGAAAGTTTTCCATATGAAGATTTAATGTACGATGTAAATGTTTTGTCAGAAAGGTTAAAAAGTTATAAGAATATATTGAGTAGTGAAAATAATATTATAATTACAAGTTATTCTGCAATAGCTAAGTACTTAGTCCCAAAAAATATTCTATCAAAGTATTTTACACAGATAAGCAAAGACTTTGAATATAATAATTTCATAACTCTTCTGAGAAATATGAAATATGATAGGACTGAAAAAGTTGTAAATAAAGGTGAATATGCTATCAGAGGTGCAATTATAGATGTGTATTCTACTGTCGAAAATTATCCTATAAGACTAAATTTTGATGGTGATATGCTAGAAACATTAAAGATGTTTAATGTTGATACTCAAGTCTCAAAAAATACTATCAAGGATTTTTTTCTTGGACCTGCAAATGAAGTTATAATAACAGATGATGTCATAAAGACTTATAAGTCAAAATGCAAAGATGTATTTGACGATGAATATCTCGAAGATGTTGAGTATGAAAAGATTATAAATAATCTCCCCCATTCATCTGCAATAAATATAATACCTGTATTATATGATAACTTAACAACCATATTTAATCTGATTCCAAATACTGAGAAAAATATAGTTCTATCAATGAAAAATACAGGTGATGAATTAAAATTAATTAGGAATAGGTATAGAGATTACTATGCAAAATATAAAGATCAGAGATATATTCTCAATTATCAGTTATTAATAATTAATGATGATATATATAAGGCATCCATTAGCAATATGATGAAATGTGTATTGTCACTTTACAAAGTTGAAACAGGCATGTTAGCTAACAACTCTCCAATAAGAAAGTTACCTTCCTTGTTGATTAATAATGCTTTTAAGGATCCGTATAAAAGCCTAAAAGATTATATTTATAAAAATAATAATAAAATTGTTTTTGCCATAGAAAGAAATAGTCTGATATTGGAAATACAAAAACTCTTAGAGAACTTAAAACTAAAATATCATATAGTCGATAGTTTTACTGATATAGAAAATACAAATATTATCTACATAATAAAAAAATACATTGATGATGGGTTTGTAGATTATGAAAATAATATTAGCTTCATATCTGCAAAAGACATATTTGGCGCAAGATCTCTTGCTATCCCAAAAAAATCAAAAAATAAACTTGTTGATAATTATATAAATGATATTTCATCATTAGAATTAGATTCACCAGTAGTGCATGATAACTATGGGGTTGGCAGGTACAAAGGTCTAATTAATATGGATGTTGAGGGTATAAAGACAGAATTGATAAAACTAGAGTATTCAAATGAAGATATCTTATATATACCAGTAACATCTATCAATTTATTAAAAAAGTATTCTGGTCATACTGGACTAAATATTCCTCTACATAATCTAGGGACAGATTATTGGATTAAGATTAGAAATAGAGCTAAGAAAAAAATAAATGATATTGCTGTTGATTTATTGGAAATTGAATCGAAAAGACTTTCTTCAAAAGGTTTTGCCTTCAAAAATAATATTATAGAATATCAGAAATTTTCTGATGCCTTTCCGTATCAAGAAACAGAGGATCAGATTAAATCAATAAACAATGTAATTGATGATATGGAATCTGAAAAACCCATGGACAGGCTCATCTGTGGTGATGTCGGCTATGGTAAAACTGAAGTAATAATGCGCGCAGCATTTTTGTCTGCAATAAATAATTGCCAAACTATAGTTCTAGCACCTACTACAATATTAGTTGAACAACATTACAAATCATTTATTAATAGATTTTCGTCTACAGCAATTAATATAGGAAAGATTTCTCGCCTACAATCAGCTAAAGATAAAAAAGAGACATTATTAAAGCTGAAAAATGGAGAAATCGATATAATCATAGGGACTCATGCGATTTTATCTAAAAAAATAGAATTTAATAACTTAAAATTACTTGTCGTTGATGAGGAACATAAATTTGGAGTGACAGATAAAGAAAAGATTAAAAAATTGAAAAATAATATAGATATAATTACGCTTACCGCAACACCTATTCCGAGGACATTAAATTCCGCATTATCTCAAATAAAAGATTTAAGCGTAATGGAAACACCGCCTCAAAATAGAAAATCAATAGTGACACGTATAATCAAATGGGAAAAAGATATTATAAATGAAGCTATTGAAAGGGAAATCCAAAGAGGCGGTCAAATATATTATGTACATAATGAAATTAGTACTATGGATATAGAAATTGAAAGACTATTGCTACTAAATCAAGATATAAAAGTTGGGAAAATACATGGGCAATTAGATCCAAAATATATTGAAATAGAAATGCAAAAATTTTTAAATAAAGAGTATGATTTACTTGTATGTACTAGCATCATTGAAAGTGGCTTAGATATACAAAACGTAAATACTATAATAATTAATAATAGTAATAAATTTGGACTCTCTCAGCTTCATCAAATTAGAGGTAGGGTTGGAAGAACTAATAGACAAGCATATGCTTACCTTGTAATTCCTGAAGAACACAAGATGACAAAAGATGCAGAAAAGAGGCTTTTGGCAATTGATTCGGTCGAAAGTTTAGGTGGTGGCTTAGAGTTAGCTACCCATGATTTAGAAATTAGAGGAGCAGGAGAAATTCTTGGGGAAGAACAAAGTGGTCAGATATATGAAATTGGATATGCCATGTTTACGGATATACTTAACAAAAGTATTGAATTTTTAAGAACTGGAGATAACAAAGAAGATATAGATAGTATTGAAATTGAGATAAACAAATCATGTTTAATAACACAAGACTATATTAATGATATTTTAACAAGACTAAAGTATTACAAAAAAATATCATCTTGTAAAAACTTAAATGAAATTACTTACATTTCTGATGAGTTGATTGATATATATGGACCTATGCCTGAATTTTTAGAAAATTTACTTCACATCTCAAAACTAAAATTAACTCTTAAAGATAAAAATATCAAACATATTAAAATTGTAGATGGCATCGCAAAGATTGAGTTTAAGGATAAAGATAATATTAGCGTAGAAAAGATTATAGCTAACATGAGTCAATATGAAATGAAAATACTAAAAAATAGCTCAATTCAATTATCATTGGATAATGAGGATACTGCAGATATATGCCAGAAGATAGAAAATCTCATTAAGTCAATTTTCTAGAATCATTTATCTTTCTGGTCTATCCATTTCAATAGTCATTGTAGGAAATGCTATTGAAGCATTGTTCTCTTTAATGATATCTGAAACCTTATATAAAATCTGTTCTTTGATTCTCAAGTATTCACGCCAGTCTTTGGTAGTCGTAAAAGCATAAATAAAAAAATCACAGGAAGAGGCAGAAAAAGATTTAAAAGATACTACAGGCTCATTCCCTTGGTCTATTTCTTGATGATCTGACAGATAAACTTTGACACTCGACACAATCTTTGGAATTTTTTGAAAATCATCATACTTGAGGCCTATCACCTCATTTATTCTTCTATTCGTCATTCGTGTTGCATTTTCTACAATAATATTAGCAAAAGCAGCATTCGGTATATACAAAACATTTTTTGAGAATGTACGCACAACAGTTAGTCTCCAACCAATACTTTCTACAATACCTTCAATATTTCTATCTGGAGACTTAATGAACTCACCTACTTTAAAAGGCCTGTCGAAGTAAATCATTAGACCTCCAAAAAAATTAGACAAAAGGTCTTTAGCTGCTAAACCAACAACTAGACCACCTACTCCACCAAAAGCAAGTAACCCAGATATACTAAGACCAAATTCTTGCATTATCATTAAAATGGTGATTGCAATAACAATAATCTTGAATATTCTTATAGCGATTTCATATGTTTGCTCAATTACAACTGGGTCATCATCAACCTTTAAGTTTTTTAAGAATGATTTATTTATAAAGTAGTTATCTAGAATTCTGATCAGTATCCAGGAGATAATAGCTACTATTAATACATATATAATTGTTCCAATATTAAACCCATCTAAATATTTATAAAAACCATTTAGAGATTGAAATATAAGAATAAGTGATCCAAATATTATTAAATAAGTTAAAGGTTTTTGAATCGACTTAATAATAATATCATCAAAATCAGTTGCAGTTTTTTTTGAAATTCCAGTGAATAGAAGAATTAATTTATTTTTAATAAATAATAGCGCAAGAGCAAAAAATAATATAGAAGCAATCTGTGTATATAAATCTGTTTTAAATATTAATGCTAAGAGGTCATTCATAATTTATAATCCCATCTGTTTCATATTTACAAGACACTCGCCATACCTTTCTCTACTTTCATCTATTGCCTTGGGTATTACTATTTTAGACATTTTATCATGATTTTTTTCAAAGTACTTAATGATATCATCAGTAAGGTAATTTTTTTTAAAATACTGAGGAGATGCTTTATTCTTAATAATTTTATTATCTTGCATTGTTGTGGCAATAATCATCCTGCATCCTGCTCTTAAAGCTAATAATACCCTTTTTTCACAAGATATTTTTTTACCATCAAGAACAGTAGCTGAAAACATTTCAACATCATCACTTATAAAGAAAGGTTTTTTTGAGAAGATCATGTTTGATTGTCTGATAAGCCATTCTTCTGAGTAGGTTGTAATAAATTCATCTATATTCTTATATAATATATGATTGGTCATGATTGGTAAATTAGCCTCAGCATACTGATCATGTAATATTTTAAAAGGAAGTATATCTGTATCTAATAACTCATTCATTTTTACGTCTGAAAAACATTCTTCTGTATGACTATCAGTTATTACTCTACCATGACCAGGAAAATGTTTTAAAACTGGAAGAATTCCAGCATCAAGTGATCCTTTGACATATTCATTTGCTAAAGAAATAATATTATCGACATTATCGCCAAAGGTTCTATCTTTTAATAAGTTATTAGTTTTATTATGATTAATATCAACTACAGGGGAATAGTTAATATCAATACTTATCTTGGATAATTCATAACCACTAATATAGCCAACCTGATATGCAATCTGTGCGCGAAGGTCTGCATCCTTTATTTCTGAAATTTTTTCAAAACTTGGTAAACGTGTAAAACCATTCATAAGTCTTTGCACTCTTCCACCTTCATGGTCGATGGTAATCAGTAAATTATCTTTTATGCTCTTAATATCATTAACAAAAGACTTTAATTGTTTCTTTGAAATAAAATTATGAGAAAAGAGTATGATTCCACCTACTAACTGATGCTGTATAAGTTGTCTCTCACTATTAGAGAGCTCAATACCATCTAAATTGATAATTAGTGGCCCAATATTTTTCAAATGAGTTAATGACATAAACTTCCTATAATTTTTAGTGGCTCATTATACTTGATACTCTTTACCTACAAATCTATAAAGTGCTTCTTTTAAAGATTCTGAATCAAGATCTTTAAGAGATACCATGCAATAACAGGTAATTCCATGCCCTTTACCAATAAAACCAAGAGTTTCTGAAGTCGAGGCCTTAATGTTAATCATGTCCTCCATGAACAAAACATTAGGGTTCGTTTTAACTAGCATTTCAGGACAATTAACTGCGAATGCTTCTAAAAACATTTCAAGTATTTGCATTTTCATTATATCTTTATATTGTGATATTTTAGGTGACTCTAGCAGGAGAGTAATATCAAGATTATTTAGTATTAAATTTTTCTCTATTGCTAGCTTAACAGCATGCATAACTATAACTCTGCTATCAAGGTTTTTGTTCTTAGGATCTGTGTCTGGAAAATGGTCTCCTATATCACCAGCCCCAATTGCGCCTAATATTGAATCAGCTATTGAGTGGTATATTATGTCTCCATCAGAGTGAGCTTTAATAGATACAGTTGAGGGTATGTCAACACCTCCTAGTCTCATTGATTTTCCAGGTATCAATTGATGCGTATCTATTCCTAAACCAATTCTCATATTTTTTTCATTAAGGCTTTTATTACCTCAAGGTCATCCTGATAAGTTAATTTAATATTTCTTGGAGATGACTTCATAAGTTTAACCTTATGGCCTGATTTTGTCATCGCCTCAATTTCATCATCAACATTTTGTTCTTTTCTGATAATATCAGTGTAAGCTAGAAATAGCTTGGAAAAATTAAATATCTGAGGAGTAAAAGACATGTATAGATTATCCCTTTTCACATTACTGATTACTTCTAATCTAGAATTAACTTTCTTTAATGCGTTAGTCAATGGATAACCAAGCGATAATCCTGTTGTCGACTTATTTCCTTTAGAGAATAGTTCTTTCAGATCTCTAATATCTAGGCATGGTCGTGCAGCATCATGTATTAAAATATTATCAGGAACGTCCTCAGTTTTAGAAACGAAACTTAGAGATTTATAAACAGATTTAGTTCTCGTGCTGCCACCTATAATCATCTTTAAATCTTTTTTTACCTTATAAGGATTATTTTTCTTTAATACAATATAGATATTTCTTATTTTTTTTAAAGATTTAAGATTATCAATGGCTATATCAATCAAATTCTTATTATTAATTTTTAGAAATTGCTTTGGAGAAGTTGAATTAAATCTTTTGCTAGTTCCTGCTGCTAGAATTATAGCATCACAGATTTTATTTTTCATTTTTTATAATTTGATAAAAAGTTTCATTGTTTTTTATATATCCAAAGTTTTCTCTAGCATGAGCTTCTAAAAAAGATTTATCAGTATTAATAATTTTGATCTCTTCTTTAAGATTTTCATTTTTATTTTGCAATGATAAAACCTCTTCTGTATATGAATTTAATGTATTGCTTAAACCATAATATGTAAATAAACTATTGTTACTCAGAAATAAAGAATGTTGCAAACTCAAGAATAATATCAAGCAGATTGCATGATATATCTTCATTTCATCCATCTGCCAAAAACATCATCCTTATTAAAAAAAGATGTTCCTAGCTCCTCTTCAATTCTTAATAATTGATTATACTTTGAAGTTCTATCTGATCTTGAGAGTGAACCTGTTTTAATTTGACCAGAGGCAGTGCCAACTGCTAAATCTGCTATAGTCACATCTTCTGTCTCTCCACTTCTATGTGAAATTATATAGTTATAGTTATTTTTTTTCGCCATTGCAATTGTATCTAAAGTCTCAGTGATTGTACCAATTTGATTAAATTTAATGAGAATCGCATTAGCAATTTCTTCTTTTATGCCCTTTTCAAATATTTTTGGATTTGTAACAAATACATCATCCCCTACCAGCTGGAGTTTACTGCTGAGCGTGCTTGTAAGCAACGACCAACCTTCCCAATCATCTTCAGACATGCCATCTTCTACGCTTATAATAGGATAACTTCTTGTAAGTTCTTCTAAATAATCACAAAATTCAGTATTTGTATATGAAATTCCATTTGATAATTCATATTTACCATTTTTATAAAATTCTGAACTAGCAACATCTAACCCTAAAAAGACTTCGGCTCCAGGCTCATAGCCTGCATGGCTTATTGAGTCTAGTATTACCTCAAGTGCCTCTTTATTTGAACTAATATTAGGGGCAAAACCTCCTTCATCACCTACTGCTGTGCTAAGGGACAATTTATTCAGTTTAGATTTTAAACCATGAAATATTTCAACACCAGCTCTGAGGCTCTCACTAAAAGAATCAAAACCAATTGGTAAAATCATAAATTCTTGAAAATCTAAACTATTATTGGCATGCGCGCCACCATTGATAATATTCATCATAGGCACTGGTAACGAAAAATTATTATCATGACTGAAGGTTTTATACAATGGCTTATCTAGAGACTTTGCATTAGCATGGGAAAAAGCAAGAGATACACCAAGAATAGCGTTTGCCCCCAATCTTTTTTTATTATCTGTCCCATCTAGGTCAATGAGAAGTTTATCCAAAGATTCTTGTGTAAAATCCTCGCTACTACTAATTTTTGAACTAACTTCCTTGTTTATAAGATTAACAGTGTTGATAACTGATTTTCCGAGATATATAGAATTATCTCCATCCCTCAGTTCCAGTGCTTCCAGGGCACCTGTAGATGCTCCTGATGGAACAATTCCACGACCTTCAGATCCACAAGCCAACTCCATATCAACCTCTATTGTAGGGTTCCCTCTAGAATCTAATATCTGCCTTGCTTTTACGCTCTTTATAATACTCAACCGTTTACTCCATGTTTTCTTTTATTATACTATTTATCTTAATAACATCATTTAATAATCCATTTAAATCATTGATATTTAGTGAGTTCTTTCCATCACTTATAGCTTTGCTAGGTTCGGGATGGGTCTCAATAAAAAGAGCATCTACTCCTACAGCTACTGCAGCTCTTGCAAGCACAGGAATAAATTCACTTTCGCCCCCAGAATGATCTGTTAATGCTCCAGGTTGTTGAACTGAGTGAGACGCATCAAACACAACGGGGCAGCCTGTGTCCCTAAGTATTACTAATGATCTCATGTCAGAAACTAAATTATTATACCCGAAAGATGCACCTCTTTCACAAACATATATCTCGTTATTTCCAGTAGATTTAGCTTTTTTTACTACATTTATCATCTCCTTTGGTGATAAAAACTGTCCTTTTTTTATATTGACTGGTTTCATGGTAGAGGCGACTTTTATAATAAAATTAGTTTGTCTGCATAAAAAGGCAGGAGTTTGTATAATGTCCACAGCATCTGCAACCTCATCCATCGGACTGTCTTCATGGACATCAGTTATTACTGGGATATTAAAATTTTCTCTTACTTTCCGTAATATTTTTAACCCTTTCTCTATACCAATTCCTCTTTCAGAGTTTATTGATGACCTATTGGCTTTATCGAAGGAAGCTTTAAATATGTATGATATAGGTAATTTTTGTGTGATCTCACATATATGTTCTGCTATGCTCATTGACATTTTTTCGGATTCTATTGCACATGGACCTGAAATCAGGGTTAATTCTTTAGTTTTTCCAATATTTATAGACATATTTAATTATTTCCTATTTTTTGCTGATGCAGCAATAAACCCATTAAATAATGGATGTCCAGAAATGGGTGAAGAGGTGAATTCTGGATGAAATTGACACCCGACATACCAAGGATGACTTTTCAACTCAATAATCTCCATCAAATTACCTTTCTTTGATTTACCACTAAAAACCAACCCACTAGCATCAAATAGCTCTATAAGCCCATTATTAACCTCATATCTATGACGATGCCTTTCATTTATAACTGACTTTTTATACATTTTATATGCTAATGATTTTTTTTCTAGGGCGCATCCTTGAGAGCCTAGTCTCATAGTGCCTCCCATATTTTTCTTATCCGAAATAATCTTCTTTCCAGAGCTGTCACGCCATTCATTCACAAGAGCTACAACTGGATGTCTTGTTTTATTATTAAATTCGGTGCTGTTTGCATTTTTAAGCTTGAGCACATTTCTTGCAAACTCAATGACTGATATTTGCATTCCAAGACATATCCCCAGATATGGCACATTGTTAACACGAGCATATTCCGCAGCCAACACCTTACCTTCTATGCCCCTATTTCCAAATCCACCTGGAACAAGAATGCCATCCATTTTACTTAGTTTCTTGACAGTCTTTTTGGTTATTTTCTCAGAATCTAGATATGTGATTTCAACAATACGATTATTTATTATACCTGCATGGTACAAAGCTTCATTCAATGATTTATAGGAGTCAGCAAGATCAACATATTTACCAATCATGGCAATTTTGACTATTTTCTTACATTTACTGGCTTTTAATCTATAATTATTCCAAGGTGACAAATTCAGCCTTTTTGTCTTTAATTTGAATTGTTTTGACATAAACTCGTCAATTTTTTGCTCTCTAAATAATATCGGGATATCATAAATTGATTTTGCATCAACTGCTGAAAAAACAGCTTTTTCTGGTACATTAGTAAACAATGCTAATTTCTTTTTAAGTCTCTGATTTATAGCATTTTTTCCCCTGCATAATAGTATATCGGGTTGTATTCCGATAGACCTTAAATCCTTGACTGAATGCTGCGTTGGTTTAGTCTTAATCTCATTAGTCACTTCAATATAAGGTAAAAGCGTTAGATGAACGAACATTGAGCGTGACTTACCTAGCTCTAAACTAAATTGTCTTATTGACTCAAGAAAAGGCAAAGACTCTATATCGCCAACAGTTCCACCAATTTCAACAAATGCTATATCTGAGTTTTTGGCGCCCCTAATGATTAGTTTTTTAATTTCATCAGTAATATGAGGAATAACTTGAACTGTGCTTCCAAGATACTCACCCTTTCTTTCCTTGTTTATTACATTCGAATAAACACGCCCAGCAGTAACATTACTATCCTGAGTCATTCTAATACCCACGAATCTCTCATAGTGACCCAAATCTAAGTCAGTTTCTGCTCCATCATCTGTGACGAAAACCTCGCCATGCTGTATAGGGCTCATTGTTCCTGGGTCTAAATTAATGTATGGATCTAATTTTTGTAAAGAGACTTTAAAACCTCTTAATTTGAATAAAGAAGCAAGGGAGGCAGCCGCTATTCCCTTTCCAAGAGATGAAACTACTCCGCCAGTGATAAATACATATCTTGTCATACGCTTAAGTGGATTATAGACAACCTTGAGGAATAAATATACATTTGCAAAGCAATTAATTTCTCAAATCTTGTATAATCATTCATGATTTAGTAGATAAAATTAAAAATCCTCTATTTTTATTAATTGTAACTGAGTTATAGGTAAATAGTGGATTTGAATCATTATTGGTATTAAGTATTTTAATAATCTCATTTATATGCTTTAAATTAAGTATAACGTTAGACTGTAAAAAAACCCATTCATGAATTATCATGACTTTTGTATGATATTTTACAAGATTCAACTTTGCAACATCTAACTCCTTATCATTCAATACATAATATTGAGGTAATAATGAATTAGTAGAGTCAGCGATAAATTTATGCTGTATATCTTGAACAGAAATATTATTTATAATACTTTTGTTAATAGATGGCCATCTAGACTTCAGAAGAGGAATAACATCATTTCTAACGAAGTTTCTATCAAATAGATTATTTTTATTACTGTCATCTTCAATAAAAGTAATCTGATTAGTTACAGAATATTCTTTAATCTCTGACTTAGGTACTTTTAACAATGGTCGAAATATAGTTTTTTTGTGGTATTGAGATTTAATTTTCATTGATGACAGACCCCGTGCACCAGAGCCACGCATAAGTCTTAACAAAAAAGTTTCCACTTGGTCTTCTTCATGATGCGCGGTAACTATTACCTCATCTTCATGGCAGTATTTAGTTAGTTTCTTATATCTTTCTTTTCTACATTCTTCCTCTATATTGGATGATGCCATAAGATTTAAATTTTCAGTTATATGGGTAATCCCATATTCCTTACACATTTCTTTACAATGATTTTCAAAAAGGATAGCTTCTTTGGTAATCCCATGGTTGATATGAATAGACCTAATCTCAATCGGGATGATTGAACTTAATTTAACAAAACAATCAAGAAGAACAGATGAGTCAATTCCTCCGCTATATGCTATTAGAAATTTATTTTTTTTAAGAGTTGAAATATGGGCACTACAAGTATTTACAAGTTTATGAAGTTTCAAATTTACCATATAAGCCAATTTTTTGTTTACGTTTATATAAGATTTGGTCGATATCTATAACTGATAATTCATCTAGCATTGTAATTAAATTCATTTTTAAAGATGAAGCCATAGCATTATGATCCCTATGCGCACCACCCAACGGTTCTGGTATAATCACATCAACTAAATTAAAATCAACTAGCTTAGTTGCAGTAATACAGAGCGCATCAGCAGCTTGTTCAGCTTTTTTGGCATCTTTCCATAGAATTGAGGCGCAACCCTCAGGACTAATAACAGAATAAATACTATTTTGTAACATAGCAAGTTTGTCAGAAATTCCAATTGCTAAAGCTCCTCCTGATCCCCCTTCGCCAATAATTATAGAAACAACAGGTACCTTTAAATTTGACATGACATATAGATTTTCTGCAATAGCTTGACTTTGATTGCGTGATTCAGCATCAATACCTGGATAAGCTCCAGGGGTATCTATGAACGTTACAACCGGCAAGTTAAACTTCTCGGCCAACTTCATTACCCTCAGCGCTTTCCTATAACCCTCTGGTTTAGGCATACCAAAGTTCCGCTTAACTTTCTCTTTAGCATCTCTTCCTTTCTGATGCCCTATAAACATGAAAACATGTTTATCAACCTTAGCAATTCCACAAATCAGAGCAGGATCATCACCAAACATTCTATCTCCATGAAGCTCTGTAAATGACGAAAATAAATTTGGGATATAATCAAGTGTATATGGTCTTAAAGGATGTCTTGCTAATTGTGAAATCTGCCAATCAGTTAAATTATTAAATATCTTATTAGTCAATTGGGAGTGCTCTTTATCTAACTTTGTAATTTTAGCATCAGAGTTAGCAGTTCTAACTGGATCATTTTTAATTTGTTTAATTTTACCTTCTATTTCTAATAAAGGTTGCTCAAAGTCTAGGTAGTTTGGGTTAAATTCTTTCATTATTCAGATAATTATAAACAATTCTTACAAAATAACTATTGATATTTTACAATAATATTTTCCTTTCCAAGTAAATCAGATAGTCCATTGATTAAATTTGATGATGGATTAATCAGCCATTGGTTATCAAGATTCAATGGAACAATATGCTGGTTGCTTAAGCATTTTATAGTAAGTGGGCATTTACCATTTTTATGAGGCTCTAATATACTAACTATTTTATCTAAAACATTATCATTAATATGCTCTGGTGAAATGAATAACTCAATCTCTTTAGAAAACTTTAGCCTTGCTGAATCCATATCAATTACTTTTGTAGCCTTCATGCTTAAATCACCATTATAATCATCAACTGCAATGACACCTGAAAAAAATAAAACTTCATTTTCTTTAATTAAATTACGATACTTTTCATAAACATCAGAAAAAAGAATAATTTCTAATCTATGGGTAGAGTCATCGATGGTAAGAATATTAATAAACTGATCTTGACCCATTCTTTGTGATCTAATATTTGTTATTACTCCACTCACTGTTCCATGTTCACTATAATCGTCATCAGTTTCTATTGAATAAAGTTGATTGAAATAATATTCAATTGATTTAATAGACATCGATGTTATCTCATCTTGATATTCTTTGATTGGATGTCCGCTCAAATAAAAACCTATGACTTTTTTTTCTAGTGATAATGATTTAAGTCTATTATTAATTGTATCATTTATTTTCAAACTTGAATCAATGTCATCCTCTTGTGAGACTAAAAATGATTCAGATTTATTTTCAAATAGTTCTTGTTGGCCTGTATTTTTAGAGTTTTGTTTTTGCTGACCATATAACATTGCTTTATGAAGACTGTTCTTCATTGTCAATCTATTTTCTTTAAAGACATCGAATGAACCAGAATAAATCAGAGCATCAATTGTGCCTATATTGACTGTATTAAGAGAAATGCGTTCACAAAAGTCAAAAATACTTTTAAAATTTCCATTAGTTAGTCTCTCTTCACTAATATGATTTACTGCATTTGCTCCTACCCCTTTAATAGCCCCCAGTCCATATAAAATAGAATTTTTATTTAATGAAGTGAAGTTAAAAGCTGATTGATTGATATTTGGTTGGAGAACGGTAATAGACATTTCTTCACAAGCATCAATAAGAGATATTACTTTATCAGTATTATCCATATCTGAAGAAAGCGCTGCAGATAAAAATTCTGACGTATAATAAGTTTTTAGGAAGGCACATTGATAAGATATTGATGCATATGCAACAGAATGAGATTTATTAAACCCATATCCAGCAAATTTTTCCATCTTAGAGAAAATTGAACTAGCAATATTAGGATTAATTCCTTTTAAGATGGCGCCATCAATAAATTTTTTCCTATGCATTTCCATTTCTTCCTTCTTCTTTTTTCCCATTGCTCTTCTAAGTAAGTCTGCCTCTCCCAAAGTATAATTAGCAAGAGATCGTGATATTTCCATTACTTGTTCTTGATATAAAATTAAGCCATATGTTTCAGAAAGAATTGGCTCGAGTAGTGAGTGTTCATAGTTAATTTTTTTACCATGCTTATTATTAATGAAATCATCAACCATACCTGTTCCTAGAGGTCCAGGTCTATATAAAGCAACAATCGCTACTATATCATCAAAACAGTCAGGTTTAAGCCTTCCCATATATCTCTTCATCCCTGATGACTCAAGTTGGAACACTCCAGTGGTTAATTTTTGTTGCAACAAATCAAATACTTTACTGTCATCTAATCCTATATAAGAATCATTTTTAATTTTGCCATGATTCTCAATAATTGTTTTTGTAGCTCTATCAATAATACTTAAAGTTCTCAAGCCTAAAATATCAAACTTTACCAGACCCAATTTCTCTATATCATCTTTATCATATTGAGTAACTATCTCGTCACTTTCTTCTACTCTATATAATGGTATAAAATTATCTATGTCTCCTGGTGCAACAACAATACCTGCTGCATGCTTACCAACATTTCTAGGGAGCCCCTCAAGTTTTTTTGAAGTATCTATTAGATTTTTTATTTCTTCATTATTCTGATATTCTTTTTTTAATTCTTTATTTTGTTTAAGCGCGTCATCTATAGTTATTCCAACACTAAAAGGTATTAATTTTGCAATTCTATCTACAAATGTATAACCCATTCCTAAAACTCTTCCTACATCCCTTATTACCGCCCTGGCTGATAAAGTACCATAAGTAATTATTTGTGAAACTTTGCTCTCACCATATAAGTTAGTGATATGTTCAATGATTTTTTGTCTACTAATCATGCAAAAATCTATATCAAAATCAGGCATAGACATACGTTCAACATTCAAGAATCTTTCAAAAAGAAGATTATACTTAATAGGGTCAATAGATGTTATTTTCATAGCAAATGCAACTAAAGAGCCAGCGCCAGAACCTCTGCCTGGGCCAACTGGGATTAAATTCTTTTTTGCCCAATCAATAAATTCTTGTACGATTAGAAAATAACTAACAAAGCCCATCTCTTTTATTACTTTGATTTCATGTTTTAATCTATCTTTATACTCAGATATATTTAAGTCTGGGTTATTTTCTAATATTTCTTGTAAACCTCTTTCAACTACGTTATCAAAATAGATGTCAACATTTGAGTTGTCAGGCGTATTGAATAAAGGAAGATGATAACCTTTGGTGTTAATATGAATATTACATTTTTTTACAATTTCAGAAATATTTTCTATCGCGTCAGGGATATCTTCAAAAAGTATCTTGAACTCATTCTCAGTCTTAAAATACTGCTCATCTGAAAACTCACTTTGATTAACCCTATCATCTATTTTAATCTTTTTATTTATACATACTCTGACCTCATGTGCATCAAAATCAGTCTTCTCCAGAAAAAGTACATGATTTGTAGCCACCAAGGGTAAACCAAGCTCTTCTGCTATCATTAATAGTTTATTATTAAACAATTTTTCTGATTGATCATTGCGTCTATCAATCTGTATATATATGCGATCTGAAAATATTTCTCGCAACTCTTTTACAAAACAAATTTTAGAGGTATTTTCTTCTGAGAAAAGATTAGAGCCCACAATGCCATTCCGCCCACCAGATAATATTATCAAACCATCATTATATTTCTTAAGTTGGCTAATATCTGCCGCAGCAGATTTATTTTGTTCTTTTTTTACATGTATTTCAGAAAGAAGTTTAATTAAGTTTTTATAGCCATCAATATTCTTACATAAAACGATGATATTGGGTGTCAATCTGCCCTCAGTATCGTATTTAACAGGAATCTGACAACCTATTATAGGTTTAATTTTATTATCTATACATTTTTGATAAAATTTTATTGCAGCGAAAACATTTAAATGATCAGTAATTGCTAATGCAGTAATTTTATTTTTTTTTGCCACCTTAATTAACTTATCAATATTTATTGTGCTACAACTTAAAGAGTAGGATGTTAAAAGATGTAAGTGTGTAAAGTTACTAGTCATATAATTTAATTCTTTATTGGAGCAAAGGTAAACCTATGATAAACGGAGGGTCCAAATAAATCTATCGCATGAATATGCTCTTTTGTTCCGTAACCTTTATGCCTTGAAAACCCATAAACAGGTAAGATTTTATCTAATCTTAACATCATATTATCTCGTAATACTTTCGCCACAATAGAGGCAGCAGAAATCTCTGGTATTAAATTATCACCTTGAATAAAGCACTTTGAATTAATATCGATGTCTGGCTTATGTATTCCATCAATATATGCTAAATCAGGCATTAAATGTAGATTCATAATTGCAAGCCTCATAGATTCTAAGGTTGCATTATGAATATTTACCTTATCAATCATATGATTACTGCATTCTCCAACACCGACAGAACAAGAATGTTCAAGGATATAGCTTGCAAGCTTAGCTCTTCTTAATGGGGATAACTTCTTAGAATCAACCATGAGGGACCTGTCTATAGTGTCTTTTAGTATGATTGCAACAGATATGACTGGTCCAGCAAGACAACCTCGACCAACTTCATCGACACCCGCTAAAAATTGACTTGTCATAACTAGTTCACTATATATAATTGAGATATTATAAATATAACAAATAATCAAAGCCAATACTTCAAAATGAAAAGAAAAAAATTAAATATAGGTGTCATAGGAATAGGTTACCTAGGTAAATACCATCTTGAGAAATTCATTAATAACAGACAATGTAATACTAAATGGGCTGTTGATAGCAATCTTGATAATATTGTCATCCCTTCGAATAGCTCTATAAAGAAAACTACAAACTACAAAGAGATACTTAGTGATATTGATGCTATATCCCTGGTAACACCTACAAAGATGCATTATAAAATAGCTAAGTTTTTTCTAGAAAATAAAAAACATGTATTAATTGAAAAACCAATGACGCAAACTACTCTTGAGGCAGATAAACTAGTAAAGCTAGCAAAGAAAAAGAAAGTTATTCTTCAAGTAGGACATCTTGAAAGATTTAATCCAGTAATGAAAAAACTAACGAAGGAAATAACCAACCCATTATTTATTGAGGTACATAGATTAGCAAAATTTAATCCGAGATCAACAGATGTTAATGTTGTTTTTGACTTAATGATTCATGATATTGATATAGTAACTACGTTAATAGGTAAAAGAATTAAAAATATCTCTGCATTTGGAAAAAAGATAATTACAAAATCAACTGATATAGCCAATGTCAGAATAGAGTTCTCTGGAGGAGCAATTGCAAATTTAACAGCTAGCAGAATAAGTCAAAAAAATGAAAGAAAAATAAGAGTATTCGAAAAAGATAAATATTACTCTGTAGACTTTATGAATTCGAATATAAAAAAGTATATTAAAAATACTCAAAATAAAAAAGGACTATTCAGTTTTAAAGAAATTCAGTATGATAAAACAGACGCTTTGAAAGATGAGATAAATAATTTTATTCTATCTTGCATTGGAAAAGAGAAGCCATTAGTTGATGGTCTTCAAGGTAAATCTGCTGTTAAGACTGCAACACTTATATCAAAATTATTATGAATAAAAGAATTAAAATATTTGATTTAACAGAACAATATAAATCTTTGTCTAAAAAGGTTAATAAAGATATATTGAAAATTTTAAAGTCTGGCCAATATATCTTAGGAGATAATGTTAATAAGCTTGAAGAAGAATTTTCTAACTTTATTGGATCTAAATATAGTGTGTCATGCAATTCTGGGACAGATGCACTTGTCTTATCTCTAAGAGCATTGGATATTGGTCATGGCGATGAGGTCATTACCACACCTTTTACTTATTTTGCAACTGCAGAAGCAATTGCTCTTGTAGGTGCCAAACCAATATTTGCTGATATAGATCCTAAAACTTTTAATATCAATTATAATGATATTGAGAAGTATATAAATAGAAGAACTAAAGCTATATTGCCAGTACATTTATTTGGACAATCAGCAGAAATAATAAAAATAAAAAAATTATGTAAAAAATATAGAATTAGTCTAATAGAAGATTGTGCACAATCATTTGGAGCTAAAAAAAATTCTAAGTATACAGGAACATTTGGTGATTTTGGGTGTTTTAGTTTTTTCCCCACAAAGAATCTGGGTTGTGCAGGAGATGGTGGAATGATTACAACTAACAGCAATGTTAAAATGAAGAAACTAAAGAAACTAAGAAATCATGGTGGTTTAATTAGGAATGTCCATGAATATATTGGGTATAATTCTAGATTGGATGAAATACAAGCTGCAATCTTGCTTGCAAAAATCAAAATTATTAATAGTCTTGATAAAAAAAGAAATGAGATTGCAAAGTTATACCAGTCTTCAATAAAGAATCAATTAATTGCCTTGCCTTACAAAACAGAAGATAACTCACATCATGTCTATAATCAGTATACGATTAAGGTTAAAAATAGGAAAAAATTCGTTAAATATCTTTCAGCTAATTCCATCCCTTATGGGATTTATTACCCGATACCAATATACAAACAGAAAGCAATGAAAATGTTTAACTATAAATGTCATCTCAATAATACTGAAAAGATTACCAAGGAATGTATTTCAATTCCTATTTATCCAGAATTGAGCAAAGAGTCTATAAAATATATTTCTAAGGTTATCAATAATTATAAATGAATAAAGTAAAAAATATATTCATTATTGCGGGTGAACCATCAGGGGATCAGCATGCAGCTAATTATGTTAAAGAACACAAAAAAATGAACTCTAATATTAGGTTCACTGCTATAGGTCAACAAGAATTAAAAAAGACAGATACTAAGATAATTTTTAACTCTGAAGAAATCTCTGTTATAGGTCTCATTGAAGTAATAGCTAAGTATTCAAAAATTAGAAAGGCATTGAATATAGCATATGACCATATAACAAGGAATAAGCCTGATTTAATTGTCTTAGTTGATTATGTAGAATTTAATTTGAAAATTGCTAAATTTGCAAAAAAAAATAAAATACCGGTTTTATTTTATGTAGCTCCACAAGTATGGGCATGGCGTGAAAAAAGAATAAAGAAAATAATAAAGATTGTTGATCATTTAGCAGTAATATTTCCGTTTGAAGAGAGATTGTTTAAAAAATATACAAATAATGTGACATATGTTGGTCATCCATTAGCTGATGATGATAAATTTAAACCAACTGAATTAAAATATAATCATAGAATGATTAGTATAGGAATTTTCCCAGGTAGCAGAGAATCTGAGATAAGAAATAATATATTCCAAATGATTGACTCTACTAAAATCTCTAATAATGATGAAATGCATACAAAAAATATAAAAATCTTTTATGCGAATGAGTCTTCTAAAAAATTATTAATAAAATTATTGCCTAATGGGTGGGATCAATTCTTGGTGAATGGAATGAATACAGATGAGGTTAAGAGATGTCAGAAGGTTATTACTGCGTCTGGAACTGTTACATTAGAATTGGCAATTATGAATATCCCAATGATTATCATGTATCGACTCTCTCCACTAACATACTTTATTATGAAAAATCTTGTTAAACTAAAATATATAGGTTTAGTTAATCTAATTTTAGGCGAGACTTTAGGTTCTCAACCCGTTGTAAAAGAGTTTATACAACCTGATTATAGTGATGAAGTCCAAGTTATGGTTGAATTACAAAGAATTGATACAGATACTCTGTATAGAGAAAAAATTGAAAATGATTACACGAGAATAAGAGAAATACTAAAGCCTGGGGCCGCAATAAATGTTGCAAAAATAGCAAATAGTATGCTTAGATGATTATCTCGTAACACCTCTTTCGCTGCTATTTACAAAATCAATAAAATTTTTAGCTTCTTTAAAATTTAAATTTAATTCTTTAATAGATAATTTAACATCTTGTCTGCTAGCTCTAGATTTAATTAATAATCTAAATAATTTCTCTAGACCTTTAATTACATCGACATCAAAACCCTTTCTCTTTAAGCCAGCAGTATTAATTTTATAGGCTTGCGCATGATTACCAGCAACAAGGGTATACGGTGTTACGTCTCTTGAAATTACTGTTCCTAACCCGCTAAAGGCATAATCACCTATCTCACAAAACTGATGTACTAATGTAAATCCACCCAGAGAAACATTGTTACCAATCCTGACATGCCCTGCCAGTGATGCAGCATTTGAAAGTATACAATTATCTTTTATGACGCAATCATGTGCTATGTGGCTAGATGTCATAAAAAGATTGTTTGAACCAATTATAGTTTCATTTATACCAGTTATTGTTCCCCTGTTGACCGTACAATACTCTCTAAATATATTGTTATCACCAATAGTGAGAGTGGTCTCTTCACCATCAAACTTTAAATCTTGTGGGTCTTCTCCAATAGAGGCAAATTGATGTATCTTATTGCTTGTACCAATAATAGTATTTTTTTTGATAACCACATGGCTTTCTAGCGTTGTATTACCTGCTATTTTAACATTATTACCAACAACAGAATAAGGGCCAATGGTAACCGTGCTATCAATTTCAGCGGACTTACTAATTATTGCGGTTGGATGGATCATTACTTGGCTCTAACAGCTCCTAATAGCTCTGCTGTACAAACAACTGCATCGTCTACCATGCATGAAGCTGTAAACTTATGGACGTCTCTTTTGCTATGATTGAGCTGAACATCTATAACTAGGATATCTCCAGGTACGACAGGTTTCTTAAATCTAGCTTTATCAATACCTACAAAATAATATAAAAGGCTATCTTTCTCTCTTTCATTGCTTTTAAAATCTAGCAGAGCAGTAGCTTGTGCCATTGCCTCTAAAATAAGGACTCCAGGAAATACTGGATGACCTGGGAAATGACCTTGAAAAAAAGGCTCATTGTTACTTACATTTTTTTGCGCCTTAAGAGAAACATTCTTCTTGAACTCTAGTATCTTATCTATTAGTAAAAATGGATATCTATGTGGTAAATAATTCTGAATATCTGTATCGCTCATTGTGTTTCTCCATTTTATATTTTTTTCTTAACTATCTTGGCTAACTCATCTAATTCTTTAAATCTTGCTTGATTTTTTCTCCAAGTTTTAGCTGGTTCAACGGTAGTACCAGATGCATACATACCTGGTTCCATTATAGACTTAGTTACCATTGTCATGCCATGAATATGTACATCATCAACAATATCAATATGACCATTTATACCACTACCACCACCTATAGTGCAATTTTTCCCTATGCTTGCACTTCCAGCTATTCCAGTGCAAGCAGCTATAGCAGTATTTTCGCCTATAGTAACATTATGAGCAACATGAACAAGGTTATCAATTTTGACATTATCGGAAATTATCGTACTATCTAATGTTCCTTTGTCTATTGTAGTATTTGCCCCAATCTCAACATTATTTCCGATTATAACATTACCTATATGCGGAACTTTAGTCCAAAGCCCAGATTCTTTTATAAGGCCAAAACCATCGGATCCAATTACTGACCCAGATTGAATTATCACATTATCGCCAATAATTGAATTATCATATATGGTAACATTAGGATATATTGTTGATGACTTTCCTATAGTAACATTTTTACCTATCACTGAATTGATTCCAATTGTTGCCGATGAATGAATATTATTACCTGCAACGACCTTATCAGAAAACATAGTGCTATCTAATGAATCATAGTTTTCCTTGATTATCTTGATAAATAGTAATTGAGGGTTTTCATGAATTAAAACAGGGATTTTAATCTTAGATGCAACCTCTTTTGTTGCAATAATACATGATAACTTACTACCTTCGATATATGAGATATTTTTAATGTTACTTATATAAGAAATTGAACCATCTTGACTATTGAAAATACTAGAAACAAATTCGAATGTAGTTTTTGCATCGCCTAACACATCGCAGTCATACTTTAAGGATAATTCTTCTAAAGAATATTTCTTATTTAGCTTCATTATTGAAGTTTAGAGATAATCTCTTGAGTAATATTAATATATTTTTTTGCAAATAATGTAGTGCCATCAGCTCTAATAATAAGATCGTAGTTATTATTTTCTGCATATTCCGTAATTGTTGTTTCTACGATAGCTCTAATTTTAGAGAGTTCCTCTTGTTGTACAGTTTGTAAATCTGTCTGTATCTTTTCTTGACCACTTCTAAACTTCTTCTCTATTGATTGAATTTTCTCAACAAGAGCTTTTTTTTCTTTATCCGACATCACTGTTTCATTTTTCAAATATTCTTCATTTAATGCACTCCATTCTTGCTCAAGAGTTTTTAAATTCCTTGCCCTAGGATCAAATTGTTTTTTTATTTTTTCTTGTGACTCTCTATAGATTGGGATTTCTTTGAATAGTTGATCTAGATTAACTATACCCATTTTAAGTTCCGCGCTTGCAAAAGATGGAATAAATATTGTCGTTATAAGACAAAATAAAACTGATTTATATATAGTATTCATAATATTAAAAAGCTCCTCCTAACTGAAAAATTACTGGTTGAACATCATCTCCTTCTTTGTCGTTAATAGCACTTACAAAACCTACGGAAACACCGCCAATTGGAGTTAATACATTAAACTCTATGCCATAACTCGCCCTTAACTCATTGTAGTCGAAGTTATTAACTTTCTCAAATACGTTTCCTATGTCAAAGAATAAAGTTGTTCGTAATGCTCTTGTGTCTTCACCAAGAAATGGTGGAGGTGCAAATACCCAATTAAATTGTGCAGCAGTTAAGAAGTCGCCACCTATAGCATCACACTTGATGAATGTGCCAGGAACACTTTGAGCAGCACAAGTCAATGGGCCTCTTGCTGCATTATAAGTCAAAGGGCCTAATGTTGAACCTTTATAACCTCTAACAGTAGTATTACCACCTGCGAAGTACTTGTTATAGAATGGTAATGATGTTGCGCTTCCAAGACCAAATCCAATCCCAACAGTTGTTTTAAGTTGAAAAACTGTATTCCAGTCAAAACCAAATGTTTTTAATACATGCCCTTTATTTAATTCTGATCTATGAGTGAAAGAAGTATGAGATGCCCCATCAAAACCCATAAATAGATTACCTGATAAAGTACTCAAGATGCCAGTTTCAGCAAAAATCGTTCTATTTCTTGTATCAGAAGTATAATCAGCCTTAAACGTAATACCTAAAGAAGTCCTTCCATGGTCAGTGATGTGGTGTCTGACTATTACTGGAGACCCAATTGTGGTAGTGAATTCAGTTAAAGAAACATCGTAACCTATTCCAAATGTAGCTGTTTCTGAGATAGGCATATTATACATAACACCTGCGGCAAGAGTATCTGATAGATACGAGGCAGTTGAACTACCACTAACATCTGTTTGACTAATTGTTGCAGAAAGAGTTCTAGCTACACCATCAAATGTATAGTATGGATCTGTTAGTAGAAATTGCAATGCAGTATTAACTGAACTTTTTGAGGCTTTTAAGCCAACATTTTTTCCATACCCAAGGAAATTATCTTGCTGTAAGTTTATATCAAAAATTGCACCATCTGTATCAGACCAACCAGCGCTTACCTTAAATTCTCCAGATTTACGTTCAGTGATCTCAAAAGTAACATCAACAAGGTCACTGGTATTAGAAACTTTAGTTTTTATAACATTAACATTTTCAACATACTTAAGTCTTTGAAGTCTGACCTTAGATCTTTCAATATTTTTATTACTATGAATGGCTGACTCAAACTGACGTAACTCTCTTCTATAAACCTCATCATTTGTATTATCATTGCCGACTATATTAATTCTTCTTACCGTGCTACGTTGTCCAGGATCCACCCTAAACTCTATATCAACAATTTTAGTTGCATCATCGATTAAAGGTAAAGATGATATTTCTGGAAAAGCATAGCCTTCATCACCAAGGAGATAACCAATGAGTTCTTCAGACTCCTGTAGCTTTTGTCGAGAAAAAGTTTGCTTAGGCAGAATTACTTCTTTTATATTTTTCCTAATAATTGCGGGGTCAACAACTGCATTTCCATAGAGCTTAATATCTCCAAACTCATATCTTTCTCCTTCTTCGATATTTATTGTAATGATGATATCTTTATTGTCATTAGATAAGTTCACCTGGTTAGATAAAATGCGGAATCTTACAAAACCTCTATTCAAATAGTAATTCTCTATTTTGGTTATATCAGATTTTAAGATAGAACTAGAATAAGTATCTTTTGATGACCAAAACTCAAAAAAATACTTTGTGCCAGATTTCATTATTCCAAGTATTTTCTCTTTGGAGAAAGCCTTGTTTCCAACAATATTTATTTCTCTTATACTAGATGGATCGCCTTCGTTTACAGTGAGCTCAATTGAAACTCTGTTTCTCTCTAGATTAGTTATAGTTGTTGATATATCAGCATTATATCTCCCTCTATCAAAATACAATCTTACAAGCTCTTGTTGTATTTTATCAAAGATATTTCTATCATAGGGTCGTGTAGTTGATATACCAACATCTTCTAATGCTTTTAATATATCCTCATCTTCAATAATAGCATTATCAGTAATAGTGATTGCAGATATTATAGGCTTCTCATTTACATTTATGATCAAATCATTAAATTTTAATGAAACTGAAATATCGTCAAAATAACCAGTTTTATATAAATCCTTAATTATTTTTTTAACAAGGTCAGGGCTGAACAAATCACCTTCGCTGACATTTGAATAGCTAAGAATAGTGTCATTAGTAACTCTTTTATTTCCATTAATGATGATATTAGATATGAGCATACTTTCCGCAGAATCTTCTTCTGCAGCATATGCATTCATGAAGCTAGAAGGTACTAGGTAGATGAGAGATATGAGTAATACTCTAATCATCATTGCAGTAATCTCGCAAAATCATTATAAAAAGCTATAATCATAATTCCAAAAAGTATCAACATTCCAAATTGTTGAGCAATCAATTGTACTTTTTCAGAGACAGGCTTCCCTGTTAACATTTCTAGAATATAGTACACTAGATGGCCTCCATCTAATACTGGTATAGGGAGTAAATTTAAAACACCCAAGCTAATACTTAGTATTGCTAGTAAATAAGCAAAATACACAAAACCCATTGATAATGATTTTCCAGAAAATTCTGCAATACTTAATGGCCCACTTATATTCTTCATATTTGCCTGTCCAGTAAATAGTTCATATATCATCCTAATTGTTAGTAATGAATAATCATAGGTAAGGAGTATAGATTTATAAATAGACTCAAAAAAAGGATACTTTACGAGTATCCTAAACTTATTTAGTGCAGTTTGATCTGGTGATATTCCTGCGTAACCATAATTATTATCCATAGATGTATTAACAGCTGGCACAAGAATTATGTCTAACTCTTTATCATCACGAATAAGTTTCAACTGTAATATTTTATCTGGATTAATTTTAATTTGTTCTACCAGAGCGTTCCAATTAGTTATGGATACTTTATTAACACTAATAATCTGATCTCCTACTTGAAGACCAGCGAGTGACGCAGGTGAATTATTCTCTATAGAACCAACTATGGATGGGAACTCAGGAGTTTTAGGTTTTAAACCTATATTAGTAATAATATCTCCATCTTTTTTTAAAATATTATCCTCATAATTAATTTTTATACTTGTGGTATCATTTTTACTATCTCTGATGAGTACATCAAGTTTATCTTTATTTACAACTGTATTTAGTATCTCAACCCTAACATCTTGCCATCTTTTAGTGACTATACCATTTACTTCAATAATTTCATGAAACGAATTTGTTTCAATTGTAGGTAAATTATGACCATCAATGGATGTTATGAATGGTTTCATACCTGTAATTCCTGAAAAATGAATAATCGTAAAAAAGATAATTGCTAAAATTAAATTAAAAGCTGGTCCGGCAGCAACTATTAAAAATTTTTTATATACAGATTGTTTGTCAAAACAATATAAATAATCACTCTTATCAGTATCGTCATTGATTTCTGATGATTCTAGCATTTTCACATATCCACCTAGAGGAATTAAACCAATAGAATACTCAGTACCATCACTACTAAATTTTTTTTTATATAAAGTTTTTCCAAAACCAATGCTAAAATTAAGCACTCGCACATTAAACAACCTTGCTATGTAAAAATGACCAAACTCATGGAATGTTACCAATATCCCAATTGCAATAAAAAATCCCAAGATGCTTTGTATTATTTCCATTTTTTATTTATGTAATTAGTTGTATAGTCTCTTGTATATTGATCACATCCTATTATAGACTTAATTGTACTACATTTCTTTATTGGGATGCTTTTCAAAGCTTTGTCAATTATAACTGGTATATCAGTAAATTTAATCTTATTTTCAAGAAATTTTTCTACGGCTATCTCGTTAGCAGCATTTAATATAGCTGGAGCATTATCCCCGATATTCAAAGCTTTAAGACATAAATCTAAGCATCTAAACTGCTTGGGCTTTATGCTTTGAAATGTCAATTGTTCTAAATGAATCTTTTTAGAGCAATTTACATCAATATCATATCTATCTGGCCATGACAAAGCATAACTAATAGCAATTCTCATATCATGTGCACTCATATGCGATATTAGTGAACCATCATTAAATTTAACCAATGCATGGACAATACTTTGTGGATGTATAAGTATATTAATTTGTTTAGGGTGTAGCTCAAATAATATGGCAGCCTCTATTACCTCCAAACCCTTATTCATCATCGAAGCAGAATCTACAGATATTTTCTTACCCATTTTCCAAGTAGGATGATTAATAGCTTCTTTTGGTGTGACTTTAGATAATTTTTTTGTAGTATAATTCAGAAATGGCCCTCCAGATGCAGTTAAAGTTATCATCTTAACTTTCTTAGAGATATTTTTTCTGCTTTCATTATCATAACTAATACCAAAAGTGGATAAAATTTGAAGAACTGCATTATGCTCACTATCTACTGGTATCAATATGGCTCCACTTTTTTTTGCTGCAGTCACTAAAAGCTTTCCAGACATAATCAGTGATTCCTTATTTGCTAAAAGTACTTTTTTACCAGACTTTACAGCATCATAAGTTGGTTGCAGTGCAGCAGCACCAACTATCGCTGATAATAAGCATTTGCAACTTTTATGAGAACTTATATATGAAAGATTTTTTGCGCCATGCAATATTTTAGTACTAATATTATTTGACTTGCATAATTCTTTTAGTTTCAATGCATTAATTTTATCTGATATTACAACATACTTCGGTTTAAATAGTTTAATTTGAAGGAAGAGCAACTTAAAGTTTTTATTAGCACTTAGGGCAAATACTTCTCCTTTTCTACCTAAGCTCTCTAAAACAGATAATGTATTTTTACCAATTGTACCTGTAGATCCCAAAATTGTAATCATTATAAAAACAACCAAATATGTAAAATTGCAATAGTTGGAAGATAGCTATCTAATCTATCTAAAACACCACCATGTCCTGGAAGTAATTTTCCAGAATCTTTAACTTCATATAATCTCTTATAAGAACTAACGAATAAATCTCCAACTGTACAGAATATGCAACATATTAACATGTAAAATATATCTTCAAGAAAGATTGTAACAGTAAATATATAGGTAAAAGTTATATAAAATGCAATAACTGGAATTAATATTGAGGCGACAAAGCCTTCAATAGTTTTATTAGGGCTTATTATAGGGCTGAGTTTCCTGTTGCCCACTAACTTTCCAACAAAGAATCCAGACATATCTGTAAGTGAAACCAAGGCGATTAAGAATAAATAATACTGACTTATATAGAATGGTTCTGAATTAGAAAATAATAAATAGTCATAGGATAAGATCTCAGAATTAGTAGTATTACCCAGAGATATAAATAAAATCCATGTGGTTAAAATAAATACTAGCCCCATAGCTTTAGGGCAAGTTTTTAAAGTTCTTATATAAATATTTAAACCATATAATAAGTCAAATAAAATAAGTAGCCAGATAAATATTGAAGCATAAGCTAAAAATATAATTACTGGATGGGTATAGTATAAAAGAAATATTGTCATCATTATCAAAGCAAAAGATATGAGAGTAAAAATATCTTTGTTGGTAGTTTTGCAAATTTTTAACCATTCATAAAATGCATAGATTGATATTATAGAAAACAAGGAAGCTATTATTAACCCACTACCATAGAGCAATAAGGTTATAAAGAAAGATACCAAGATTATGCCTGTAAAGATTCTATTTAGCATTTTTTTTGCTTAAAACATTTTCTTTAGATAAAGAACCGTATTTTCTGGTTGTATTTTGATAGTGTTGTATAGCCATATCTAATTCTTTTTCATCAAAATCAGGCCAGAGACAATCTGTAAAATATAACTCAGTATATGCATGTTGCCATAACATAAAATTGCTTAACCTTTGTTCACCAGCTGTTCTAATTAATAAGTCAGGACTGTCAGCACTCAAAGATAAATATTTCTCAAAATCATCTATACTGATTTTTTTTCTTTGCAGACTGGAATTATTGTCTATCATTTTATTAAATGCATTAATAATATCCCATTTCCCTCCATAATTTAATGCGAAGTTTAACTTTAGGCCAGTATTATTCTTTGTAATCTGTTCTGCATTTTTTATATTATCTAATAGTTTTTTACCAAATATATCTAAATCACCTATGAAGTGAATTTTTACATTATTACTATCTAAATCATTTATGTATTGATTAATTGAATCTTCAAATAATTTAAGTAAGAACTGAACTTCATATTCTGGTCTTTTCCAGTTTTCACTACTAAATGCAAATAAGGTTAACTGAGATATCTGCCTAACAGAGCAAGCTGAGACAATTTTATTAATTGATTTTATGCCTTGCCTATGACCATGAACTCTTGGCATATTTTTTTGGTTTGCCCATCTACCATTACCATCCATAATTATTGAGACATGAGAAATACTTTTACTGGACATAACTATACTTCGCTTATTTCAGCAATTTTTTTATTTATGATTTCCTCGGACATTTTAATATATTTATCAGTTATAACTTGAATTTCTATAATATAATCACGCTCAAAATCTTTAGATATTTTCTTTTCTTTCTCGAAATTGTTAATAGTGGTATTTATATTTCTTCTGACGTTTCTTAGAGATACTTTAGCATTCTCCCCTTCTTTCTTAAGTATCTTGATTAACTCATTTCTCCTTTCTTGGGTAAGTGGAGGTATTTTTATATGGATAACCATACCATTAACTACAGGTGATAACCCGAGATTTGAGTTTACTATTGCTTTTTCGATAGACTGGATAGCAGTTTTATCCCAAACATTTAGACTAATTGTAGATGCATCAGTAATTGTTATATTAGCAAGCTGTTTAAGTGGCGTTCTAGTATCAAAATAGTCAGCTTCAATTTGATCTAACATGCCTGGATTAGGTCGACCTGCTCTTATTTTACCACATGCATTATTCAAAGCCTCAATGGCTTTAGACATATTCAATTCTGCTTCTTTTTTAATTTCTTCTATCATGATTAACCAATTATAGTTCCTATCTTATCACTTAAAATTGCTTTTTTTAAGCTACCTTTTTTGAGGATATTAAATACCTTGAGAGGCATATTATTTTCTTTACACATAATGACTGCGGTTGCATCCATTACTTCTAAATTGTTCTTAAGAATCTCTGAATATGATATAGATTGGTATAATACGGCATCTGAATTTTTCACAGGATCTTTGTCATATATGCCATCAACTTTGGTACCCTTAAGCATAATATGAGCATTTAATTCAATTGCCCGTAAGCTTGCGGCAGAGTCTGTTGTGAAATATGGATTTCCAGTACCTGCAGCAAGTATTATAACCCTTCCCTTTTCAAGATGCCTCTCTGCTTTACGTTTTATATACTTTTCGCAAACAGCATCTATAGTAATTGAAGACATTACTCTACATTGAACATTCAATTGTTCAATAGAACTCTGTAAGGCAAGTGAGTTTGTTACTGTTGCCAGCATACCCATATGATCAGCAGTAACTCTTTGAATTCCTAATTTTTCTAAATCACTACCCCTGAAGAAATTACCTCCACCTATAACTATGATAAGTTCAATTTTTTCTTTTTGGACTAGCGATATTTGGGAAGCAAATTCTTTAATAATAGTATCATCAATACCATATTTTTTATTACCAACCAAAGCTTCGCCGCTAAGTTTAAGTAATACCCGTTTATATTTGGGACTAGTCATTACTTTAACTATTTAATTTGGCTATATACTTCGTCAGCGAAGTCTTCTTGTTTTTTTTCAATACCTTCGCCAAGTTGATAACGAGTATAAGATAAAATTTCATTATCTTTGAGAATTTTCTTTAGACTTAATGAGCCATCTTTAATATATGGTTGATTCAATAATGTATTATCTGTTATAAATTTTTTAACTTTACCATCCATGATATTTCTTTTGATATCATCTTTTTTGTCTAATTTATCTAATTCAGCCTTGTAAACATCCCTCTCATTTGCCAATGTTTTTTCATCTAAAGAATTTTCATCTAATGCGAGTGGGTATGATGCAACTATTTGCATACAAATATCTTTTGAAAGCTGAGAGTCCTCTTTTGCAAGCGCAACTACAGCTCCGATTTTATTATTGTGGGTATAACCAGTAACAAAGCTCTTTGTATTATCAAGGCAGTCAAATCTTCGTATTTGTATATTCTCACCAAGCTTAGTTACATAATTTTTTCTTAGTTCTTCAAGATTATTTTTAATAGCCTCATCATCTGAGTTATGTAACATTTCCAGAGAAGTATATGAGCTAGTTATTATCATTTCGCATGTTTGGTTTACATACTCAAGAAAGTCATCTCCTCTTGCAACAAAATCAGTTTCTGAATTTATTTCAATTAATAACGATTTTGCTGAGTTAGACTTAAAATAAACAACACCTTCTGCAGCAACTCTACTTGATTTTTTATCAGCCTTAATGCCTTCCTCAGATCTCATTAATTTAATTGCGTCATCTAATTTATTATTAGCTCTTACTAAATATTTTTTGCAATCAAGAATCCCAGCACCAGTTATATCTCTGAGTTGTTTTAGTAGTTCAAGTTCTGTTGACATTTAGACCTCTTCTATATTTTTCTTATCAGATTTTACTTCTACTTCAAGGACTTGTTTTTTCTTAACCATTTTAGCTGAAGAATCGGTAGGTTTTCCTTCATTAGCTTGACTAGCTGGTTTAATAAATTTAGATTTAGTATTCATTATCACATCAGTTACTGATTTCAAAAATAAATCTATAGACGACATTGAATCGTCATTACCAGGTATCATATAATCAACTCCTTCGAAAGAATTATTACTATCTACAATCGCTATAACTGGTATGTTTAATTTATTAGCTTCTTGAATTGCAATCTTCTCATATCTTGTGTCTATAACGAATAGTGCGTCTGGTTTATTATCCAAATTCTTAATTCCAGAAAGGTTCTTTTCTAATTTAGCAATTTGTTTTTTTACATTTAGGGATTCTTTTTTTGTTAAACCATTTAATGTTGCTAAATCTAAATATGCTTTTAAAGAGTCAAGTTTGGCAATAGATTTTTTGATAGTATCAAAGTTTGTTAACATGCCACCAAGCCACCTATTATTTACATATGGCATCTTAGCTTCTGTTGCATATTTACCTATCAAGTCTCTAGCTGCACGCTTAGTTCCAACAAATAATATCTTTGCATTATTTTTCGTTAGTTTTTCAATAAAAGTAATCGCAGTGTTAAAATGTGACACGCTTTCTTCCAAATTAATGATATGTAATTTTTTATAGGTTGTGTATATATATGGGCGCATTTTGGGATTCCAGTATTTAGATTGATGGCCAAAATGCACGCCCGCATTGATCATTTCTTTGATAGATAAATTAGCCACTCTTAGCGATACTCCTAATAAATTTAATTATTCATACAATACAATATCAGTATAAATATTGTTGATAGGGTTTTTTATCATATTTACATGGATTCAACAATAAAAATCTGATAATTTGAGCTAAAAAGTGCTATTTAGGTAAATTTAATGGTAGATATCAAAACAAAATCAGATATTGAAAAAATGCGTGTTGCTGGAAAACTAGCATCTGAGGTTTTAGAAATGATTGAACAGCATGTTAAGCCAGGTGTCTCAACAGAAGAACTTGATCTAATATGCCATGATTTCATAGTAAAAGAGCAAAGTGCAATACCGGCGCCATTGAATTACAAAGGTTTCCCAAAATCTATATGTACATCTATTAATCATCAGGTATGCCATGGGATACCTTCAGGCGATAAAATTTTGAAAGAGAGTGATATAGTAAATATCGATGTAACAGTAATAAAAGAAGGGTTTCATGGTGATACAAGTAAAATGTATCATGTTGGAAAACCAAGTATACTAGCAGAAAGACTTTGTAAAATTACACAGGAATGCATGTACAAAGCAATCAGTATAGTAAGGCCAGGTCTTCAAATAGGAGATATAGGAGCCGTAATACAAAAACATGCTTATGATAATAACTTTTCAGTAGTAAAAGACTATTGTGGACATGGGATAGGAAAAAATTTTCATGAATCACCTCAAATATTACATTATGGGATTAAAAATACTGGGATTAGATTAGAGGAAGGTATGACGTTTACAATTGAGCCAATGATAAACGCTGGAAAATATAAAACAAAACTATTAGGTGATGGATGGACTGTGGTGACTCAAGATCATTCATTATCAGCGCAATGGGAGCATACAATATTGGTAACAAATAATGGTTATGAAATTCTAACCTTTAGAAATGAAGAGAGTATTAAAAAAATATCATGAACACTAAAAGCATAGTAAAATTATTAAGTAAATTGATTAGTTGTAAATCGCTAACACCTGAAGATGACGGTTGCCAAAAATTCATCGCAGAATATTTAGAATCTTTAGGTTTTGAAATTGAATTCAAAAAAAACGGAGATGTAATAAATCTAATAGCAAGATATGGAAAAGATAGTCCTGTTTTTGCATATGTTGGGCATACAGATGTTGTTCCAACTGGAAACTTAGATAAGTGGATATCAAACCCTTTTGAGCTTACAGAAATAGATTCAAAATTATATGGTCGTGGCACATCAGATATGAAAGGGAGTGTCGCATGTATTCTAATATCTATTAAAGATTTTATTAATTCAAATAAAGATTTTAAAGGAAGTCTCATGGTGATACTAACCAGTGATGAAGAAGGTCCTGCTCAAAATGGTATTAAAAGATTAGTAAATGATGGTGATTTAACGAAACATAATATTGATATGTGTTTGATAGGCGAGCCATCCTCTAAAAAAGTATTGGGCGACACCATCAAAAATGGAAGAAGAGGTTCATTATCTGGAAAAATTACAATCCAAGGTATACAAGGTCATGTAGCATACCCGCATAACGCAATGAATCCTATTCATGCTTTTTCACCAACGCTAAATGATATGGTTACCAAAAAGTATGATAAAGGTAATAAATACTTCCCGCCGACATCGTTTCAGATATCGAATTTAAATAGTGGTGTGGGTGCATCAAATATTATACCAGGGCAACTAACTATGGATTTTAATTTTAGATATTCGACAGAAACAACATGCGATAAACTAATGAGTGATATTCATCAAATAATGGACTCTAGTAAGCTAAAATACAATATTGAATGGCACCATTCGGGTGATCCATATCTAACAGTGAAAAAGGATTTATTAAATTCATGCATTAAAGCTACTAAAGCGGTCTTGGATATAAATCCAGAAATCACGACTGATGGAGGCACATCAGACGGAAGATTTATTGCAAAAATATGTGATCAAGTAGTCGAATTTGGTCTCATTAATGAATCAATTCACAAAATTAATGAGCATACAACCGAAAAAGATTTGCTAAATACAACCAAAGTTTATTCTCAAATTTTGAAAAATATTTTTGAATCAGCTTAAAAATGAAGACTTTATGAGACTACGTGTATAGTCACTTTTTGGGTTGCATAATATATTCTTTGTAGAATTTGTTTCTATAATTTTAGAGTCCTTAATAACATATATTCTATGTGAAATAGACTTAATTACTTTTAAATCATGGCTGATGAAACAATAACTTAATGAATATTTTTCTTGTAATGAAACAATCAATTCTAAAATATTTTTTTGTACAATAGCATCTAACGCGCTAGTTGGCTCATCAAATATAATAAGTTTTGGTTTCATAGAAAGTGCTCTAGCAATAGCAATACGTTGTCTTTGTCCTCCTGAAAATTGGTGTGGGTATCTTGAAAGCATATCATGATTTAAACCAACTTCTGTTAATAAGGAAGAGCATATATTAACTAATTTTTCATTTGTAATATTCTTATTAAAAGCTAAAAGTCCTTCTGATAGTATTTCTAATATGTTTAATCTAGGCGAAAGCGATGAAAAAGGATCCTGAAAAACAATTTGAAAATCATCTCTATGTTTCCTAATATCTTTCTCAGAAAGTTTGGAAAAGTCCTGATTATCAAATAATATATTTCCCTTATAATCAAGAAGTTGCATTATAGCCATTGCTAGCGTTGTTTTGCCAGAACCAGATTCTCCAACTATCCCTATAGTTTCAGCTGAGTTAATGTGGATATTTATATTAGAAAGAGCAGTAAAGTATTTTTTATTTTTTGAAAAGAAAGCATTATTAAGTGCAAATCTACAAGATAAGTCTTTTGTTTCTAATATTTTCACATTACCTGCCTCAGAACTAATCATATTATCTGGTCTACTTGAAATTAGTTTCTTAGTATACTCATTAGTAGGTCTTTCAAAAATATCTCTAGTAATACCTTCTTCTACAACTTGACCATTATTAAGAATAATAATATGGTCAGAGTAATTTTTGATTAAATCTAAATCATGTGAAACTAATATCATTGACATATTATTCTTATTTTTAAAGTCTTTGAGTAAATCTAATATCTGTAATTGCAGAGTTACATCCAATGCAGTTGTTGGTTCATCAGCGATAAGAACCTCTGGCTTACAAACAAGTGCAATTGCAATCATAATACGTTGCCGCTGACCACCAGATAGCATATGAGGATAACTTGATAATATTTTCTTAATATCTGCAAGACCAGTTTTAGTAATAATTTCTTCTGATAAGGTGTCAATCTCTTTTTCATTCCTTGTTATATGAAGTTTAATTACTTCATGTAATTGAGTTTGTATTGTTTGTACCGGATTCAAGGATAACATTGGTTCTTGGAAAATCATCGATACCATACTAGTTCTTATATTTCTCAGATAGTCCTCAGGACATTCAAGAAGATTTTTACCATCATAGATAATCTCTCCTGATATGATTTCAAAAATGTTTGGATCTATAAGTTTTGTTATACAAAGCCCCATCAAAGTTTTACCAGAACCTGACTCTCCAACAATCCCTAAAATTTCACCTTTATTTAGTATAAGATTGATGTTCTGCAATAATAATATATTATTTTTTTTACTTTTGAGAGAGAGGTTTTTAATTTCTAATATCTTCATTAGGACCTTGCATCAAGAGATTCTCTGATACCCTCCCCTATAAATATTAATAATAGTAATGTTCCAGTAAGTACTAAAAATGTTGATATTGATAACCACCATGCCTCTATATTGTCTTTACCTTGAGCCAATAATTCGCCTAGACTTGGTGTGTCTGGTGGTACACCCAAACCTAAAAAATCTAAACTTGTTAATATCAATATTGCGCCACTAATCCTAAATGGTAAAAAAGTAATCACAGAAACCATGCTATTAGGTAAAATATGTTTTATAATTATTTCTGTATTAGAAAGCCCTAGAGTTCTTGCGGCAATTACATATTCCATGTTTCTTCCTTTCAGAAATTCAGCTCTTACGTAATCTGATAAACTCATCCAGCCAAAAAGCGATAAAAGAACTATGAGTAAAAAAATATTTGGTTCAAATAACGATGAAAATATTATTAAAAGATATAATTCAGGCATAGAGCCCCAGATTTCTATAAACCTTTGTAAATACAAATCTATCTTACCAGCATAATATCCTTGGAGGGCTCCAAAAAAAAGACCAATCAATATTCCAATTGCAGTTAACGCAAAAGCAAATAAAACAGATAATCTGAAACCATATATTAGCCTAGCTAAAACATCTCTCCCTCGATCATCAGTGCCTAAATAATTATATTTAGACGGTGGAGCAGGATTAGGTTTTGAGTTATTAAGGTTAATACTATTATAGGAGTGTGGGTTAAAAGGGAATACTGCCCAGTTATTTTTCATTTCTAACTTTCGAGTCATAAAATCATCTTTATAATCAGCTTCGGTATCGAAATAGCCACCAAAGTGTTTGTCACTATATGTCATTAATATTGGAAAGTATAATTTATCATCAATATTCATCACTAATGGTTTATCATTACTAATTACTTCTGCGAATAAACTGAGAATAAAAATGAAGCTAAAAATAAATAAGCTATATTTGTTTCTTTTATTCTCTAAAAACTTAATCCAATAAGAGCTATATTTATTTAGTTTATTCAATTATTTCTCCCATTATCAATAGAGTCAAACTTAATCCTTGGATCAACAAATAAATAACTTATATCAGTTAATAACTTCGCTAGTAAACCAAGAAGAGTGAATAAGAATAAAGTACCTAGTACTACAGGATAGTCACGATGAAGTATTGATTCATATGATAATAAGCCAATGCCATCCAAAGAGAATATTGTTTCTATCAAGATACTACCTGTAAAGAAAGCTGAAATAAACTGTGCTGGAAAACCAGTTAGTATTGGTATCAAAGCGTTTTTGAAAACATGCTTATATAATATCTCATTATCAGTAAGCCCTTTAGCTTTTGCTGTCAAGACGTACTGTTTTTTTATTTCCTCTATGAAGCTATTTTTTGTCAACATAGTCATTACAGCGAAACTTCCGATAACGGAGGATATTATTGGCAGAGTCATATGCCATAGATAATCTAAAATTTTAGCACCAATCGATAATTCATCCCAATTATCCGATATTAAACCTCTTGTTGGAAAAACATCATAAAAACTTCCACCTCCAAACAAAACAATTAAACTGATGCCTAAAACAAAACCTGGGATAGAATATCCAATAAGTATTATTGTACTACTTGTTAAGTCAAAATTAGACCCATGTGTAACAGCTTTTTTTATACCCAAAGGAATACAAATAGAATAAATTATTAAGAAAGTCCATAATCCCAAACTAATTGATACAGGTAGTTTTGAAACTATAAGCTCCGAAACAGACTGATGATGAAAATAACTATCACCCAAATCAAACACGAGATAATTTTTTACTAAATCAGTAAACCTCTCAATAAATGGTTTATCAAAACCATAGTATTCCTTAAGACTTAAAAGTTGTTCTTCACTTAGTCCGCTAGAGCCCCGGTATAAGTTTGCTGAACCTGAAGAAGCTTCTCCAGTTACATTAAGGCTTGTTAACTGATTTGTAAGTTGTTCAACCGGCCCACCTGGGACAAATTGAGTTACAACAAATGTTAAAAATAATATACCTAACAAAGTTGGTATCATCAATAGTAATCTTTTTATTATATAATAATACATTATTTAACAGACCAGGTTTTTAAAATATAATTTGTTGCTTCATAATATTTAGGTAAATTAGCAGGCTGTTCAAATTTATCAAAAAAAGCGATTCTATGTGTATTTATATACCAATTAGGCAACATATAAAATTCATTCCAAAGAAGCCTGTCTAACAAATTTGCCGCAATTATCATATCCTTTCTATCAGAACTATAGATAATAGTTTCTAAAAGTATATCAATATGTGGGTCACTAATCCCACCTACATTATATGTGCCTTTACTCTGAGCACTATTAGAATGAAACATTGACATAAGTTCATTGCCAGGTGATTGAGATTGAGGGTAGCTCATAACCATCATATCAAAATCAAAGGAATCTACTCGTCTCTGATATAACGAGAGGTCTATAGTTCTATAGTTTAATCTGATTCCTAGTTTTTTTAAGTTTTTAGCAAATGGTGCTAGAATACGCTCGAAACCTTTTTGAGCAAGTAAAAAATCAAATTCAACTATTGAATTATTATTATCATATAGTATTTCATTCTTTACCGTCCAGCCTAAATCATCAAATATCTTTTTTGCTTTATAGAGATTTTTTCTATTATTCTTTGATGAATCAAAAATGAATTCATTGTCTTTTTCTATTACTTTAGATAATGGTATAGAAAGTGTTTCAGCTAAATCTAATTCATCTTGAGTTGGCTTTAAGCTACCTGAGAGTTCGCTATTACTAAAATAGCTTTCACATCTAGTATACTGATTATAAAAAAGATTATTATTAGACCAATTAAAATCAAAAGCTAAGGTGATAGCCTTCCTAACTCTTTTATCTTGAAATATTTTCTTTCTAGTATTAAATATAAATCCCTGTATACCAGCATTATTCATATGCTTCAGTTCAGTTTTTATAATTGTATTATTACTAAAATTGGGACCATTATAATCTCTTGCCCACCTCTTAGAGTGGTTCTCGTAAATAAAGTCATACTCGCCTGCCTTGAAAGCCTCAAGGGCAACAGTCATATCTTTATAATATTTAAAAATTATTTTTTCAAAATTAAACATTCCTTTCCGAGTTGGTTCCTTAATGGCCCAATAGTTTGGATTTTTTTTATATTCAATGAATCTTCCAGTTTCATATTTACTTATAATGTATGGGCCACTGGCAATGGGTGCGTCGAGGATTGAATCACTGAATGATTTTCCATTGAACCACTTTTTGGAGAAAATAGGTATATCCCCTATGATCATATGTAGCTCAGGATTTTTTTTGTTGAACATAAATTTTATTGATTTTGAATCGATAACTACAACATCTTTAATATCAGACCAATAGATTTTATACTGAGGATGAGCATCTTTTCCAATTAATGTATAAAAAGAGAATTTAACATCACTTGCTGTAATTTTATCTCCATTTGAAAAATAAGCATTATCTTTAATATGATAAGTAACAGATAATTTATCATCTGACAGGCTATATCTTGAGGCAATATGTCCATAGCTAGATGATGGTTCGTCGAGACTCCTTTCCATTAAAGTCTCAAAGACTAAATTTGTTAAACCTGCAGGGGCCAAGGATTTTAGCAGGAATGGATTTAGAGATTCAAATGTCCCAAATGCTGATAATTTAATTACTCCACCCTGTTTAGAATCAGGATTTACATAATCAAAGTTTGTAAAAGTATTGCTATACTTAGGTTCATAGCCAATAGCAATAGACTTGTCAGCCAAGGTCACAATACTAAATAGTAAGGTACAGATAATGGCTGGTAGTTTAATTAGCATTTTATAGTAAATATTCATGAAAAATTAAGATTTATACTTTATTATAATATTCTATATAACTATTAAAGCAAAATTATAAGAAAATGAATTTAAAAAATAAGAAAGTACTGATAATAGGTGTAGCAAGTAAAAGATCAATAGCAGCCAGCATTGCCCAAGTATTTAGCAATAATGGTGCAGAAATTGCATTAACATATCAAAATGAAAAATTAAAAAGTAGAGTGGAAGAAATATCCTCAGAATTATCAGGAAATTCAATAATTCACCCATGTGATCTTGCAATAGATGAAGATATAGGCAATTTAAAGAATTTCATTAAAGATAAATGGTCTAGTATAGACATAATTATCCATTCAGCTGCTTTTGCTCCAAGAGAGTTATTGAGCGGGGATTATGTCGAAAATATAACCCGAGAGGGCTTCCAAATAGCACATGATATTAGCTCTTATAGTTTTGCCGCATTAGCTAAAGAGTTTAATGACATTATTAATACAAATGGCTCGTTAATAACACTTAGTTATCTAGGGTCAGAAAGAGTCATTAAAAACTACAATGTAATGGGGTTAGCTAAAGCAAGTCTAGAAGCAAATGTAAGATATATGTCTCATTCTCTTGGTAATAAAAATGTTCGTGTTAATGGGATATCAGCTGGACCCATAAAGACTTTAGCGGCAGCTGGAATTTCAGGTTTTAATGAGATTCTAAAACATGTAGAAGATAAATCAGCATTGAAGAGAAATGTCACAACTTTAGAGGTAGCTAATACCGCGCTTTTTTTAGCAAGTGAATCATCATCAGGTATTACAGGACAGATTATCTATGTTGACTGTGGATTTAATATAAGTGGAGTTTAGTCTCTACCCATATATTCAGTATTAATATTTATTTCTGCATTTGATCTAAAGAGATTATAAAAAGAATTAAACTCTGTTTCACTACGAGTGTTATTTGCAAAATTATAATAATCCTCGAAATCACTTATTTCATCAACATTCTCTGGATAAACAATATCATTAACTGAAAATATAATATAATCTTTACTGCCTAAATTCATTGAAACAAATCCTTGTGCTGGATTTATATTAAAAAATAATTGTTTAATCTTTCCATCTATTTCATCAGAATCAATACTTCCTGAAAAACTAGATAATCTATCAAATTGATCCGAGATACCCGCATTAAGATCATTTCTAATATTTTCAGATTTTTCAACAATAGCATCATTTGTCTTAGCAGTTAAAACAAGAACTTCAATAATCTCCTTAGAATCTTCATAGCTTAATTGCTTTGAATTTTTATAGCTATCTAATTCAGCAATAATAAGTCTATCATTGTTAAGATATATGACCTCGCTTGTTTTTGAATCCATAATTACATCATCTGTAAAAATATTTTCTCTAACAAACTCATAATCAAATATTCCATGTCCTTCGTCTTTAGAAATATACTTGGATAATTTAACTTGAATATTGAATCTATCAGCTAACTCTTTAAGATTATATTTTTTTGTAAAATTCATTTCTGTAATTTCATCAGCTATCTCAAAATACTTACGAGTACCAGATTCTTTCTTGTAATCCTTTTTAATTGTATCTTTTAAATCATCAAAACTACTTATAGAATTATCAGTTTGGCCTAATATAGAAATAATATGAAAACCTTTTGAAGATTGAATGATATTTGAGATTTCAGCCACTTCAAGACTAGTGATTGATGAAGATAGATAATCTGGTAAATCTATTAGAGTAAATTCTCCAAGATATCCTTTATTTTCAACAGTTTCTGTGTCAGTCGAATACTTTAAAGACACTTCTTCGAAGGATGAACCTTCATTTAATGCTCTTAGTGCTTCTTTTGCTATTATATCAGTATCTAGTAAGACATGGTTTAGCTTATAAACAACAGGGTTTATATAAACTCCCTCTTCTAAATTTAGCTCATATATACTTTTTGCTTGGGCATCAGTAACTTTTATATTTCTGATTATGTCATTCTTATCAATATCTAAATATAAATATTTGGCATAAGCAGGTGAACGATAAATATCAAGATTATTCTCATATTCTTCTATGAGTTCTTGAGAGCTTATTTCTATGCTTTTTTTTATATCATTATAATCGATAATCATATAGCTAACATTTCTAGTATGATGTCGAAATTTAATTAAATCATTCTTTTCAGTTTTAGTTAAAAAGGATGTATTAGTTATAGAATCTTGCAACTGACTGGTAATACCTTTTTGATAAACATATCTTTCATAAGAATTTGGATTCATACCAATACGATATAATTGTGATAGGTATTTTTCTTTATCAAACCCATCATCATCTCTAAAAGATGAGGTAGAATAAATTGTGTCAAGAATAGAATTATTATGAAAAACCAACCCAATATTTCTAGATGCTTGGTCCAGTAGTATTGTTCTAAACATATAATCAACTGTAATGTCTCTAATAAAGCTATTGGTATATAATGGAGGAAGATTACCTTGGTAGTTCTTTTCCAATGCTTGACGATATTGAAATACTTCTTGCTCTAACTGAGAAGTTGAAATTACTTGCTCATTAATCTTAAAAGCATAGTTTTCCTGAGATGACTCATAATTGCCTAAGCCCATAAATATTAAAGGAACTGCAATTAATAAAAGTAAAACTCCTATAACCCATGTGCTTAATTTATCTCTTATTTTTGATAACATATGTCTACTAATTTCATTAAAGCGGTTTCGGGAGTGAAGGGACTCGAACCCTCGGCCTCCTGCGTGACAGGCAGGCGCTCTAACCAGCTGAGCTACACCCCCAAAAACCTAAGTTATATTATCATTAAACTCTATGCACATAAATAAAAAGAAGCAGATAAATCTGCTTCTTTTAAATTGTTATGGTGGGTGATGAAAGATTCGAACTTACGACCCCCGCCTTGTAAGGGCGGTGCTCTAACCAGCTGAGCTAATCACCCTA
>JABIVC010000009.1 GCA_018667355.1 Gammaproteobacteria bacterium | reverse complement strand
TAACGCTGTCCCAATTCTTTTCCCATTTTTTTCTCCATTGAAAACTTCTGTTACATACCGGACAAATCTTTTCTGGTAAATTATTTTTTTTCATAGAGCTGAGAATAGTTTTTGATATATAAAAGCATTGCTATAATTTCACATAGATTCATCAGATTTACTTGAATCATTAATCTTTCTATATGATGTGAATATGAATATTTTATGGTATTTTTGATACTATAGTCTAGTGGGTCTAGACCAGTTGTACCTTCATACCATGACTGCTTCAGCTTGTTACTATGATTAAAGAAGTTCTTTCCATGCATCTATTTACCTTCGGCATGATAAAGACCCCTCATAAACTCCCTCCAACCAATTATTTGTCTAATAAAACCTTCATATGAGTTCATTGGTATATTCTTTAAACTACTGATACTTAACATAATATCTTTCGGCAATATTAATCCTATGTTTAATGATGAGCTGAGATTGGAGTGAAACCAGAATTGTGATCTTTGGTCAACAGAATCCTCATAATCTCCGAAATTTTTCAGTCTATTTGAGATAAAATCCTCTAAGTTGCTTTTGGCAGCTTTGCGTGTAGTAGGGTGATTAAATGATTGGGTATCTCCATAGTGATCAGGGAAATGTTCATCTACGAGTTTTATTACATCTTTAGTATTTTTTGTCATTTTATGATCAATTGAAGAGGGGACATCTATGTTTTTTGGTATTTTTTTTCTATTATCAGTGTCATATGTCCATTTACCACCAACTGGTGTTCCATTCTTTTGTATAAGAATACCTAGTCTTTTACGCTGTTTCATATAAAAATCAGTCATTCTATATTGTGGTCTTGTACGTTGTTTTTCAACTTTTGCGTTGTTTGTTGGACACATCTCTCTAAACTGATCTTTATTTGTTAAAAACATTGGTGTATCCAGTACTCTAAGGTTTTTTACGTGTTTTTTTATCTTAAGTATTTCTTTTTGGAACCATTGGTCCTCTATCTCATATATAGAGACATTTTTAATGTTTTTTTTAATTATAAACTTTATTATTTTATCTATATAACTTTCTGTATTATCTATATTTAATTTTTCATAATATACTTGAATTCCTTTCTCTTTTAATTCATCTCTATATGATCTCATAGCTGATAAAAATAGTATTAGCTTATGTTTATGATGTTTTTGGTATGTGCATAATTGATAATCTTCTCGCATAAACACTATTTTAGGGTTTATCTCTTTTATATAAGAAGGGGGGAACAGTTGGTTGCCAAGAGTAATATGTAGATCAATTTGCATTTATGTTCGTATAATATATATTATGTCTCATAATTCATCATTTAGCTTTGAGATATAAGAAGAGACACCTGGATATGATAAATTAATGTTATTTAATAAAAAATAGTTGCTCATTATTTACCTTATAATCTACAATTAGTTTCTTGCCAATGTCTGATAGCATCCAATTATAAAATATTTTTGATGCCTTAACATTAACATTCGGGCATTTCTCATTGCTTACTCGTATTATTCCATATTGATTAAATGAAAGAGGATCTTTCTCAAATAATATTTTATGATTTATTTTATTTTTAAAATTTATCCATGTTGCCCTATCTGTATAGGTGTAGCCATTCATGCCAATTGCAATATTAATCGTAGCCCCCATTCCCTGCCCACTTTCATAATAAGACTTATATTTTCTATCTTTAGGGTCAACTTCGATTTGTTCCCATATTTTAGTTTCTGCTTTATATGTTCCGCTATCATCGCCTCTTGAAATAAATGAACTTTCCCCTAATAGGATTTTTTTAAAAGCAGTCTTTACATCTTTTTGAGATGCTATGTTTAATGGGTCATTTTCAGGTCCTATTATAATAAAATCATTATGCATTAAATCAGACCTATCAATTCCATATCCATTTTTCACAAAATCAATCTCATCATATAAGGAATGTACTATCAAAATATCTGCATTACAATTTCTAGCATTATTTATTGCCTGTCCAGTTCCATATGCTACAACTTTTACTTTAATATCATAATGTTTCTCAAACTCTGGTAAAATAAAATTATAAAATCCAGAATCTCTTGTAGAGGTAGTCGATTGAATTATTAGCTTATTATCATATGTTTCATCTGAGTAAGCTAGGCTCGTGTTTAAAAATAATAGACCTAGTATCAGAATAATTTTTTTAGTATTAATCCTGTTCATTTTATTTTTAATTTCATATCCTCAAGATGATAAAATTCATCTGCCATTTTTCTAGACTGTGTTTCATCTTGTGTAACTAGAATTATTTTATTTGTTTTTGATTTTTCTCTTAATATTTCTTCAACTAATAATCTATTCTTCTTATCTAAATTACTTGTTGGTTCATCACAAAATAAAATGTTTGGTTTTACTATTAATGATCTTAAGATTGAAACCATTTGTTGTTGCCCTCCAGATAGTTTAAAAGCAAACTCTTTGGATATATCGACTAGGTCATATTTGGATAATAAGTCTCTGACTTGTGAAAGAGCATCAGATTTCGACATATTATTATTAATCATAAGTATATGTAATAGATTATCCTCGACAGTTCTTCTAAGTAAAATTGGTTTTTGAAAAATAAAACTTGGTTTAAAATCGTTACAATAATAGACATAACCTTTGTTTGTTTGCAATATACCAGACATCAATCTTAACAAAGTTGTCTTCCCTGCTCCGTTTTCACCATATATCACAGATATGCCTTTTTTACTTAATTTAATATTAATATTATGTAGGATTATCTTCTTTTTATAGGCAAACGAGACATCCTCAAAACTGAGACTAGTATTCACCATTGCCTTCCAGCTCTCTATTTTTAATTAATGATAATATAATATTGATTAATAAGGCTATAATTATGAGACTAATACCTAGCCCTAATGCTTTTGTTAAATTACCTCTAGAGGTTTCAAGGACGATACTAGTTGTCATAACTCTAGTTAAATGGTCAATATTTCCACCTACTATGATGATAGCGCCAACTTCAGATAATGCTCGTCCTAGTCCAGCTAATATATTGATAAGAAGTTTATATCGGACTTCCCATAAAATTGTTTTCATTATAGAAAGAAAATTAGCATTTATCGATAATAAATAATCCCTATAGTAATTCAAACAACTATCAATTGAATCTTTAGACAAAGATACAATTATCGGTATTACAAGTATTGTTTGAGCGAATATCATTGCTGATGGGGTATATAGTAATTCAAGATGCCCGAGAGGACCATTGTAAGAGATTAAGATATATAAAATAACTCCTACGGCGACAGGCGGCAAACTCATTAATGAATTAAATATAATTGTTATAGAGCTTTTTCCGGTAAAATTTTTGATTGAAAGTATTGAGGCAATAGGCAAAGATATTAAAATTGATATGATTAGAGCTGACAATGATATATATAAAGATAAACCAATTACCTCTAACAAATAAGAGTCAAGTGTGTACAGTAAATTAATGGAATCATAAAAGATATTATTCATTATTTTTTATTTATCCCAAAATACTCCAAGCATATCTTTATCTGTAACTTTGATCGGATTGTTTTTTAACCTAAATGGGTCTACGCCTCTAATAATTCCAAGCAGATCACTTTTAGTTAGTGAGCAAGCTATATTGATGTTTGGCTCTAAACCTGTCTTCTTCATTAAATTATACCAATAATCTGAAGCTTCTTCTGGAGATTTGACACCTAAAGCATTAAACAATGATTTCATTGTACTCATAACGAATTTATACCCTCTTCTATCAGAGATATTCATATCATGCTCGGGATAATTAAGTATAAAAAATTTTCCCAGAGTTAATGCAACAGCATGTCCATGCTGCAAACCATACTTAGTGCTAATTCGATATGACAAAGCATGAGGAGCTGTAGTTTTTGTGATATTAATGGCTTGGCCAGAAAGATTTGCTGCCTTTGCCATTGCTGTTCTTGCGCTTTTATCATTATTAAGAGACTTGATTAGATTGGTATGGATTAATTTTATTGCTTTAATAGATAAGATTTGGGATGCTTTTGTTGAATTTATTGACCAATATGATTCTATTGATTGAGAAAATGCATCAAAAGCAGATGACGCCCTTAATTTTTTACTCATTGTGCTGCTGAGAGAAATATCAATGAGCGCATAATCTGGAAGCATACTCATATCTGACACAGAATATTTTTTATTATTTATATATATAACTGAGAATGATGTACTTTCACTACCAGTACCTGATGTAGTTGGTATAGCTATCAATGGTATTTTTGAGATCTTAAAATTAGAATTATTACGTATAAGATCTTTATACATTGGATTTTGAGATAATATGTTGATGAGTTTACCCATATCCATAACACTACCTCCGCCTATAGAAATAATGATATCTGGCTGAAAACCTTTCAGTACTTTAATTCCTTTGTTAACATCAGTCAACTTGGGATTATTGTCAAAACCAAAAAATCTCTTTGACATATATTTATTTGTAATTGGTTCTATTAATGTTTTAATATTCAACTTTATAAATGATTTATTAGCTGTTACGAATAAAATTTTTGAGGGTTTTAATTTAGTAACTATATTAAAAAGTTTATCTTTTAAGTTACTTGTGAAAATTATTTTTTGTTTCACTTCTTTAAAAAACTCATCAGTAATTTTTTATTTTCTAGAGGAGATGATTTTGGTCTGCCTAAGTCTGCACGAGTTCCATTTGATATCATTACTTCTAGAAAACAACTCCCCTTGTATTCTTTAATTTCTACGATAGCTTTTTTAAGTTGCTTTTCATTGTTAGCAGATAGCGTTAAATCATATCCCATATTTTTAGCAATATTTTTAATATTAAATTCATGCGCTGTTGTTGGTTGACCGCCAACAGACTCATGAGAACCATTGTTAAAGACAATATGTTTAAGATTTGCACACTTAATATTCCCATTAGTTGATAAAGATCCCATATGCATGATAATTGACCCGTCACCATCAAAACAATAAACAGACTTATTCTTACTATGCAATGCAATACCTAATGCAATCTGACTTGCATGGCCCATCCCTCCAACTGTTAAGAAGTCTCTGCTATGATCTTGATTATTATTTTTTCGATATTCATATAACTCTCTAGATGTAAAACCAGTTGTTGAAATTATCACATCTTTTAGACCTATATAATTCATAATTATATTGATAGCCTTTTCTCTAACTAATGGATATTTTTTTTTATTTATATTTTTGAGTTTATATTTTTCAAATGTATCTCTTTCTACAATCAACGCTACTGGAGAGTTATTTTTTTTAGATTTATTGATTAAGTAGCTAGTAATAGCTTTAATTTTTTCAGGTTTATTTGATTTGCTAATTACTTTATAAGGTATTTTCATTGACTTAAGCATATCTAGCATGACATGGCCTGTTTTTTTATGTTGAGGCTCATCCTTGACTCCTGGCTTGCCTCTCCAGCCTATTATTAATAACATAGGTATAGAATAAACATCCTTGTCAGCTAAAGATAATAATGGATTAATTAGGTTACCAAGACCTGAGTTCTGCAAATAAACAACTGGTACATTATTTGTAGCCACATGATAACCAATAGATATGGATAAAGCACTGCCTTCATTTGCGGCAATAATATGCTTATTTTCTTTGCTATAATCAGATATATAAAAACAGAGATGCTTTAGTAACGAGTCTGGTACGCCGGTATAAAAATCAATACCTTCTTTTTTAAGATATTGAAAAAATAATTGAGGTTTTATCATTACTTTGTGCCAGGTATCAGGTTTAGTATTTCATTAATGGATATACATTTATCATTAGATTCGAATGATCTTTTATTGATTAAAATAGATTTGGCAACATCTAACATAGCTGGATACGCACTACGTAACATATGGTTGGCATAACATACTATGTTAACTCCTCTCTCCTGCCATTCATCTTCACTAACACTATTAAAGCTTGAAGGCACGACCATTAATGGAACTCCATTATCTAATAATTTATATTTTTTGCAGAATGCAAATATTTCATCTGGATCTTTGTGTTTGCTATGTATCATAATAGCATCTGCCCCTGCAGAAATGTATTCCTTGGATCTTAAAAGCGCATCATCCATTCCAGCTTCAAGTATCAAACTTTCTATTCTAGCAATAATCATAAAATCATCAGTCACTTGAGATTTCTTTCCCTCTGAAATCTTATTTTTAAAGTTTTCTATACTATCTTGTATTTGCTTTACATCATTCCCAAAGAGAGAATTCTTTTTAAGGCCAATTTTATCTTCAATAACAACAGCAGATACTCCAAGTCTTTCTAGGGATTTAACTGTAAAAGAAAAGTGCTCGATTTTGCCACCTGTATCAGCATCAAAGACCATGGGTTTTGTAGTTACTTCAAATATATCATTTACTGTATTCAGTCTTGATGTCAAATCTACTGCTTCAATATCTGGTTTACCTTTTGCTGTAGAGTCAGTTAAACTGCTTGACCACATAGCATCAAATTCTTCTTCTTTCCCATCAACCGAAACTTTTGTCTTCTCAGTAATTAATCCAGATAGGCCATTATGTGCCTCATTTAATCTAATGAGTTTTTTTGCTGCTAACAATCTTTTGAATAATGATAAGCGCATGTTTGGTGTGGTCCCAATATCTTTGACATGCTTGTCTATGATTGATGATGAAATATCTTTTGTATAAGGAATCTCAATTAATTCACCACCCCAATTTCTTAAACTTTCAATTACTTTATCTCTGATTCTTTTTTGTACTCCCTCTTTCCAATCGTCTCCATGAACCACATACTCTGGCTTTAATAAATTGAGATTATCAGTATATTCATGAGTTGATTGAGGGATTACTTTACTTACACCCTTGATCGCTTCTATTATGAGTTTTCTATTTTCATAAGGCATTAATGGTAGTCTTTTATAACTTGCTACTGCACTATCTGTAAGAAGACCTACTGTTACCTCTCCCAGTTTTGCTGCTTCTTTGATTATATTTATATGACCATTATGGATCAAATCAACAGCCATCGTAACATATACTTTTTTCATTATTTTATCACCATTATTTTAAATATTATTTTTTAAACCAGCTTGTATCATCATAGATAATTTTTCCAATATTCTTCTTGCCCATATTCATGAGTTGTTTAATTATATCCTCACTTATTTTACCCTGCACACTCATTATGAGAACTTTTAATCCAGTTTTATTAAATTCATGAACTACAAATGGCTTAATATATATCGTGTCTCCATATTTAACTTTATGAGTTTTGCCTTCAATATTTAAATAACCATCTTTGCTGAGAATATATATATATTGATGTGAAGATGAATGCCTAGAAAACTGATTATCACAAATTACTTCAAGCTCAATTGATTCTGAGGTTTTGACTAGTGGAGTTGATGCTAAACACTTATATCTATATATTGAATTATTTTTATATTGTTTATATTTAAATTTATATTTATCATATTTCGCTACTTTTACTTTACCAGTAATATTCTTTTTTGAATTTTTTATAAGTTTTATAGATTTTTCAAAACCATAATCTAGTAATTCATTTTGAATATCATACGATATAACATCGTAATATGTAATTGCGATTATATAAGAATTAAGTTTCTTATTTCTTGTGGCAAATGTATGAGGCACATAATATCCTATAAACATCGAATCACCTGTATTCATTATTGCTACTTTTTTATTATTATTATGATCTAAATAATAGAAATTTACTTCACCAACGAAATATGTGAATTGGTGAAGTAAATGACCCTGATTCCAGTATATATTCTGATTATTTGGATCATTATCAGCCACGTAAACTAATTCTCTTATCCATTCAGGTCTGAATGGTGCATTTTTTGACATAACGGTATCCTGGTACTCATAATAATCAACCCCGCCTCTTTTCATAATTCTGCTTGATTTTTTTGAAGACGACGCTTTCATAATTTTATAAGATGATTCGGTATCATAAAATGGATTAATTAAGTCTACTAATTTAATAGGCCATATAGATGTAATCTCCCTTACTAGTTTCTCAGTCAGAATACTTGTGCCATTTAATAATTTATTAAATTGAGAGATAGAGATCTGTAGTTCTTTAGCAGCATCTTCTGGTCTTCTTTTGAGATCATTAAGTATTTGCCTTAGTCTTAACCCACTAAAAAAATTATGTTGTTTTATAAATGATTTCATATGTTAATTAAAAAAGTTTTGAGCATTGTTGTAATCTTGTGGTGTATCAATTTCCATCCAGCCCCCTTTTATTGTCATACATCTCACAGTAATCTTATTGTAAATCAAATAACTCAAGAAATCAGTAATATAGGCTTTTCTAAAACTTGAGGCAGAAAAAAATCTATTATCATTATATTTTGCTTTAGCAGATCTATAGAATTTTTTGAAGATTTCTGCCCCTTCAGAGTTAAGTTTAAGCATACCAATGAATTCTCCATTAGTATCTTCTAGTGAAATATCTTTTCCTATTTTAAGGATGTCATGACTATTGTTAAAATGAACCTTTTCTGCCTCAGATATTGGATGCATGGTACGACCAATATATGATTTTTTCCATTCTATATCGACAACTATTGTAATTGGATTGTTGTCTTTAGCTAATTTTTTTACAACACTTGACTTAAATATAATATCTGAGTAAGAGATAATACAATCACCCACCATAATATTTTCTGCACAAAATAAAGACTCTAAGATATTATTTTTCTCATATTCTTCATTATGAATAATTGTCTCACAGCGGTTTTTAAATTTATCATTTTGATAACCAACAATAATATTTATATCAGTTAAACTAGATTTATTGTAGATATCCACTTGATGGTCTAACATTGATTTATCATTAATTCTAAGCAATGTCTTTGGAAGATCTTTAGTCAAATTTCCAAGTCTACTTCCCTTCCCAGCTGCAATAATTATTACTTTTGTCATAAATTTATAATTTTGCTTTTCTCAGATATTCTAAGTGGTCTAAATAGAATAAATCTCCAATCATATATGTATATGAAACTCTTAATATCTTAATTTTTATCTTACTAACCATTTTAATTTCTCATTATACCATCAATAAACTTTTTATGATTCGCTGATGAGTTATTATCATTTAAATTATAATATTTATCTAGTATCGTAATTCTTTTATCATCATACTTTTTTAAATATGAGCTTGTTGCCTCTATAGATTTTTTAACTGTATCACAAAAAGATATAAAACTAATTACCTCTTGGCCAGGCATTGATTGTTTATAATCCTCTAAAAATCCTTTTGTATTTTTATATATATCATAGTCTGGCATACAAAATATTTGCGGGCGTCTTAAAATGCTAAAATCTACAGATGTTGTAGAGTAATCATTAAGCAATATATCTGATTCAAGCATAGTGAGATTGGTGTCATATAATGGATATTTTGAATCGATATAAGCAATGTTTGGAGACGATTCTAAATGATTTTTGGGAGGATTTGCTGAGTGAGTAGAATATATAAAAAAGATATTATTCTCAATAAGAAAATTATTGAATAGCTTAGTTTCAAAACCGATTAAATCCATTATAGGCAGATTATAATCATATGGTCTCCATGTAGGTGTATATAATATTACTTTTGTGGTTTTGCTCATAATACCTCTATATAGTTTACTTATGCTCTTCTTTTCGACTAATGACTTTTGTGCTAAATTATTATTATAAAATAGATCATTTCTTGGGAATCCGAGAATCTTTACTTTTCTAGGTGGTAGGCCGAAGATATCTCTAGAAACTTCGGATCCAAGATATTTAGATGTAAAGTTGACATAATCAAATTTGTTAATTCTTTTAATTCTGACGTCTTTTGTTTCCTCAGAAATTGTAATTTTTGGTCCAAAACCATGATAACAATATTGCTGTGAATGAAACTTTTAAAGAAAGTAATATTATTCCATAAAACTCGTTATCGAGTGTTAGTATTATATTAAATGCATCAGTAAAGATTCCAGAAAATCCATTCATAATCTGTTAAGAAGTGGCTGTTAAAATTTTATTAATATCAGTAAACATAATATCTAACCAGTCATTCTCGAGATAAATTTATATGGAATAAGGAGTATCAGTATAAGCAGAATTGCTCTTACAAAACTCTTAAAATCATTTATAGATGAAAAATATGCCATACAAGCTTCTGATCGTTTATTATTGATATAGAATTGTTTACCTTTATTTTTTAGAGCATTTGAGATTGCTCTTTTTAAGAAGAAGTCATTATTACTTACATGCGAACGAATCACATTAAGCACAGCTTCACTATTTCTTAATATATTTGCGCTTTCTGAATCATTATGCAAGCAGAATGCACCTAAAACATCATTGATAAAAAGAAAGTTATAATTCTTTGATATTTTTATCCATAGATCATAGTCTTCTGCTGTTATCAGTTCATCATTTTCGGAGAAATAATCCACTTCAGTTAATATTGATTTCTTTACCATTGTTGCAGACAATGATATGCAGTTACCTCTCATAAGAAGTTTTTTAAAACTATAATTATTTTCTGGCCCATAATCTTTTGTTATAGATTTATTATCCGGGTATACCCAGTTTTCACTATGACATATGCATTGATAATTCTTATTTTTATATAATGAAGTCATGCATATTTCAAGTTTACTTTTAAACCAATAATCATCTGAGTCTAAGAAAGCAATGTATGTCCCGCTTGCTTTTGAAATGCCAAGGTTTCTTGATTTAGCAATATTCCCATCATTGTTTATTGTATAGAAGTGAATCTTTTCATTCTTATAAGATTCAACCAGTTCTTGAGTACCATCCTTAGAGTTATTATCAATAATAATCAATTCCCAGTCTTTATAACTTTGAGTTATAACAGATTCTATGGCCCTAGAAAGATAGTGCCCTGCTCTATTATATGTTGGAAGTATTATAGAAATTTTCATATTCTGCTCAGTTAAGTGATCTAAAGTTCTTTAGGCAATAATCAATCAAACAGTCTAATTCTCTATTAATCTCATCTTTGGATACTGAATCCCTATACTGAGTATCAATATTAAACTTGTGGAACTTGTTTTGCTCAGGAGATGTAGAAAAATTTATCTTTTGACCAGTACGGGTTTCAATTTTATCAACTAAATATTTAACAATTTTTTTAACAGTAATTGGTTTTCCAGATACGATATTATATATAAGATGATTATTGCTATTACTTTGAATGAGACATTTCTCTATTGTTCTTACAATGAAGCTTACTGGAATAAAGTCCTTATACTCTCTTCCATTTGAGCGCAATGATATCTTTTTATTTATTATTGCCTCTTTGCATGCATACATTAGTAATAGGTCCCAACAGTTGGTTTCATTATGTATGGGGTAGCCATAACCATTAGATATTCTTAATACATAACTTTGAATTTGTTCTGATGCACACATACTTCTAAGTCTATGCTCAATTTCTATTTTAACCTTAGAATAGTTATCATCTTCGACAAGATTAGTTTGTTCGTTTATAGTGCCGATGGGTGATTTACCATAAATTCTCGTAGATGAAGTAAATATAAATTTTTGTATATTATTCGTAATACAGGCATTTATCAAATTTGTTGAATAATCTATATATTCATCACAAATTAACTGATCATTACACTGAGAACTATTCGGTCCTGCAGCATGTATTACTGCATCATATCCATAACTCAGTTCATTTAATAATTCGCTATTGTGAACTATCTTAATATTATTAACAGTCTTGTATTCAGAGCGAGATGATACCGTTACATTATGATTTAGACAAAGATATTCAGAAAGTCTGCCTCCAATTAATCCATTTCCACCTGTAATTAGAATTTTCATTTTCTTTATTCTTTACCAGATTCATTTTTATGACAATAATAAATATAGGGGCAATAGCTAAGAAATAGGAATAATAATGATAAAACTATATTGTTTGATAAAAAAGTATTTGTACATAGATATGCGAGAGGTAAACACCATAAAATATTATAAGACATTAAAATAATAACAACCTTTTTATGACTAGAATATTTCTTTGCTAAAATCTGATAATTATGGCTACAATGAGGTTCCATTACATGTCTTATGCTAATATTTAAAGATTCCTTATCTATAATGAACTTCTTACAAAATCTTTTTAAAAGAACATATGTTGAATCAACTATGAAAATAGTCAGAAGTATAAAGCATGATATTATTTCTGTTGTTAAAGAAAAGTCATATCCAATAAAATAAATATAACATGAAAGTAATGTCCCTATTAAATAACTACCAGCATTACCTAGAAATATTTTGGCTGGTGATAAATTAAAAAAAAGAAAAGCTAGAAGTGGAAGAAATATTGGAGAATAGTTATTAAAAATTAATCCAGATGCCAATAAGAAGAATATTCCTTGCATGGTTGCTATCATATCAATCCCATCCATGAAGTTATAAATATTTATAAAATATATTATAAAAATCATCCAGAGTAACATAATTGGTCCTATTGAAGCTGGAGCGGAGAATACAATCATCATTGCGATTAATGCCTGGCCTAGGAATCTAATGCCTTTAGATAGTGAGTATTTATCATCTATGAATCCCATCAGAGTAGCTAGTATTAGAGAGTATATAAAACTCATAGGGAGACTTATTGGCATAATTAATATCCCTGCCATAATAGCAATTCCTCCAGATGAGGCAGTATCCTTGTTGTGAAGTCCCCTATTAGTTGGTATTGATAAAGACACTGGATATTTAATTAATAAAACTGTCACTAAAGATGTTACCAAGAAAGGTAATACATAACTAATTAAGATAAACATCTAAACCCTCATAGTTCCTTAAAATTATTTGTCTTTCAAAATTACTCTTTACATAATTATATGCTTTATCAACCATATGATGTTTTTCTTCATTTGTCATTAATAGAAAATCTTGGACCTTCCGTTCAAGAGATAATAGGTTTCTTGGTTCACATAATAATCCAAAACTATTATCTGGGATTACATCAATACATCCTGGAGCAGTTGTAGTAATGATTGGTGTATAAAGGGAGGCTGCCTCAATAAGAATTGTAGAGATACCCTCTCTATAAGATGGATGTATTAAACAGCTTGCTTTTGAAATATGTTCTGTCACATTATCCTGATAATCATAATATACTATCCAGCCTTGCTTGATGGCTTTGTCTAATATCTTTCTATCTATTGAATCGATATCTTTTGGATTATGAGCTCCAATAAGTGTAAATATCACACCAGGATCTTTATTATACTTCTGTGCAACCATTATGTATTCCAAGACACCTTTAATCATTAATAGTCTAGAAACCATGATAAAATTTACCTTTGAATTCCCCTTATCTTTTGAAACATTCTCTTTGAATACAACACCTGCTCCTGGGACTATTTTAGCTATAGTTTTAGTATTTATAATTTTATTCTTTAGGAATAGTTTTTTATCACTGATATTAGTAAACCATACCTCTAAAGTGTCTTTTAATGCAGCTTTATAGAGATATTTAATAAATTTAGTAAAAAATGAATTATCATTAATGAAGATATGTCCTACTCCAGTAATAAATGAAATACTCTTTATTTTCAAAAATCTAGCTGCTAGAGAGCCGTATATATTCGGCTTGATTGTAAAATGTAATACTAAATTAACTTTTGTTTGCTTATATATTCTATATATTTTGAAAAAAGTTTTTAGTTCAGTGTATGGGTTTACTCCGCGAGCTTCAATTGGTATATGATACTTAACTAGGTTACCTTGATTAAATTTTCTTTCATATGAGTCTTTTCCAGCTATGAGTATTACCTTATAACCTTTATTTAAAAATAAATTGATGACATCATATCTAAATTTATATAAAGTCCAATAATTATTAGATACTAGAGCAATGGTCTTCGTGTCTTCTTTTATAAAACTTTCCATGGAGCTTGATTTTCTGACCATAATTTCTCAAGTAACTTATAATCTCTTCTTGTATCCATGCATTGCCAAAAACCTTCATGTTTATAGGCATAAAGCTCTAGATCTTGAGTAGCTTTTTCTATTGGTTCTCTTTCTAGCATAGTATCCTCATCTATATACTCAAAGAACTCAGGCTCGCAAACAAAAAACCCCCCATTTATCCATCCTTTTTGCAATTGAGGTTTTTCTTTAAATGACAAAACTCTGTCACCATCTAAATCTAGTTCGCCAAATCTTGCACTTGGATGAACTGCAGATACTGTAACTTTATTACCATTTCGTATATGGAAATCTTTTAATTTGTTTATATTTACATCTGACAAACCATCGCCATATGTTAAAAAACATCTTTCTTTACCAATAATTTTACTTATAATCTTGCATCTTCCGCCAGTCATTGTATCTAGACCTGTATCGACTAGATTAATATTCCAATCTGACTTAAATGTTGAAAAATATTTTTTAATCACATCCGCTTTATATCCAAGAGCAATATAAAAATCATTATGTCCATAGTGTGCATATAACTTCATTATATGAACTATTATAGGCAACCCTCCTATCTCAACCATTGGCTTTGGAATTGTATCTGTCATTTCATCTAGCCTTGTCCCATAACCACCTGCAAGTATTATTATTTTCATATTTTATATAAACTCATATTTGTTAATGTCAATATTCAAACATTCTTCGTTCTCATGAATAATGCTTGCAATATTTGTAACTATGTTTTCTTTTTCTGATAATCCTTTAAAGCCAAATATGATATTTGGTGGCACAGTAATGCCAACATAATTTTCTTTTGATAATGTTATTGCCATCCTATTCATATAAGTTGGTGAATTTTTTCTGGAGTCAATAAAATTAAATCTTACTTCTCCCGAGGGTACTAATAGATTCAGAGTCATTCTTTGATGTTTCTTCCATGCATTAATAGCATTATGATTAATTATTGAGAAATATACTTCACCAAATTCACTATAGTGGCTATCTGTGGATCTAATTCCATGTAAAACTGACCCATTTTTAGTTTTAAACATATTTAATTTGGTAGTTTTTATCCCATCAATCTTCATTTTATAGCTACAAATTCCTGAATTTGGTTTTCTGTCATCTTAGCAGCTGCTTCAGGACCATGTTTATAAAAAGTGTTATACCATTTCCCGGTCCATTCTGAGGTGAGAGCAAAGTCAAGTTTTGACCTATAATCCAATAGTTTAAGAGCTTTATTGCAATCTAAGCTTAAGAGTCCAGCCTCATGTAATTTATTGGCTTTATCATCTATACCCCAAGTAGAATTGTCAAAATGGTTAGATAACTCTGAAACAAGCTCTTCTACTGTAAACGATAGTGGGTTTATAGGTCCAAAGTTAAATGATTCAGCAACTAAAGATCTATTTTCACTTAGTTGCGCTCCTAACGTTAAATATCCATATATTGGTTCTAATACATGTTGCCAAGGCCTTGTGGCATAGGGGCTGCGTATATTTACAGTTTCACCCTTAGACCATGATTTAATACAATCTGGAACAATTCTGTTAATAGCCCAATCACCGCCGCCTATTACATTCCCTGCTCTTGCAGAACATAACCGTACATTAGATAAATTAGTCTTAAAAAAAGCATTATTATAGCCTTTAATAAGTAACTCTGCAGAAGCTTTGGATGTACTATATGGGTCAATACCTCCCAATCTATCATCTTCAGAATAATTAACTTTTTGTTCTGTATTTTCGTAACATTTATCACTTGTAATAAGAACTGCAGTACAATTATGATTAGACCTTTTTAATGATTCTAAAATATTTAATGTCCCTACTGTGTTTGAAGTAAATGTTGAATATGGGTTTTCATATGATGGAAGCACCAATGCTTGTGCAGCAAGATGGAAAACAAAATCAGGTTTACAGGAATTGATGACATTATAAACAGTATCAAATTCAGATATATCTGCTCTTATATCATTATTGAAAATTTTATTTAATAACCCATAATGTGATGGAGACGTTGGTATATCTTTAGATATAGTATATAGTTCTGCACCCATCATTGATAACCATTTAGACAGCCATGAACCTTTAAAACCAGTATTACCAGTTATTAAAACTTTTTTATTCTTAAAATATTTATTTAAATCCATGACTAATTGACCCTATCATCTTACTTTTTCAATTTCAGATTTTATTAAAGACGTTGGTTTCGATTATTTATTTTTTACTTTAATGTCTATAACATTTTTAGAGCTACTAGGTTCATAGCCCTCCACCGACTCATAAAGAACTTTTTGAATATCAGATAGCGTATTGTCCGATCTTAAAAGCTTCAGTTTATTAATATAGTCAGTAACTTCCTTGGATGTTAATTTTTCTTCATTAGCACACATAATATGTTCATGTATTGTCTTGTCCACACTATCCCCTATCAAAAGTTCTTCATAAAGCTTTTCACCATCTCTAAGGCCAGTAAAGATAATTTCAATCGAGTCATCATTATTACTATTATCTTTGATAGTTTTACCGCTTAATCTAATCATTTCTTTTGCGAGGCTCAGAATACTAATCGGATTTCCCATATCTAAAAGAAATACTTCTCCTCCGTTACTAATTGATCCTGCTTGAATAACTAATTCTGTAGCTTCACCAATCGTCATAAAATATCTTATTACTTTTGGGTCAGTAACAGTTACTGGGCCACCATCTTTTATTTGTTTTCTGAATAACGGAACAACAGAGCCGGATGTGTCTAAAACATTACCAAATCTAACCATGCAAAATTTAGTATTATGTTTATTTGAGGGCATAGCATTCACTTCATCCTGTAGACTTTGCAATATTAATTCTGCAAACCTCTTTGTGGCCCCCATTATATTGGTTGGCCTAACTGCTTTGTCACTAGATATTAATACAAAGTTATCAATATTAAACTCAAATGCTTTTCTGGCAACTAAATTCGTCCCCAGGATATTTGTCTTAATTGCTGTTAATGGGTTATGTTCTACAAGCGGTACATGTTTATGCGCCGCAGCATGATAAATAGTATTAATATTTTCTCTTTTAAAAATACCTGTTATAAAATCATTATCATTTACTGAACCAAGATAAGATGTCATCTCAGTACCAAGGTTATGGTCAGTTATATAATTTGAAATTTCTTTATCTATTTCATAAAGAAAATACTCAGATTGCTCCAACAGAATAAGCTTTTTTGGATTAAGTTTAATTATTTGCTTCGCTAATTCAGAACCTATTGATCCACCACAACCTGTAATAAGGACAACCTTTTCTTTTATACATGCTTTTAATAAATATGGGTCTGGACGGACTGCATCCCTTCCTAGCAAATCTTCAATATTAATTCTTCCGGTATCAGCAATATTAATTTGACCATTAGTAATTTTTTCTATATTCGGTAGTTTTCGAATTAATCTCTGATAATCGTTCAACACTTCAACTATAGATCTTAAAGACTCTTTAGTTTGATATTTTGTTGTAACAAGAATCTCATGTATATTTTTTTTAGTTATAATATCCTGTATATTATCTTTTCCAAAAACAGGTAGCCCACAAATTATTGATTTATTATCATTATTGCTTTGACTTATAAAGCCAATTGGCCTAATCATATTGTCTGTTTTCAATATTTCAGCAATTTTAATTGATGACTCTCCTATTCCGTAAACTAAAACATTATGTATTTTTGATTCATTTCTAATAATTAGAAATTCACGAGCTGTGAACCTGGTAAAGTAAACCATTAAAGTAGATATAACTAAGTAGATAACAATTACTGACCTTGGAATTGGCAACCCTAGTAAATTAATTACAGATGCCCAAATTACGGTTCCTATAATTGTTGCTTTTGTAATTTTTACATATGTTTCAATGCTTATATATCTTGTTATTGATCTATATAACCTAGTAATGATTAAAGCTGGAATAACACAAACTGGCGCAAGCAAAATCATCATGTAAAGATCTTTTGACGTTGCACCTGTAAGTTCATATCCGTTAGATGGCATGAAAAAACCACCTTGTCTTAGTGACAATGCAAGATATGCAGCGACACTCAAAGTAATGACATCAACAGCTATCAAGAAAATTCTTTTTGAATTTCTAGATAGTTGAAGTAAAGAGCTTTTAACTTTCATATTTTTTACCAATTAATATAATTGATGTTACCCAATTCTCTTATTTAAATCAAATTGATGATTGACCGGAAAGAGGATAATCCTTCCTAAATTCGATGATTGCATGTCATTTTCTATAATTAATGGAAAATCTGGCCATGCAATGATATTAATGTTGTTTTCCACGCCCCATTTTTTCCAATAAGCAATTCCAGATTGATTTTTCGCATAACATGGGAACGCATAAGGGCAAGTTTCTTTTGTTAATTTCAAATTATCAAAAAATATAACTTCTTTATCATTTAAATATTTCCTCCAAAATAAATAGTTTTGTTGTCTTTTTTTGATGATTGAGAGTCTATTGAAACTATTACCTCTTATTATCGCATTAGAGATTGAGTCTATCTTGTTATTTTTATCGACAGATTCCACAACTGTTTTATTTTTATATGATTTATTGCTAAAAAAATTTTTGATATATCTAAGAGAATAAATTATCTCGGATCGTGATGGCATTCTAGTCTCAGCTATATTAGCTAATAGTGTAGCATGATTTTTTTTCTTGAGCATAGATCCACTCAAAACAGGGAGAATTTTTCTATAACTATCAAATGAGTAGTCACTCTTAATATTTTTTATTGAATCATTTGGGTATGAATGTGCATTATCTTCTATCACCAGGCAATCTTTTCTTTCCATTAAATTATTAATTAGACGCCAATCTGCTGGGAAGCCAAAATAATTTACAACAAGAATTATGGTTGGTTTATCATTAACTATATTGTCTAAATCTTTGACATCTATATTAAGATTATCCTCAATATTATAATAATTAATATTAATTTTATGTTTTTCAATATAAGGTATTATTTCATTACAGATTAATTTGGGTAACAGGATATTCTTAAACCTAGGGTTATTTGATATGATTTCTCGTAATGCATAGTCTAGAGAATGTCTACCTGACTTAAATAATCGATGATCAATATGATTTTTAGAAATAATACTTTTAAGAAGATTAGTATAACTAAATAAAGGCTGTATAGTAACTTTACCCATAAGATTTCAGATAATCATTAAAACTCATGTTGTTATTAAGAGAGCTTTTTATATCTTTTAAATATTTTTGATTAGAATCATTGTCTAAAATAAACCTAGCACAATCATCATAGTGTTTTGCCATTGGTATATCAAAACAATTTAAAGCATGTATTCTATAATCTTCCTTCGTAAATATAATAAACGGAATATTCAATAACGCTGCCTCAAAAATTCCTGTTGTCCATGTCGTAAAAATAATTTTCCTATAGTTGCTCATTATTGATGATGATTTAGTATCATGCTTAATAAAGTTCAGATTTATATCATGTGTTCTTTCAATATATTTTATCTGCTTATTCATTGATTTATTTGCCTCATCAAAAATATTATGATGTATCTTCCAATCGATAAGATAATTTAGATTTTTTCTCAATGGAATTAAGGTCTCAATATCATCTTCGAAGCTGTTTAAATTAATCCTGTTTCCATGACTCAACATTACCAAGATATCCTTTTTATTCTTTGTTATTTTTTTTGACATATTTATTGGAAACGCAATAGCTTTTGATTTTAAACCATATGAATTAAAGTAATTAGAGGAGTTATTATTCCAAGCAACTACAGCTGGAAGATGATTTACATATCTGGAGTCTTTAATAGAAGGAAATTGAAACTCCTCATCTATTAATCCATGTGGTAAGAATTCAACATCTACATTAAGTTTTTTACAGCAATATATCATTAATTTCCTATATGAGTCTGAAGTATCATCCAATATTACTCTCTTGGTTCCTGAATTAGAAATCAAATATGTTGTTTTTCTTTCCAAGAGATCCAGATAACTAAAATCATATTGATTGAAATAAATATTTATAATATCTTTTATAAGACTTATTTGATCTGGTCTATAACTATCCCAGTGATTAGGTGTAAGTTTAAATTTAGTTTGAATGTTAACTGAAAAATCAATCAGTGGAAAATATCTCAATGTGATATCTTTTTTTCTAGGTAATAAAACACGTTTTATTTTACTAGACAAACTAAAATAGGATATTCTAAAAAGACTATTTTTAGATGAACTTGTGAATTTACATGAAGATGGAAATAAAAAGCTCATATGACCTTTAAGTCGTAAATATAAGCCTAAAATGAATAAAAACAGATTAGTGCTATCTATGGTAGATTTGACTGGTATGTCACTAGCCATATATTTGAAATGTCGATAACTAAAAGTTAAATCTTTTTTATTACTATTTCTTATAACAATATTATGTTTTTCTTTAATAGCCATTAAAGCTCTAGATAAAATAAATGATACATTTGAAGTAATACTGATAACTTCTGCTCTGTTACTTTCAATAATATAATTGATTCTGTTATAAAATTGATTATATGTAACTAAATACTTGTATATATATTTGTATGTTAAAAAATACCATCTTTTATCTTTATTCAAGGATTCTTTATATAAGGCATGCTCAAGTGTTGATAATTCTTTATTTTCACTTACTCTTGAATTGATATCAAAAAAATATTGTATGTTATTTTTTTTTAAATATTTATTAAATATTGTTTTTGAGAAAGTAATATTCAGTACATTATCATCCGATAGAATATCATCTTCATCTGAAATTATATTAATATGCTTAAATCTCATTGAGCATAGATTTCAAAAATTTATTGAGTTTTTTTATATTCTCATTAGGATTAATACCAAATGATGTGTTTAGTATCAAGTCAGGAGAGATAGGTCTCTCATATCTTGAATCAGCTATATCAGAATACCCAATTAGATTGAGTATTTCTTTATTATCAGCCTTCTTATATAAGCCTTTTGTATCTCTTTGTCTGAGACTTTCTATATCTGAATGCATATAAATGAATGATAAATCTTTATTAAATTCTCTCTTGATTTGGTTACGAATATTCTCATATGGAGAAATTACTGAAATTATAGTGATATCATAATTTTGATAGTCCTTCTTTACTATATCTTTTATAGTTAGATTATTTTTACAAATATCATCGTAAGTAAAGCCAACTGGTATATCATATCGACCCCTAATGATGTCACCATCTAACATATTAATTTTATAATTTTTATAATTATCGGAAATATATTTAGAATAATATGATTTTCCTGTACCCGACATGCCTGTGAACCAAAGAATCTTTTTTTTCATATTTATATTTAATTATAAAGTTTTTGAAACGTCGATTACCATGTTTACACACTCGGATGGATACTTTCCAATAGCAGTTTCTGCTGCAAGAACTAAACCTGTTGCACCATCATTCAATGTATTATAGATATCATTTACTTCAGCTCTTGTCGGCTCTTTTTGTGTCACCATAGATTCAAGTAAATTAGTTGCCACATAAACCGGTGTATTATTTTTCTGAGCTGCCATCACTATGTTTTTCTGAGTCCTTGGTATTAAATGTATAGGGACTTCTTTAGATAAATCTCCTCTATCTATTAATATATTATCAGCTTCGTTCATGATCTCTTTTAAATTCATAATCGCTTTTAATGATTCTATCTTAGAGGTTATTTTTATTGGATATGTGAAATATTCCCTCAATCTTTTAATATCTTGAGCGCATGATGTAAAAGAGAGAGCAACATTTTTAATTTTTAGTTTTTGAGCTATATCAAATGCTTGTATATCTTTTTTAGTAAATGCTGGAATACTGATTTTTCTATTTACTAGAATACTCTTATTAGTGCCAATAACACCACCCTCAATAACTTTACATTTAAACAAAGTATCTGACTCGGCAATAATTTTAATTTTTACTCCATCAAAGTCTATTGAGAGTATATCGTTTATTTTTAACTCTTTATAAATATCTTGTGGATTTAAATCTAGACCATCTTTATTTTTTATCTCTTTATTTATTATAATGTTTGAATTTTTACGGAGAGACATAGTCTTTTTTTTAAGAACAGACGTTCTAACTTGAGCCCCCTCAGTATCGAAGGATATTGGAATGTTCGTATACTTACGTATATATTTAACAGTCTTCTCTAAGTCTATAATATTCGTATGAGAGAGATTGATCCGTAACAACTTTATATATTTCTTATTTAGATTTGATAAGAAACTTTTGTTCATTGATGCTGGTCCTAAAGTAATAAATATTTTAATCACCTATACCCTCCTCCTTTTTAACTCTATGATATTTGCTGGCAGATACATTCATATTGATATATGAATATTTTATATGAAAATAAATCAAGGCAAATGATAGTATAATATTTATTATAAAATTTAAGAGTATGAAAGATATATTGTATATAGATAATATTAAAGTCAGATAATGTAGATTATCGAAGAGATGTATCGTTTTAAATGACATAGCAGATTTAATTGAAGGAAAAATATCTAGCCTATGCTCTTGATTAACCCATCTAATATAAGCTGAGTATCTATCATATATAAGATGTTGAACTGGATATAAGGCAATAGATATAAGGCAAATAAGCTCGATATATAAAATCGGTATCTTTGCAAGGGGCTTAAAGTGTTCAGCATGTAATGGGTCAGATATCATGACAAACAAAGCTATTTGCAGACCTGATACGACTAAAACATTAAATAGTCCATCGATGAATCTTCCAAAAAAAGATGTTTTATTTAAAAGACGAGCAACATTACCATCACAGTAATCGATGACTAAATGTAAATAGAATAATAATATAACTAATACTATATATTCAATACCATAAATAATTCCAATTGCGGCACTTCCAAAACCAACAATAGCACTTGTGTATGTCACTGCATTCGGACTCATTTTAAGATAGTAAAATATAGGAGTCACGAAGTATGATATAAATCGAATCAATGCATCGAACGTATAGATATTAGTAATTTGTGAACTATTAATATCCTTTATCTTTTTTACTAGTTCAATATAATTCATTATATTTATTTTTTTCTTCCAGATATAATTACATTATCAGCATATACAGAGATAAATTTAAGAATATGATCTGAAATAAATTGTAATATATTATTCACCATAGTAACAGGACCTCTGAAAATGTTTCCAGGTGGATGAAAAAATGTTGCTCCGACGTTTCTTTCTATAATAAAACTATTCGCATGGAAGAGTTTCCGAAGTCTCCAGAAAGAATTTAATCTTTTCTTGAAATAAAAAGAATGAGTTTCATCGCCCTTTGTAAAGAAACTATATTTTTTTAGAGTTGACTCATACTTACCAAAGCTATTTTTTAGCGCACTAGTCTCAACGAGCATAGCTCTGAATGATGGGAACACCTCTATTTTTTGTCCAGACAAAGCATATAATATGCGTAATATTAGCCTACGAGGAAATATCATATCTTTCAACGCATACATATTTGTTTGACATACTACAAATGAACTTTTTGGTTTTAATACTCTATTAACCTCTATAAAGCACTTATTAATATCATCTAAATATTGTAATGCTCCACAAACAATTACTGCATCAAAAAATTCATCCTCATAAGATGACTTTGCTTCTATATTACCGACACTAAATTTAGCCATACCTTGATCGACATATACCTGACATCTTTCAATTGATTTTTTACAAAGTTCATCGGATATATCTATTCCATGATATTCATAACCTTTTTCGAGTAATAATTTAGCTGTTTGTCCAGCACCATATCCAAGCTCAAGTATTTTTGCTCCTTTAGGTAAACCTAATAATTCTACTTGCTCCATTGTCTTTGCTTGACGATGAATTACATGATGTCTATCTGGATTACTATCATCATAAAACGTATCCCATCTTAAATTTCTAGAATAATTCCACCATCTTTTTACTTCTGAATGTTGATTATTATTTTTCTTATCTATCATGTGTAATTTTGCTTCCCTGTTTTGTTAAAATATTTAATCTTTATCATTCTCGGTATATGCATTATTCTGACATATATTGAAAACAATACAGCGATCACCGCATATTTTTCAACAGTTTTTATTGTCATTGACCTTTTAGATGCATTAACCAAAGAATAATATAGTGAAATTTTTGCTTCATCTTTAAAATAATCTTTTTGGTATTTGTAATCAAAAAATTTCTTACTAGATATGGAAGTTAGATCAACCGGTGTTGTTTGCTGATAAAGATCATCAGTTAATTCAGTAGTCATTGACTGTATTAACTTTATTTCATCATTATTGAGTACTTTCGAATAATTCTTTGAAATATTATTACTAATACCTTTAAGCGGTCCATATTGAGAATTACCCAGCCAGTTATGGCCTGCAATAGTAGGTTCTAATAATATTTTCTCATAGTTAATTTTCATTTGACTGGATAGCTCCTGCATAGTTTTAATAGGTTCTGATGTCAATCTTTCATGCCGATAAACAATAAAGTTCTCATTTATACCATGCTTTTCTTGTAATAACTTGACTCTTGTCATAGCAGATAACCATGAGTAAATTTGTCCAGTTAAATCATAAGATTTAAAGTTTTTTACAAACATATTAGGCAATCTTGGCCATGCAAATCTTCTTGAACCATAGTATCTCCTGGCCAGTCTTGTTTTTTCAGCTGCGACATAACCCATGATGTTTCTAATTGGGAATAGAATAATGGGATTATGAAATTTTTCATAAAACGTTTCAATGTTACTAAGATAAAGACCTCCGCTGCTATGCATCATTACATGTTCTTGGTTGTTCATATGCTTACCACTATCCCAAGATTCAAAATAAGCATTGTGTCTTGCATCGTACAATGATGCAATGTCATTGCAATTTTTTGCATAACTAGTATAGAGAGATGTAAACTTATTAAAATCAAAGTTAGTCTCAACATTTCCATAGAATACTTTTTCTAAGTAATTCTCACGTACCCCTATAGGATCACTTTGCTCCTTACCCCATTGCGTTATTATTTTAGGCTTATTAGATGGAATTTCGAGTAGTTCGAATATATCATCTATACCATTTTTATAATCTGGTATGGTTTGAGGAACTCCACCATAACTACTTGATACTTTATAAAAATTATCCAATGTTGGAAAGCCAAGTTCTATGGGATAACTCAATATATTGCTATGTCCATCAAATAGCCTGGCAAGTAGAGATCCACCACTGCGATTTATTCCTGCTATAAATATAGTTGAGTATTTTTTCATAATTAGAAACTAAAAATTAATTTTATCTTTATTATTTTTATAAAACTCTTGAGCAATAATATAATCATCAGTTGTATCAATCTCACACCAATTGTTATTTATTTCATGAGTTTTTATAACCAGCCCTTCAATAATTAATTGTTGTATCATATCAGTCATATAAGATTGCTCTAATGATCTCGGGTATGTAAGCCAATGATTATCATTTTTTCCAATATCTCTTTTCCATATCTTATTCATATGTGATAAGGCAGCTGTGTTAAATTTCATTAAGCCAACATATCTGCCATCAATATCTGTATCATCCTTGCATTCTTTACCAATATCTAGAATTTTTTTATTTTTTACTTTAAAACTCTCTATATCAAAATTTGTTGTATTATATCTAGTCAGCCAATAATCTTTCCAATTCGTATCTGAAACAATTAAGTTAGAATCTTTATTTTCAAGTAATGATCGTAATACTGAATTCGTAAAAATAATATCGCCATATGATATAATCACATCATCATTTATAATATCCGGCATAACCTGCATTAATGAATAAACCATATTTGTATCTTTATATTTGATATTATTAATTTTGATAATATTTTCTGACTTAATCTTTTCTTCGCAAAATCCTGTAACAACATATATCTCTTTTATATTATTTTTTAAAAAGAGCTTCACTTGTATAGATAATATATTTGTATCCTCTATACTCAGTAAACATTTGGGTGATGTTTTAGTTAGACTGCCAAGCCTAGTCCCTCTCCCAGCTGCTAGTATTACTGCTTTCATATAAACTTCTCTAACATGGTATTTGATAACATATTATCAGAAATACTTCTTTCAGGATGCCACTGCATGCAGAGTATACGCATATTCATATTACAAAAACCTTCTACTGTATTAAATCGTGGGTCAATAGCAAATATTTTCATATTCTTTGCTAAATTATGCTCAAGTATACAATGATCGTGGTATTGATTAACAATATATTCCTTATTAGCATCTAAGAACTCATGATTAACAGATACATTATGCTCTATACCTTGTTCACTGTATGTATTAGGTTTGCAATGATAATATGGTGATAATATTCCACCGAAGTATTCATTAATCTTCTGCATACCGTGGCATATCCCAATCAATGGCTTCTTCCTTTCAACAGCTAATTCTATCAAAAAATTTTCTGTATTATCTCTCTCTTTGGAATACTGGCAAGATTTATTCTCTGGAACTAAATCGTCATTAATCTTGATGTCACCCGAGCCAGAAAGTATTATACCATCGAAGTCATCAGTATAAAGATCTTTCAGTGATGTAGTATCAATTAAATTAGGAATAGCTTCTAGTTCAATATTAAAAATATCAAAATATATCGAATAAGCAGGGTCGCATTTATCTTTGATATCATGCTTACCATTAATTCTTTTTGAACTAATTAGATATTTCATTTCCAATACCATCAAATATTCTTTTTGAATCACAATCTATTTTAATATTTTGAAACAGCCTTAATTTTTCATAGATTTTATTCCCTGATCCAATAACAGCTGGAATATTAAATTCTGCACACCTAATAGCCATATGCGAGCCTATGCCTCCATATTTAGTTATTAATGCCTTTATGTTTTGAGAAAATATCCAGTCAAATCCTGGGTCTGCATTTTCAATTAGAACAATTTTATTCTTTAGGTTGATATTCTTGATATTTAAACTATCTAATAATATAACAGGTCCTGAGATACTCTCATTCGTAACAAAATTAGGTTTAGATATAATATCTTGAATAATATAGAAGGAATTATAATCTGATATAACTTGATTCTGTACAATATCTGAATTTCTTTGATATTTATCTTTTTCCTGAGCGATTATATTTTTATAAAATGATTTACATTCCTCAAGATCTTCAAGATGGGAAGATGCATTTATCATAGGGATTGTCATATATTCCATATCCGTAACTGATATACCTAAATTTGTTGCAAGTATTTTTATCTCATCCAGTATTTTGCTTATTATTTTTGTATATTCAAATTTTAAATACTCTCTTAAGACAAATGATTCAGATAAAAATTTATATAGCTGTTCTGGCTTTAAATCCATATTATGATCTAATAAACATTCTTTAATTATTTTCATAACTGTCTTTTTATTAAATACATTTTTCTTAAAAGCTATCTTCTTATCATGTTTTAAAGATAAATCATTTAATTTAGGTGCGGACAGAGAGTATGTTCCTGACCTTAGATGACCATATTTCTTCAAAAACATATCTTTTTTAAGACATGAAAAATCTTTAGTATAATCTGACGCAACTGTGTTTAGAGATTGGTAAAAGCTACTTACGTCTGCCTCTGATAAACCATAATTAAGTGTCATTGAATTTAATAATGATTTGCTAACAAAAGCCATTCTTGCTGCGGAGGAAAATTGAGGTATTGCTAGTTTTTTTAATAGTTTTATATTTGTAATGATATTTTTTAATAATTGCAGAGTATCATCATATTTAAGCTTGTTTGAGCTCGATATGCATTCCTTCACTTGCCTTGTGTAATCTCTTTTATAAATATCAAATCCTCTTATCATATCTACTGTTATTGTTTTAAGAGCTTTCCTCAATGCTCGTTTTTCGCTATCTGTTATACTCGAATCCATATGTTTTAAAATATCTTTATCGAATATATAACAACTATCAATAATATCAAATTCAAACTTATCATGACTTGAAAGGTTACTCATGAACCTCTTTTTATAATATTCTTTAAGCTTTGTCTTTAGTGATTGTTTTAGCTTATTCGGGATTAATGCATCTATTGAAAGATCGACATTAATATAAGGTTTATTACCAGCTTTATATATCAGGTTCTTGCTAGTATTTGTATAACCAAGAGTAGCGATACCTTCATTCCAACTCTTTTTCATTATCAGTTCTTCAAATAATGTGAATGAGAGAGGTTTTGGATTATCTCCAATCAATTCCGAAGGATTCCAAAATGCCATATCACTCAAAATTATTTGATCTTTTTTCGAATAGTTTTTATATTTAAGCACAAGTTCTTCTGTATTATTATCAAAACTTTCCGTTGAAAAGAAATATTTTGAATTTGCAGCTAATGGTCTAACTTGAAAGATTATGATTTCTCCTTTTTTATTTATAGCAAACTCAACATCTAAAATCATTTTATTAAATATTCGCTCAATTTCTTTAACAGAATGAATAAGGTTAGTCCATTTCTTGGGTACTTTATATTTATCTATATCACGATTAAGCCATATGGTCTGACTATCGCTACCGCTAGTAACAGTATCAGTTAACCCTGTTATATCATCATAAGTAATTACATAATAAGGAGCATTTGATTTGAGGTTTCTTGTGAAGATCACGCCACTAATTGCAACATTCTCTGTCTGATTTTGTATAAGAACCTCTTCATTTTTATAGTTTTTAATTTTTAATTTATAATTGTCTATAATATCATCAATAGATTTACCGATCATTATATTATCTCTACTATCAATATTTTGTATAGATAAAAACTCACCTGCACGTGACTCACTAATATCATCTTCTTTAGAGGTTGAGCTTCTGATAATTATTTTTTTATCATAACTTCTATTAATTAGTTTTAGAATTATATCTTTATTCTTATTATAATCATTTATTGTAAAGGTACTCAGCGGCTCAATACGCGATTTCTTAACAACTGTAGATAAGCTCTTTAATGTTTGTCCCTTTGTATCCATTAAGGATAAGTTAGTTGCATGATATTTTCTACTAACGTCAAGAGTTGTCGTTGAATTTTTAGAGAAATGATTATAAATCAATTCTCTTGACAATCTATTGTAATAACTTACATATTTGATTTTTATTTTACTATTATCCATGAATGACTTTCCGGGTAGAATTGTCCAGTCATCACCATGGAATACTGTAATCTCACAACCCTTGTACATTTTAAGTATCTTTTTTAGATTATCGCTAGGGTCTAGAGAGTTTTGCGTAATTACTTCATCAACATACATTGATGACTCAAGTACTTTTTTTCTTTCATTTAATGTACAAACATTTTTACTATGCCATTTTTCACATACATCATCCGTGAGGGCTGCACAGATATGATAATCTGCGGATCTTTTAGCCATCTTAAGTACTCTGAGATGTCCATAATGAAATAAATCTGCAATCACAAAACTATAAGATATCTTTTTTATTTTTTTATTTTTATTAATCATATATCTAGTAATGACTTAAGTATATCTAATCCTGTTTCTCCACTCTTTTCTGGATGAAACTGACATCCATAGCTATTCTTATATTTTACTATGGCAGGGATTTCTATATGGTTATATTCACAGGTAGCAATAATATTATTACTATCAACGTCTTTTGCCATATAAGAATGAACAAAATAAACATTATAATCATTTTTAACAATAGATTTTGAGAAATTGTTATCTATTGTTAATTTATTCCAACCAATGTGTGGAACCTTGTGTGTCTTATTCATATATTGATTAGGTATCAAGTCTATCTCCCCTTTTATAATTCCCAACCCTTTTGTATTTTTAGATTCTGAGCTTTTTTCAAACATCATTTGCATGCCTAGACATATACCTAAAAAGTGTCCTTGATTATCAATATGTTTTTTAATTGAGCCTATTAGCCCCATCTCTTCCAATCTTGATATTCCATTAGCAAAAGATCCGACACCTGGTAATATAATTTTTGAATCAGATGGCAAACCATTTATATTATTTATCAAATTAGGCTTATATCCTAATTTAGTGATAGCACTTTTGACACTATGGATATTACACAAACCATAATCAATAATATTAATAGTTTTCATATGTCCTTACATTGATATCTTTCTTGGATAGAAAATTTCTTATTTCATTTATCGTATAATCTTTATAATGCAAGATACTTCCCATTGCTACGGCATCAGCTTTTGAATATTGAATAATTTCCTCAATATCATTTAAATTTCCAATTCCACCACTAGCTATAATTGGAATTGGTGATACTTGAGAAACAGCTTTAACTAATTCTTTGTCACATCCATTTTTTGTCCCATCCTTGTCTATAGATGTAATAAGAACTTCCCCTGCACCTAGTTTTATGGCTTTTGTAAGCCATTCCATTACACAATTGCCTGTCTTTTCTCTCCCATTCTCTGTATAAACCTCCCACTTATTATTTGAAATTTTTTTTGCCTGGATTGATATGACCATGCATTGTGAACCAAATTTATTTGCGACTTCAGATATTAAAGCTGGTTTTTTTACAGCTGCAGTATTAATCGCTACCTTATCTGCGCCAGAACGTAAAATTAATGTCACATCCTCAATATTTCTAAGTCCACCACCTGCTGTTATTGGCACAAATGTATCAGAAACAGTTTTAATAAGAATGTCAGATAAATTATTTCGTCCATATAAACTTGCAACACTATCTATATAAAGTATTTCATCAATACCATCTATATAATATTTTTTAGCATAGTCGTTGGGGTCACCAAGTACTCGAAGACCTTCAAAATGAACTCCTTTGATTAAATTTGGTCCCTTGATATCTAATCTTGATATCAGTCTGATATTACTTGACATATATTTATTTAATAATACTGCGCAAAACCCATTTATTATTTTCATATTTCCATATATGAGGTGATCGTGCATTATCACTTAATAATGAAAAGTACTCTTTTGTCATTGTTGGCTCTTCAAATAAGTCAAAAGAAGATGGGAACTCTTTTTGGTTAATGCTTAAATATTTATAAATCTCATCTTCGAACCTATCTGGAAATTCGTGGTCAAATTTATTAACCAACATGACTCCTTCTTCTCTTGTGATATCCCCAGATCTAATTTCTTGTGCTGCATCATATGTTGCTCTTCCAATCCCAAATTTAGTACGCGTTGTTAAATAATGAAAATCATCTATTTTGTCATCAATACTATTATATTTACTATAAGTCCCTTGAGTTCTCTCAGGTGCTGCTTCAAAATTTCCATTTTCTACAGAATAATAATAATTAGATTGTGGATGCCACTTTAAATAATAACCAAGATATCTAAAATCAATTTCTTTATCTTTAATATTATTAATATTTTCTTGAACATATATTGATAGATCATTATCTGTTAACTTATAATCATTTTTTAATGAACTATAGCTTACACCACCAAGAAAGATATTGTCTCTCTCATCAATAGATGAAAAACTCCAGTCACGTTTAGAAGACATTGATTCACTTATTGGATTTCCATATTCAGACTCGGACTCACCATAAAATATAAGAGGGATATTAAATTTAATAGCCATTTTTGGTGCAAATGATTTTTGACCAATTATAAAAGATTGAAAAGGATGTAATAAGTTTTCTACAGCGAGTCTTGTTAAAATTCTATGTGTTCTCCCATTAGGTGTCATTAGATAATTATCTAAACCTGAATGAATCCATTTTTGAAAGTTATTCCAACCCCATGTAGTATACATATTCGGCGCCCACGTAACTGTAAGTGGATTCATTTTGTATTTATTCTTAAGTATATGAGATGCAAAAAAACTATCTTTACCTCCAGAACCAGGCACTAAACAGTCATATGAGCCATTACGACTACGATATTTTTCACATAAAGCTTTCAATTCAGCTTCTCTTTTATCCCAATCGATTTCTCTTTTCTTTTTTTCAGCTAATACGCAAGCATCACAAATCCCATCATCATTGAAATTTATAGTTGTTTTAAGCGTAGCCTTATTATGCTCATGTTCAACTTGAGAATTAGGTCTTTGATTTGAAATTACACATGATTTACAAAACTTTATGTCTTTTGGTAATCCATATTTAGTTATACTCGAACTATCTTTCTTATATTCTGTATAATCTATCTTGCTTGGATAATTTATTAGCTTTTGTATAGTCATTTTCTTAGGTACCCCAACCTCCGTCAACAATTAAGTTTTGTCCTGTAATATATTTAGACATATCCGATGCGAAGAATATTATAGGTCCGATAATATCATCTTCTGTAGCCATTCTCTTTAATAAAGTTTTCTCGGCATACTTTTTAACAAACATTTTATCTTGATTTCTAAATAATCCACCTGGGGATATCGCATTGACTCTTATTTTTGGTCCTAATTCAACAGCAAGCCATTTAGTCATATGATTTAAACCTGCTTTTGCTACAGAGTATGCAGCTGGATTATTAATCTTTGTCCCTTCATATATTTTTTTATCAGGAGCATACTCACCATACATGGAAGAAATATTCACTATTGATGCGCTTTCTGATTTTTTCATTAATACATGAAGAGCCTGTATCAGAAAGAAAACAGAAGTCATGTTTGTCTCTATCGAACAATCCCATGCTTGTTTGGATTGATTTTTAAAGCCTGTATTCCAACCTTTCATTTTAGATGTGCCTACAAACCCAATTGAGTTTATCAATATATCTAGTTTTTTATATTTCTTCTCAATCATTTTTTTAATTAGTTCGATCGAACCTTTTCTTGTTAGATCCTTGCATATTATATCGACACTTGCATTATTTCTCTCAATTGAAATCTTTAGATCTTTTAATTTCTTTTGATTTGTATCTACTAGAATTAAATTTGCACCATGACTAGATAAAGCATGGGCTATGTTTCTACCAATATATCCCGATGCTCCTGTTACTAGGACTACTTTACCTTTAATTGAATTATCAAATATATTACTCATTAGTTTCAAGTATTTTTCGCGCAATCATTAAGTCATATTCACTATCAATATCTAAACTTCTATTCATAGGTATTTCATAGCCACCTACAATACCATCAAACAAATTATTATTGTTCAAAATATAGTCTGGCGTTGTGATATATCCAGTTGTTGTTAAATCATAAGTTTTTGGGGCATCTTGCCTTCTGCTAATAGTATTCGCCCTATCAATAACTCTCTCTACAGAGCCATCATCTTTTTTATTCACTATATTGAAATACGGTGACCTATGAGATTCTGTCATACCAAGAACAATATCAAAACTATTATCCATGAAATAATCCTTCATCGATAGTATATCATTCTTACTCCTTAATGGCGATGTGACTGGTAAGCTAAAGAAGTAATCAAACTTAGTTATATTCATATATGATTTAACAGCATGCTGCCAAGATAACCACTCAGATGACTCATCTGTTGCCAAATCAGCCGGTCTATTAAAAGGTGTACTAGCTCCATATAAATTTGCTATATCAGCTATTTCTTGTGAATCAGTCGATACTACAATGTCAGAAAATAGATTAGAATCCTTCGCAATATTTATTGAATATCCAATGAGAGGTATATTGTTAATTAATTGAATATTTTTATCTTTTACTCCCTTGGAACCTGATCTTGCAAAAATAAACGCTACTGTTTTCTCATTCATATTCTTATCTCTTTACTATTTTTATGTGAAAGTTTAACCGAATTTAATGTTTTGAATAATAATTTATTATCACGAATATCCATAGATGATTTACTTTTAGATTTTATACATTTCATGAAATAGTCAAACTGATTTTTATATGTAGATGCCATGGTATCTTTGTTTATTATATATTTTTTTTTCTGATCTTTAATGATACATATTTTACTTTTATTAAAATCTAAAACTATTTTTGCCTTTTCAAAATCTACGATACATTTACGCTCTTCTTTATCAGAACACATATTTTGACATAAATTTATTACAAAATCTTTATATCTAAAACGATTAATAGACTTAGTTTCAACATCAATCCTTTTATCTCTTGTAAATGAAAGTTCTGATGTAACCGCAATAGGTTTGCCAAACAAATATAACATATAATCAAAGTCATGTGATAGTTCGTTAATAACCCCGCCACCAAATTTTTTCTGAGAACTCACAGTTTCATAGTACTTTTTATTTGGCCTCCATTTTTTGAAGTTACTGGTAATACTGATATCGACATTTATTATTCTTCCATGTTTATTGCTATCAATAATTTTTTTAAGATTTATTATTAAATTATTAAATCTTAAATTGTAAGCAACATGTGTGCACAATAGTTTTTTATTAGTTATATTAATTAATATCTGATAACCTTTTCGAGATATCATAAGTGGTTTTTCTATTAATAAGTGAAACCCTTTCTTTGCTAATATTATTGCATCATCGATGTGTTTTGATGCTGGAGAAGTGATTATTGCAACTGATTTTGTAGTTAATGGTATAAAGTTATGGATATCTGATGATACTGTTTCACATGCATTTTGCACTCTAATATTGGCAACACCTCTACTTCTCTTTAATAGATGCACTTTGCTGTTTTTTTTATAACTTATAATTGCATCTATATGTTGTAATGCAATGTTTCCACTACCAACCATTAAAAATTCAGTGGCAATTAATTTATTCTTCATTAGCTTTTTTATAGTCTTTATGATTACCTATATCTATCCACTGTTCATGCATTGGAAACACAGCTACGGATTTAGTTTTTATATAAATCTCTAGTAAATCTGTCATATCAAATCTTTCTTTTTCTTCTAAATTTGTAATGACACTAGGATTAATTATATATATTCCGGCATTAACAAAATATTCTTTAACTGGTTTTTCTTCAAGGCTTATGAGATCCCCATCTTTAATATTAAGAGTTCCATACTCTAGAGGTATCTCATATTTTGCACTACAAATTGTTATGCTTTTTTTTGATTTTTTATGAAAATCTAAAAGCCTATCATAATTGATGGAAGTTAAAACATCACCATTAATAACAATAATTGGCTCATTGTTCATATATTTCTTAAATAGTTTTAAGCAGCCCGCTGTTCCTAATGGTTTTGATTCTTTTAGATAATCAATTCTTGCGTTGAAACCTTCACCATTATTAAAATAATTAACTATATGATCAGCCTTATATAAAACAGATATATAAATATCAATTAAGCCATATGAAACTAGACTGTCTATTATTCTATGTAAAATTGGTTTTTCTTTTATCATTAAAAGAGGTTTTGGTGTATCTAGAGTTAAAGGTTCAAGTCTAGTTCCTTTGCCACCAGCCATCACAATAACTTGGTTCCGCATATTGAGATGTGGTTTAATACTAGATTCTATTCCAATAACTTTATTTTCATTATCTACAATTACAACAGATTTCTTGCTTACTTGAATTATCCTATTTATTTTATCTATCTCATTTATTTTTGAATAATGAGGATTACTATTCATGATTAGAGCACATTTGCTATCAAGTGATATTTCTTTTAATAAAGCTCGCCTTATGTCGCCATCTGTAATTGTACCCAATATTTTTTTATCAGAATCAACAATAACAATAATTTTTATATCACATTTTTCTAAATGCTTGATTGCATCAGTAATCAAAGAGTCTTTCAGGAGAAGATTATTTTTAATTGATATTTCCATTACTTCTTTTTTACATCTTCTTTTTTAAGAAAATGATTTTTGTTTAATATTTTTTTAGATACAACATTTATATAATCAGTATAGTGTATTGATGGTATTCCGTTTCCTGGTCTTTTAACTGCTAGGTTATCTACTGTAATTTTTTCTCCTTTTACAATTGACTTATTTAATACAAGACTCTTTCTTACTGTTTTAATATTTTGAATTTCAGATTTTGTAGGAGCTTTATTAGGTGAACCAAGCATCATCTCAGTTTTTCTTATATTATCAACATACTCAGAAAATTTTTTCATGTCTAAAGAGCATTTATGATCAGGGCCATCCATTGTTGTATTCAATGTTACATGGACTTCAATCATGGTGATGTTTTTTGCTGTTACCACAATTGGTGTTAAGAGATTATTTGAATGATCAGAATAACCTATTGATGTTGGATATCTTGACTGAAAATCTGTTATGACATTTAAATTTAGTTCATCTAGAGGTGCCGGGTATTCTGTCGTACAATGCAATAAAGTAACTTTCCTTGAAAGATATTGTTTGTTCTTTAAATAATATTTTTTATGTTTTATAAGCTTAAATTTAGAAATATCTAAATTGTCTGCATGGGCATAACCATATGATAAGGCTGACAAGGCTATATCAATTTCATATATATCCGCCATTCCAGATGAAATGATAATTTTCTTTCTCGTAGCCCCAGCTTTTAAAAGTAAAGGTATATTTGTTAAATCTGTCGACGATATTTTTATTGTTTTTAGTTTTAATTTTTTACATAAGTATGTAAGACTATCGATATCACATGCTGTAGAAAAGAATTCAATATCAACTTTTTTTGAATAAACTATTAGAGCTTTATAATCTTCATTACTTAATTCATATCTCTTCAACATATCGTATTGCGATTCCTTATTATTTGTGTTCTTGATTTGATACTTAGCTTTTGAGGTATTTCTTTTAATAATCTCATCAGTATTAAAGGTCTGAAATTTAACAGAGTTTGCCCCAGATTTTTTTGCTTCTTTAATCAGTTTTTTTGCCAAAGATAGTTTTCCATTATGGTTTACTCCTATTTCAGCAATTATGTGAATCGGTCTTTTATTAATCTTTGTCATTTATATATCTTTAAACTTCTTTAATTTTATTTCTTTCAAAGGTACAGTTTCGAGTATTTTTAATATTTTTGGAATTGTATTTGAACCTTTATAATGAATCTTTTTAGCACTAGTCTTTCTTAAGTTTTCTGTTATTTTTATCTGACTACTTATAGATTTACGACTAAAAGATGATTGACTGACACTTGATGATATTGGTCGACCTGATTGTCTATCACCAATTAATATAGATTTGATACCTAGAGCTGGCGCCTCTATAACGCAAGATGATGAATTACCAATAATGAAATTGCAGTGTCTCATTAAGTTAATGAAAAGTTCTCTACCAGCTGAAACAATAAACTTTGCTTTCTTCGGGTGATCTTTTAAAAAAGATTTAATATTTTTAATTATTATTTCATTTCCAGGATCCGAATTAGGGCTAGTGAATATAATTTGATGAGATATATCTTTAGATAAGACATCGAATAGTGATTTAATCATTCTGATATTATCAGCATTGATTGTTTCTGGATGAATAGCAATTAAAATATAATCTCCATGAATATCAAAATGCTCTTGAATTTCTTGTTTTGAAATTATTGGTGTTAATTTAATAGCCTGTACACCTAACGAACCAATATTATGAACATTTTTTGTATTTTCACCTAATTGTTGCACTCTTTTCTTAAATTCTTTATTACTTACGAAATGTATATCAGAGAATTTAGTAATTGCATGTCTAATTGCATCATCTATAGCTCCATGAGTAACTTCACCACCATGAAAATGTGCAATAGCAATTCCCTTTATATGAGATGCGATTGCTATCGGTAATACATCATATCTATCACCTAAGATAACCAAAATATCTGGATTAATTTTATCTAACTGCTTGCCTGCATTTGATAACTGATCAGACATTAAATTTAAAATTTGATTATGATTATTATTCAGACTAGAATTTTTTATGAAACCATCAATTTTAAAACCATCTTTAACTAATTCAGAGTATGTATCTCCATATTTTTTTAAAAGATGCATCCCTGTCACCAAAAGCTTAAAATCAAATATTTGTGATTCTTTTAAGCTCTTCATAAGTAAATATAGATGATTATAATCTGCTCTACTAGAAGAAAGGACGCATATTGTTCTTTTTTTAATCATTTATAATAACTGCTAGGTAAACTGAGCCCTGTTTTCCAATTATTTATTGAATTTTTCATACGTGTTCGAGGCATACTCTTAAACATTGGAAGTAAATGCATAGGTTTCCATAATTCTCGTGCCAAAATATTACTTTTATGCAGTCTTTTGATTAAGATTTGATGTTTATCTTTAAAACTATCTCTTAGATATAAATTAGTTACCCAGTTATTATTGGTAGTATTCGGCTCTTCATCTTTAATATAACAATATTTATCATTATAAAAGATTTCACGATAATCATTGTATAATTTTCTTTTTATCTTTAATGTTTTTTTGAAATCAGTGATTTGACAATAACCTAAAGTAGCATTTATATTAGCCATTCGAAGATTATATCCAACCATATCATGCTCTACTTTCCATTCATGTTTAAGTCTAGCAGTACTTATTTTATGAGATATTCGTTCATAGTCTTTTTTGCTTTTAAGAAGCAATGCTCCACCCATTCCTGTAGTTATGATTTTATTTCCATTAAAGCTTAAGGCACCCATGCGTGATATAGTCCCGACATGTTTGTTATATTCATATGAGCCAAGTGCACCAGCAGCGTCTTCCAAAACTTCTATTTTATGTTTTTTTGCAACCTTGCAAATATTGGTAACATTAGCTGCTGTACCATATGCATGCACTACAATAATACATCGTATACGTCTCATTGATTTTTTATTAATGCAGCTACCCTTCACTTGCATAGTATTCTCATTTAAATATTTATCTAGGATTTCAGCATTTATATTTAGAGAGTATTTACTATTATCAATAAAATTTGGAATTCCACTAGCATGTATAACAGCGTTTGGAGTAGCAACAAATGTCATTGAAGGCATAATCACTTCACATCCAGAAATATTAATTTCTTCTAGCGCACAGAATAGCGCCGCTGTACCACTAGATGTTAACACAACATATTTAGAATTAGTTATCTCCTGTAATTCTCTGGTGAATTTATCTAAATATTCTCCTGATGTTGACACATAACTTGAGTCTATACATTTTTCTATTTCCCTAAGCACTTTTTTAGGGAAAGAGGGCTCATGGACTGCATATTTTTTTACATTTGTAGGCAAACATTTTCTAATTTTTTTAATTATACTATCGTACATTTTAAGTAATATAATGATCAGTTTTATACTTACAGAGGTTTTCTTCCTTGCTAAACCACTCAATAGTATTTTTAAGACCCCTTATGAGTCCTGACTTACCAGAATATTTAGGTTCCCACTTAATTATCTTTTTTGCTTTTTTATTATCAGCTTTCAACCTATATACTTCACCTGATTTTGGTCTAATACGTACACTGTCAGTTTTTATTTTAGCATTACTTCCGCATAGTTTATTTATCACATTAAATAAATCACCTATGGATATTTCATAGCCTGCACCGATATTAAAAGTTTCACCTATACTATTTTTTGATATTGCAGCTGATATAAATCCATTTACTGTATCATCAATATATGAGAAATCTCTAGTTGGATACAGTGATCCAAGTTTAATCTTTTTTTTACCATCTAATATTTGACTGATAATAGTTGGTATTATGGCTCTATTTGATTGTCTTGGACCATAAGTATTAAAAGGTCTTACTATAGTTACGGGTAAACCAAAAGAACTGTAATATGATTCAGCAATCTGATCTGCAGCAATTTTAGTTGCTGAATATGGAGACTTAGCAAATATTTTGTCGGATTCAGATATAGGCATCTTCTTTATATCACCATATACCTCACTTGTTGACGTATGAATAATTTTTGTAACATTAGTATCAGTACATGCCTCAAGAATATTCATCGTACCTTCAGCGTTAGTATGCAAATAAGAATATGGCGAGTTATAAGAGTGAGGTATTGCTATTAATGATGCAAGATGGAAAACATAATCTATATTTTTACATGCTTTTTTAACAGATTTGATATCGCGGACATCACCCAAGACAACATCGGCTTTATCTAATAATTTTTTATTAATGCTATCAAGCCATCCCCAGGAATTAAACGAGTTATATAAACACATAGCTCTAACATCACAACCCATTCGTATGAGCTTTTCAGTTAGGTGTGATCCTATGAATCCATCTGCACCTGTTATAAGTATTTTTTTATTTTTCATATTATTTTTCTCAATTATTATAAACTGTATCTTTTAATAGCTTCTCTATTGATAAATCTTTATTATTGATATCCATCATCTTCAGGCTGCCTTTGGATAAATGTAATATATTGTCAGATAACTTGAGAGCTGAAGTTCTATGAGTAATAAGTATTATTATTAGATTAGGATTGTTATTTTTCAAAGATAACAAGATTTCTTCCTCTGTTTTTATATCTAAAGCATTTGTAGCCTCATCTAGAACTAAAATCTGTGGATTGAAATATAGTGCCCTTGCTATCCCAAGTCTCTGTAACTGGCCACCACTAAACTTAACACCATTTTCACCTATTTCTGACAAGAGTCCATCGGGCAAAGTACTTATGTGATGATCGAGTTTTACAGCCTTTAATGAATCTGTAACCCTACCGTTATCAATCAAGCTTTCATCAATACCAAATGCTATATTATTAATAATACTATCATCAACAAACGAAATATTTTGTGGCACATAACTAATTTCTTTATCTAGACTATGCGCTGATAATAGTTTTCGAATCTTAATTAATCCCGTTGTAGGTTTATAAAGTCCAAGCAACAAATCAATTAAAGTTGTCTTCCCTGCCCCGGTTGACCCAATAATTGCAGTAATGCCAGGATTATTTAATTTAAATGAGACATTATTCAATATTGTTTTATTAGAATCATACGAGAAAGATACATTATCAAAAATAATTACTTCTTCTCTTGAATCTATAGGTTCAATTCCAGTCGATGCATTATCGGATAGTTTGATTACTTTTGAAATAAGATCTAATGCGGGTATGTGAAATTTAATTGAACTTGAGTAAGCAAATATTTGTTGCATAGATGGAAGTATCCTATAAGCAGCAAGTATAAATAAAGCGATTGTAGGTAAAGAAGTAGATATATCATTGCTACCATAAGTTAAATATAGAATTATTGAAAAGAACCCACCAAACGCAATTATTTCAATAAAATATCTAGGCAGTGTTGAGATTAATGTTTTTTTTGCTGTGAGCCATAAAAAAATATTTGACGACTGTGAATAACTTGTTAGATACTTTTTCTCAGCATTATAAAATTTAATATCTTTGATACTATTTAAACAATCATTTACGGTTTTGAACCTTTTATCATTAGCGGAAAGCCTTATATCTCCATATTTTTTAAGCATATTTTTTATGACAACAAAGATAAGTAAATACATTATTCCAATAATTAGTAATGAATATATGAAAGCTTGTGTATTTACCGAAATTAATAATATACTAATGAAAGTCAAAAGAATAACTCTTGATAGTATGTGTAACATTGGTAGAAATATTGATTCAGCTAAGCGAATAGATTCATCAAGGATATTTTTCTTAAGTGATGAAATATCCGCATTAACAAAAAATTTATATGGTTGTTTTAAATATTTTTCTAGAATTATGAGTGACGTCTTATAACTATGATTTGTTCCAAACTCAAGAGTTTTCCATAATACTAAAGCATTTAGTATATTGCTTAAAACAAATATACCTATAAGTATGAAACCTGAAACCATAAGAAGCTCATTGCTTTGTAGAGAGAAATAGTTTTTAAATACCATGACATATTCATTATTATTAAAATATTCTGGGTCAGTAAGAAGGCCAACAAAGGGAACTATAGAAGCTATTCCAAATATTTCAATTAAGCCTACTAATACATATAAAAACAATAATATAGTCAAGCTTTTTTTATCAGTACTATCAAAAAATAAGAAAGATTTTTTAAGTAATTTATACAATAGAGCTCCTCATTAATTTGTCAATATGATTTTTTATTATGACATTTGGTGGGTTACTACTACTATGGTTCATAAATTTAATCTGATCATCTTTCACAAGTTTTTCATAAATCTTGTAATCAATGGATAAAAGATTGATAACATGGTGTTCAAAATTTGAATAATCAACATAATCTAATCTAATAGCACCCTCATACCCAAAAATATCTTTATTAGAGGTGTAATCAACATGCAAGACCTTTTTCTTGCTTGCTAACATTTCAATGAGCATCGATGATTGATAAGAAATTATTAACTCGCTTGAAAAACATGCTCTGTAGCTACTCTCGCTATCTTTATTCTCTACATATGTTGCATAATCTCCAAAAATCTTACGATAATAAGCTTCCTCTTTGGGCGATCCTCTTAAAGCAATAACTACTTTAAGTTTTTTGTTTTTAGCAAGCTTGGCAACATCTAAATCTAGTCTATTTGAATTATATATAAACTCATCTATTAATGGTTTTTTTAGAGGATTAGTTTTTCCATATTTTGAAACTAAACATATATCATATTCAGGAGTTATTTTTCTATTTAAGTCATTAAAATTAGATAACCTCAAAGAACCAATTGGTATAGGGGTATTTATGGTAAAACCCATTTCTCCATGTCTTTTTACATCATAGCGCCCAAAGCAGTAAAAAATATCATGATTTATCATAATATCCGTTGATGACTTAATTATTTTAAATTGATACGGCTGTCTCACACCATTTTGTATAGCGATAAATCTTGCTTTTTTATAATATTTTACTAGCCAATGATAAACTAAACTATTATCTGTAAATGTAATGACAACTTTTGGTTTAATAAATTTTAAAATGCATAATAGATATGATTTATAAAGAGCTGACTTTACTTTAGAACCCGTCAATAGATTCTTGATTACTGTTATAATATATACAAATAAAAATATAGGATTTAGGTAGATGCAAGATATGCTACTATCCATTAATTGCGCTGTGTATTCTCGAGGTATTACAGTACTCAATAGCATTTCATACTCATTATTATCAAAAATAATAAGATCAGTTTTTCTAGGGAGCATGAAGGTATATTTCATTCAGTAATTTAATTAATTATATGACTTTAGAAACCATTTTAAAGTGCGCTCTACTCCATTATCAATAGATATTTTATGTTTCCACCTAAGATTCTTTTCAGTATGTTTAGTGGATAGACTATTAAATCTCATATCGCCTACTCTGCTAGAAATATTCTTTATATTAGGGATATTTAATTTATACTTATAGGATATTTTTTTTAATATACTTAAAAGTTTATTAGTTGTAGTTTCTATTCCTGTTGAAATATGAAAAATATTATTTTTATCTTTTTTAAATATTGACTTATAAATGGCATCAACTAAATCTTCAGCAAAAACATAGTCACGTGTATGCTTGCCATCGCCATTAATAATTATTGGCTGATTATCTAATATTGATTTGATAAAATTCGCTACAACACTTTTTTTATGACTAGAATATAAGCCATATGCATTACTAAATCTGAGTATAGTTGTTTTGATATTAAATACTTTTGAATATGTCTCACAATAAGATTCAATAGATAGCTTGCTTGATCCGTATGGAGCAATAGGTATTCTTGGGTAACTCTCTATCATTGGTGGCTTAACATCACCAAATACTGATCCACTTGAGGCAAATATAAAAGACTTAACATTATTTAATCTTGCTGATTCCAAATAGTTAAATGTTCCAATTACATTTGTTTCAAAAGATTCTCTAGGATTTGATATAGATATGTCTATACCAGATTCAGCTGCTAAGTGAACTATGCTATCAATATTTTTTGTAAGGATATTGGCTATTTTAAAATCAATAACATTAGCCTTGACAACAACAACTCTAGATTTAGATTTTTTATAGTCTTTAATGTTATTAAAGAATTTAAATTTAGTTATAGATTCTAGATATTTTACGGAGGATTTACTTAAATTATCTACTATTAATATCTGTGATATTTTCTTTTTTTTAAGAAGATAAGCTACAAGATTTGACCCTATAAAGCCAAGTCCACCTGTTATCAAAATCTTCATTTCCATTTAACCTTTGGATTTATTATTTTTTTATTAATTTTAGATTTATGCTTCAACACATATTTAGCAATATCTATAATGACTTCCGAATCCAAGAGTGTTGGTTTCAACCCAATTTTATTAATATTTGTATGCTTTGCATTATAATAATGTTTCTCTTTTTCAATTCTAGGATTAGAGATTTTAGTAATTTTAGTATTAATACCTATTTCATTAAGTGAGACTTTAACTAACTTTGCTAATTCATTAACAGAAAACTGCTGAGTAAATTGGTTGTAAATATTTAATTTCCCACTATGAGGAGTATTTGCTAATGTTAATCGTATACAATCAATTGTATCAGCAATATTGATATAACCTCTTATCTGATTTCCAGAACCATAAACTGTCAAGGGTATCCCTGCAACAGCCTGGACAATAAATCTATTTAATACAGTTCCAAATATATCATCATATGTAAAAGTAGATTCCATGGGTTTCTCATTAGCTGAATTAACGCATAAACCATATACAGGTCCTTGCATTAAATCAGTAACCCTTAAATTGTTCATCCTTGTATAAAACCAAAGCAAATCTGTATCCATAATTTTTGATGTATGATATAGGCTAGATGCTTGCCTTGGATAGAGAAACTTATCATTCCTGCCATTGTGATTAACTTTCAGCCATCCTTCCTCAATATCAATATTAGGAGTTCCATATTCACCCATGGTACCAAGTTTAATAATATGACAATCAGGATTTATCTCTTTTATAATATGAGCAACATTAAAAGTACTTTGAATGTTATTCTGCAATGTTTTCCATCCATATATATTATTTAGCATTGAGAATGGAGCAGATGGTAATTCTGCAAAATGAATGATAACTTCTGGCTTATGTTTTTTTATTATAGCTTTTAATTCTACATAATTTGTACAATCTTTATCATAGATATTTATTTTATGTCTTGTCTTATTAATTGATGTAAGTCTAGTCTTCAGTTTTGGTAAGGTTACGAGAGGATCACGATTTAGTTCCTTCATATATTTACGTTTTGAATAATTATCAACTATTGTCAACTTATGTCCATCTTGATGTAATGCAACTGTTGATGCCCAGCCAAGATAACCATCAGCACCTAATATTAAAATTCTTTTCATCTTTTATTTAAATCCGTAAAACTTTTGTATGAATATCTTTTCAAGAATTTATCATACCATCTTATAGTTTCTATGAGCCCATCTTTTATATTATGTTTTGGTTGCCATTTAAATGTTTTGTAAAGCTTATCATATGTCATAAACTGATGTTGAATTTCTCCTGATAGTTTTTTATTAACAAATTTTTTATCAATTTGGTTAAATAGCTTGCTGTTATCATATAATTGACAAATATTTTCGACTATCTCTCTGACTGTATATCCATGCCCTGTACCAGCATTATAAATTTCACCTTTATATTTTGTATTATTATAGAGATTGTAAGAGAGGCATAGATATAAATCACAAACATCATCTACATATAAGAAATCTCTTTGATTAGTACCATCTCCACGTGGTATAAATTTTCTATTGCCTTGGTTAGCTAATATACAATCAGGTATAAGGGCGGTAAAGTTAAGTTGTCCTGGTCCATATATATTTGCAAATCTTGTTGTTATAACTGGTAATGAGAATAAATCCGATGCATATGATTTAGCAATCATATCTGCTGCGGCCTTTGATACATCATATGGGTACAAAGGTCTTAAGTCATAATCTTCTTTATATGGCAAATCTGATACTTTATATTCGCCATATGCTTTGTCAGAAGAAGCAATCACTATTGATTTGATGTTTCCTTTTTTTCTCAAAATTTCTAAAAGGTTATATGTTCCTTTGATATTGGCCTCAAATGTTTCATAAGGATTAGTTTTAGCGATATTAACATCCACTTGTGCAGCTAAGTGTATACACATATCGATACTATAGAGGTTCACTACCTTTTCTAGAGCAGAATAATTTTTAATATCTACTTTATGAAAATTTAATTTGTTATGAATTTTTTCAAATATAAGAAATTTATTTTTATAGTTTTTGTTTGTGATACCAATTACAGTTGCCCCTAGGCTTAATAAGACTTTTGCTAAGTTACCACCAATAAAACCGTTGATTCCGGTTACTAGCACATTTTTATTTTTCCAAAAACTCTTATTTAAGTATTTTGCTGATGTTTGCGTTTGCATATTCAAGTTCCTGAATTGTGTTTATTGTTATATGTATACCAGCATGATTGTAGCACTTTAGTTCTTTTTGATTACATAAATCATCTAATACTTCAATGAAGCTGTTGTGTTTAAAAAAGAGATTGTGATGTACCTTGGAAAAGTAAAAATAACCAATATTCATTACGTCTTTTAATACTGGCTTCTCTATGAAACTTTTTACATAATTATCATCATCAAGACTCATTACTCCGAATGGAATTAAGATTGGAAAAGATGTCACTGTAGAAATATTTGACTGTAGTTTATGATATTCTTGTAAATTATTTAAATTAATATCTGAAATTGTGTCCCCGTAGCATAAGATAAAGTCATCATCAATAAGATCAAGACAATCCCTTATCCTATTAATTATATCAGAATCACCAGAGTCAACTAATGCGCAATCTAAGTCTCTAAAATTACTATCTATGAACTCACTGATTTTTTTAGACTTATATCCAGTTGCAATAACAAATTTATCTAAATCATATTTCATACATTGATTAATTATATAATGTAAAACAGGTTTTCCAGATATCGGGATTAATGGTTTTGGTAAATCATTAGTTATAGGCCTTAATCTCATTCCCTTGCCACCACATAATATGATAACTGTAGGCTTTTTATTTAGCATCACGTTCTTCCCTAATATAACCAATATAAATTTTCCACATAGCATAGCCAACCAAGACCATCATTAATTTTGGTATTTGTGGCGGATAATGTAATGTTGCTAAAAAGAATGCAACAGGAATGAAGTAGTATATCTCGCAACCTTTTAAAATTTTATACACAGGGTAAACCAAGAATAAATACAAGAAAAGCGCAAGACCTAAAATACCATATTGATTGAAATATGTCAGGATATAATATTCAGATGTTAAGTATTTGTATGCAAACAGAGGATCTGTACTGCTTCCACCACTATACTTGAATATAGAATAAGACATACCCTTCCCAAGATAAATATCCAGTGGATTGTTATGATAATAAGTTGCTAAAGTGGTTAAGATTCCTCCTTGGCTAAAGAAATCTTGCATTCCAGTGCCATCTTCATTTTCTTTTATATACCTTACTTGATCCAAAAGTAGATAATAACCGTGAACTGAACCAACAAATTGTATAAATTTCGGATACTCGTCAGTGTATATACCATCTCTAATTAAATAAAAATAAGTAGCGAAAGAAGCGATAATGGCAAAAATACCAAACCCTGATAATAATATAAATATAAAATATTTTCTTTTATAGAGTAAATATAAAAAACCAAGCAATATAAGAATTACATAGGCAGTCTTGGAAGTACTAGCAATCACAGCAAATATACTGGCAATTGACCACCCTTTCATTCCTTTTTCCATAAAATAGAATAAAGTTATTACATGAAATACACCTAATAATTGTGGTGCACCCATTAAGCCCCATATTCTATACAACCCAAGAGTTTTAACTCCTACTAAATTAGAAGTAACAACGCTTGTATTTGAATATGCAATTTCAAAAATATAACGAAATCCTATTAAGGAGATAAACTGTTCAAGTAATGTGTATATTACTGAAAACTTGATTAATACAATCAGATATTTTTCAAATTTTTCAGTATTAAACTTACTCAATGGTATAAATATAAGTGGCAAGAAATAACCCAGTGATGAGAGTCTAAACTCAAGCAAGTTATATTGTAAAACTTTATAAAAAGGTAAATTTAACTCATCAGGCCTCATAATAGTTGCGACTAAAAAATGTCCTATCAAGTAAAGAAAAAATATGTATAGAACAATAGTATGAAGTGAATTTATCTGAAACTTCTCAAATAAGTATATTAGTGATATGCCTAATAGACTCAGAATGAGCACTAACTCAATAAGTACAGCCGGTGGCTTTGATATAGCTTTTAAAAAAACCCCTATGAATAAAAACAATAAGGTGAGTTTAAGAATATTATAGTAGTTGATGTTATAAGTAGTCATTGCAAGAATTTAGACTTTATTCAGTATAATATAATATGTGATGCTAATTACGATGTTATCTGAAGTATTTTAATAATATGAATTATTTTCTAGAAATAATAAACATCGCGAGAACATATAAGAAAGATATAAAGAATCCTGTGATTAATCCTAATAAAACTATAAGCTTTCTTTTGGGTTCATACCGTGAAATAGGTGTGATAGCTTTTTGGTCAATTTGAGCTGATCTTACATTCACAGCATCTACCTTTATTGAATCTAATGCTTTGGCCTTCTCTTGAAGTTGTCTGAACCCAGGGATGAATGATTCTGAGTTATTACGATTCTTTAATGTATTAATCTCTGATCTTATTGCTTTAGTACCTAATAAATAGAGCGGAGATTTTGAACTTATATTTTCATCTTTACTTAAGATGACATTTTGTTGATTAGACAAACTCTTTTCTCTATCAATGATGTTAAGATCTTCGGCAATAGAAAAAGCTTCTTCTAGTAAAACTATTCTGTCTTGCTTTATCTGTTCAGCTAGATTTTTTTTGCTATTAATTTCTGAGGATAATGTATTTTTAGTATTTGAAATCAAAACATTTACACCATCGACAAAATCCTGGGATGTTATGATATTGACCATTTGAATATAATCATTTAGCCATTTAGCAGATAATTCAGGATTTAAACCAATAAAACTAACCTTTAGAAACTGTTCTTGCCTATTACTTCTATCAGTAATTTTAGAGTCTAAAGAAAATCTCATATTGTTATAAAAATTAACTTCGAATGACTTCTCAAGATTGGTTTCCTCATAATTTTTATATATTTCTTTTTCAAAGAAAAATCTTCTTTGGAATTTTCTTGATTGCATGTTGAGGACAAATGTTCTATAGACATCTCCTCTGGTAAACGAACTTCTATCCAATCTATATCCATCCGATAAAAAAACATTTAATGGTTGAATATATCTACTTTCTGGAGGTATTAGGTATGCATCTGCTTTAAATGTTTCAGTTTTAGATAGGGCAATAAATATAGAGGACACAAAACTAATAATTATAATACCTAATAAAATATTCTTGCTCTCAACTATTTTTTTTAAAAAATTATCTAAATTTATCTCATCAGTCATTCTCTTTACCTTTATTTGAGTTATTTACCGCAGTGTCTTCCATATCTTTTTTTAATTCTATAAGTTCTTTCTTGAGTCTATCATATTCTTGACTTTTTCTGTCAAAAAAGCTGAGTGTTAGCTTTGCTTTTTCTTCAATACCTTTAGGTGTCAAAAAGTACATATATGCACGCTTATTCTTATTGCTTTTAAAATTTCTAGCCTTGATTATACCTTTCTCCATCAAAGCTTTCAAAATATAGTTTACTTTTCCGAGGCTAATATTTAATGATTCTGACATTTCTCGTTGATTAGTATTTTGCCTATCATGCAAATATCTAATTACCTTTAAATCATTATCAATATTTTCTTTTTTTGACATAAATGGCTTATCCCTCACTACTCTTCATTCTAAATATATTTGAATATGCTATTACTCTTGATATTTCAATTATCATTCCAGTAATACAGTTAAATATAACTCTATGTGGTAATAACATTAATATATTATAATTTGATTTATAAAATGGAATCATAAAACCTCTAGTTAATAGATATAGTATTAATAAGTAATAAGACTCTAAATACATTGAAATTAAAAATAAAAAAAACATTGATATATATATTGCTGGCTTAATATCACCTTTTGTTTTCCATCCAGAAAGAGAATATGAATATACTTTTTTAAATCCTGATAAAAATGTTTGGCAATAATTAAAATTATAATATTTTAGAGCTATATCTCTATTCACTACTCTTTTAATATTTGACTTTTTGAGTTTATTTACAAAATCTATATCATAACCAGCTCTGACTGATTCAATTAAATATCCTATTTTGTTAAATACTTTTTTATTAATTAAAGACCCAGGAAGACATACTGTTTTATTTTGATATCCATAAGTCTGAGATATAAATGATTGATCAATAATACTTTTTCCAGCTGTATAAATGACTGTAGACACTATATCACTCTCAGCTTTATTTAATAATTTATAATTACTCATTAACCAATTCTTGGGTATTTCAAGACCACAATCCATATATGCTATAAGTTTATTTTTTGAATTCTTAATGCCTTTATTTATAGATGAGCTAGGTGACATCATTCCAGAGTATATATTTCTATATTGGTTCATTTTATTGGTCTTGATCCATTCATCTATTAATAATGAAGTCTTATCTGTTGAACCGGAATCAATTAGTAATACTTCATCAGGTGTATAACTTTGACATGCTATAGACCTAAGCGTTTTTAGGATAGTTTCTGATTCATTATAATAAGGAATGATAACTGATATACTCATTTTTTTATTTAGACAGGCTACCGCACTAATAGTCATAAACATGTCTATCAGGTTTGACAATAAGTAGAACTAATTCAAATATACTTTTTGTATATCTGAAATATCTACCACTAGTTCTTGTTCACTATTCAAAAAAGTTACTAATAATTTTGCTCTGTATTTACTACATTTTTCCAGGAAAATACCCGAAAAAGTTGATAGTTTACCATTGGTTATAACTACAGCATCTCCGTTTTCTATACTATCTCGATCACTTGCTCTTGACGCTTCTTCTGATACTTCTTCGATTAAGCTATTATTGATTATATATGGAGAACCTGTGCCTTTATCGATTAATAATTTAGAAATACCATATGTATTATTAATTTTATGCATTTTGTGGGCTAGATTAGCTATATTTATAAATAAATACCCCGAAAACATGACCTCTTTCTTTTCAGTCCAGACATTATTAATAAATTTTTTTACATTAATAGTTGGCAAAAAGCATTTAAATCCCTGATTATTAAGGTTTTTTTCTGCTCTCACCTCTTGTCTACACTTAGTTTTAGCTAATATCCACACAATATGTTCACCCCATGAACATATAAAATTAACTTAATGATAGGCAAAAATCAAGGTATTTATGTTCACGGCATGAACATGAGAATATCAGCGTATTATAATGGTCTTAGCTATTTTTTTGAAAGGCTTAAACCTCTCCCAACACCATAGTACTCAATGGAATTTCGCATCATCTTTTCTGGTGAAAATATGTTACGACCATCAAATATAATAGGTTTTTTCATATTATCAATGAATATATCAGTATTTATTGACCAGAACTCTTTCCATTCAGTGCATATAATTAACGCATCTACATCATGTAGAGCAGAGATTGCAGTAGATACTTCATTGTAGCGGCTAGAGTTAATAATTTCTGCCAGAGATGCTATTGGATCATAAGCAATGACATGAGCGCCTCCATTAAGAAGAGATTTGATAATAGTAATGCTTGGAGCATCACGTACATCATCTGTATTTGGTTTAAATGCTAAGCCCCATATTGCAAATTTTTTACCTTTAATTTTATTTTTAAATATATGCTTAACTTTTTCTACAAGGTATTGCTTCTGAGCATCATTAACTTGATGCACTGATTTTAATAGTGATGTTTCAACAGATATCTTCTTTGCGGTAGATATCAGCGCCTTCACATCTTTTGGGAAGCAAGATCCTCCGTAACCACATCCAGGGTAAAGAAATTCTTTGCCTATTCTTTTATCTGCACCAATACCTTTTCTTATACTTTCAATATCAACACCTAGTTTATCTGAAAGTATAGCAATTTCGTTAATAAAACTAATCTTTGTCGCTAGCATTGCATTTGCAGCATACTTGGTTAGCTCAGCTGACTTAACATCCATATAATGAATTTTATTATACTTGCGATTAAATGGGAGATACATTTCATTAAAAATATGCTGCAATTCTTGGTTATCAAGACCTATTATTATTCTGTCTGGTTTCATAAAATCATCCACGGCAGAGCCTTCTTTAAGAAATTCTGGATTTGATACCATTGAAATATTTAGTTTTTTATTTCTTAATTTAAGACCTTTCATGATGATAGTCTGAATATAATCTGACGTCCCAACTGGTACAGTGGATTTTTCAATGATAATTTTATCCCTAGACATATGTTGTGAAATGCTTTGAGAAGTTTTCACTATACTAGATAAGTCTGCATCGCCATTCTTTTTAGAAGGCGTATCCACAGCAATAAAAATGATATCAGAATGAGTAACAGCTTTTTTATATGATGTGGTAAAATTTAATCTCTTCTTCTTTAGATTGAAAGATACGATGCTATCAAGGCCTTTTTCATAAATTGGTATAACACCTTTGTTTAATTTTTTAATTTTTGCAGCATCAATATCAAGACAAAGAACATCATGTCCAATATCTGACATACATGCCCCAGTCACTAGCCCAACATAACCGCACCCTATAATAGTTATTTTCATACTTTTTCCTTTAAAATATTATTATTAGCTAAAGCAGCCACAATTATCAAAAAAAATGATAAAAACAATGATGATTGCTGATGTGAAAGTATAGTGTGATTAAGCATATATGTCGAATATGAGATAATAGTAAATAAACCCGCTTTAGAATAAAAACAGTTTCTATTATTAACATACTTTTTCGAGAAGAATAATAAATTCATGTAAATAAAGAATATTAGAATAATAAAACCAATTATACCTGTCTTAGCAAAGGTATCTAAATATTGGTTGTGCGCATGATTTAACCCTGCTGCCAACATTTCAGGACTATTTCGTATTGGATTAATTTTTTTATCTTTTATCTGAAGAACTAAATGATTGTTAAAATTACTTTGGCCTATACCTAAAAGGGGGTATTCAGATATTATATTTGTAGAACCTTTCCATATTGTCAATCTTGGTACTAAGCTATCTTTATGTCTCCAATTATATTCTCCATTTTCAAACAAATATGAATAAGATGATTCATAAGAATTAACCATTCTATTAAATACAGTTGATTGAGAGAATATTATAGCCATAACCACAAAGAACATGGTTAATGATTTTAAATCGACTTTAAATAAAAAATTACTCCTTATGTCTTTAGAAAAGAGAAAAATAGTTAAAAAAACAGGTAAAATTAGTAATGAACTTCTAGAGCCAGTTAAGCTCCAAGCGTAAAAAGCAATTATTCCAGAAATTAATGGATAATACTTAAAAAATTTATGATTAAAAGACTTCATGGATAACAAGGACAAGCATGAAAATAACAGTGCAATATTGCCAAAAATTGTTGCAGTACTTGTATAACCACTAACTCTAAGAGATTCATGAGAAAAAGAAAAATATATTGCAAAAAGACCTATTGTTAGCGAAGTATGATTCACAATAAACTTAAAATACTCTTCATTTATCTTCATCTCTCTAATTAAGCAATATACGGGTATAGCAAATAAGAATCGTATTGAATTATCCATTTCTGCTAAATTAGTTTCTATAAAAAAAGAATGTAAAAAAGGATAATAAAATATTAAAAAATACGATGAAAGAAAATATTTTTCTAAGAGACTAAATTTCTTTGATGAAAAAAATATTAAATAAATTATTGATATAAATAATAGGATTAAAGCGGCGATATTATATAAATTTTCAGTAGATAAGATAGATAACATAAACACGACGATTAGATATTTTGTAATAATCTTGAAATGTTTACTTTCATACGAGATCGTAGGTAATTTTAATAATGGAATTAAGATTAACATACTGGCAGAAATAGAGAATAAGAATATTCTTAATGGAGTGCTTGGTGTTCTGAAGAATGTATCAGATTCTGAATAGTGTTCCATAATAGTAGTTATATCGAAATGTATTATGAGGTGATATATTTTTGATTCACTTGAGCCTAGAACTGAAGCAAATAATAGAAGTATGGATGAAATTAGTAACAAAAATCTTTTGTTTGTAAACAAGTGACGGAAAAACATCGCCGTTTAAAACAGACCGATTATATTCCCGTCATCATCAAGATCAATCTTTTCTGCAGCCGGTATTTTTGGGAGACCTGGCATTGTCATAATATCACCACACACCATAACAATAAATTCAGCACCAGCAGCTAATCTGACTTCCCTTATGGTGATTTCATGCCCTGATGGAGCACCTCTGAGAGTAGGGTCTGTTGAGAAAGAATATTGTGTTTTTGCGACACAGACAGGATATTTTCCATAACCATTCTTCTGTAAATCATCAATCTGTTTCTTAATATTTGCAGGAGCAGATATTCCTGATGCACCATAAATCTTTTGTGCAATTGTTTCCATTTTAGACCATAAATCTAAGTCATCTTCATATAAAAATTTAAATTTATTTTCTACCTCATCTATCACTTTGACAACAGTTTCTGCTAGTTCTTTTGCTCCGTCTCCACCATTTGCGTGATGTGTTGATGAAACTATTGGAACATCAAGTTCGTCTGATTTATCTTGCAATATTTTTCTTTCAGCATCTGTATCACTAGCAAAACCATTTATACCCACAACCACTGGTAAGCCGTAATGTTTTTTTAAATTTTTGACATGTCGTTCTAGATTAACAAGACCTTTTTTTAGATAATCACAGCCTTCAACTGAAAACTCTTCTTTAGAGCAACCGCCATGATATTTTAATGCTCTAATAGTTGCAACTAATACAACAACTGAAGGTGTCAAGCCTGCTTTTCTACATTTTATATCCAAAAATTTCTCAGCACCTAAATCTGCTCCAAAACCTGCTTCTGTTACAACATAATCTGCTAACTTAAGAGATGCTTTTGTTGCAATAACGGAATTACAACCGTGTGCAATATTTGCAAATGGTCCTCCATGAATTATTGCAGGATTATTTTCAAGTGTTTGAACCAGATTCGGCATTACAGCATCTTTAAGTAATACCGTCATTGCTCCATGAGCATTTATCTGTCTTGCTAGAATAGGTTCTCTATCTCTTGTATAAGCGATCACAATATCACCCAGTCTTTCCTTTAAATCTGCTAGTGATGTTGCCAAACAGAAGATTGCCATAACTTCTGATGCAACAACAATATCAAACCCATCTTCCCTAGGGTAACCATTTCCGATGGAACCTAGCGAACAGACAGTTTTTCTTAAGGCCCTATCATTCATATCGAGCACTCTTTTCCAGGTTACTCTTCTAACATCAATATTTAGTTTATTCCCATGATGTATGTGATTATCAAGCATTGCTGACAATAAATTATTAGCTAACTGTATTGCATTAAAATCACCAGTGAAATGAAGATTGATGTCTTCCATAGGAATAACCTGAGCCATTCCTCCACCAGCCGCTCCACCTTTCATACCAAATACAGGACCTAAAGAAGGCTCTCTAATCGTTATAAGTGCTTTTTTCCCAATTTGATTAAGCGCATCGCCAAGTCCAACAGATGTGGTCGTCTTACCCTCTCCTGCTGGCGTAGGGCTAATAGCAGTTACTAGAATTAACTTCCCATCTCTTTTATCATCTAGTGATTTTAGAAAATCTAATGAGATTTTAGCTTTGTAATGACCATATGGCTCCAATGAATCTTCTGGAATATCTAACTTTTTAGCTATAGACGATATTTTTTCTAATTCTGCTGCTTGAGCTATTTCAATATCACTTTTCATAATTAACCCCGAATGAATAATTACTATAATCTGTATTCATTTGATATTCAAGAAAAGTCGAATATCAAGTTAGAATTTTTTATTATCAAATAATTCACACATTCCTTCTGAAGGCTTTGTATTAGATTGAGTAATTATAATTGACCCTGAAACTCTATTGATTAGAATTTCCTCGGTGCCATTAGACCCAAGTATATGTGTAGTTGAAAACTCAACATCACTTAATTCAATTTCATTGATGCCAGATGATTCTACGAATAACTTATTGTATTCATTGAAATATAGAGTCCGCTCTACTCCATTAACCTTGCAGAGTATATATGTGTTCGTTTTACTTTTGATAGACTGATTAGATCTTTTATTTAGATCAATTTCATCCATTTCCTCAAGAAGAATATCTTCTATTTTATCAGGTATTTCATTTAGATACATACCATCTGATTCTTTTCTATCCACACAAAGGTTGAAAGGTATCTTTAATAAGCCACTATCATAAAGGTGTAAGATTATTTTGGAATCATTTATGACAAATAAATGTGTTTTGAAACCAGTATAAACTGATTTTCTATTTTTCGAATTAATTGACAAACATAATCTGTATCCTGTATAAATATTACTAGCTTGGGATATTGACTTCTTAACTGGTTTGTTAATAAATTCTACTTTAGCGTCTTCATGGTTAATTAACTTATTCTGCAAGTAATCTTTTAGAATTTTCTGATAATCTTTTGGGTAAGCACCATAATCATTTGCATTGACCGAATCCGCATTATACTCGGGCATAATTAATCCTGTTAAAGGGTTTACTATACTTTTAGCACATCCTGTAATAATTAATGTTAATGATATAAATATTATTTTATTCATAATTTTGCCCAGGGCCGGAGTCGAACCGGCACGAGGTTGCCCTCGAGGGATTTTAAGTCCCTTGCGTCTACCAATTCCGCCACCCGGGCTATGGTAATCATAGATTTCGAAGATTAGAATGTACCATATTGTTAGGTGGTTGTCACCGAATATGAGTACTGTAGTAATTTAAGGCTAAGGTCGGAATCGAACCGGCGTTGACGGCTTTGCAGGCCGCTGCATGACCACTCTGCCACTTAGCCATTAATGAGCGAGAAACGGGGCTCAAACCCGCGACCTCAACCTTGGCAAGGTTGCGCTCTATCAACTGAGCTATTCTCGCTTAATTCAAAACGTTACGACTTACTTAATAATAACATTCCAGGACTTTTTAACATAATAAAAAAAAGATATCAATGTTAATAAAGATGCGATCTGCAATAAATGTATACCTAACTGATAAATATCAATTCCAAGCAGAGGAAATTTATATAATAAGAGTAACAAAGATATTAATTGAATTGCAGTCTTAATCTTAGAGATAAATAAAACACTTAGTTTTATATTATCACCTGCTTCAGCTAATCTTTGCCTTATAGCTATAACCAGGAACTCACGAGTAATAATAATCAAAACAGGTACAAGGAAAAAAATATCTTGGTTTTCTGTGATTAAAAGTATCAAGGTAATTATTACCAGAAGTTTGTCTGCAACAGGGTCTAAAAATGTACCGAAATTAGTAACTTGTTTCATATATCTTGCAAAAAATCCATCTAAATAATCTGTAATCGTTGCTAAAAGAAATAGAGAAAATATTATAGTCCGATATCCTTGAGGGCTTAAAAGAAATAAGCATACTATTATTGGGATGAGTAATATTCTTACTAAAGTCAAAGAATTTGGTATATTAAACTTCATTACTATGCAAGTGATTATAAATTATATCAGCTAAGTGTGTGCTTATTCCTGGTACCTTTGTTAAATCTTCAATAGATGATTTCATAACCCCCTGTATCCCTCCAAAATATTTCAATAACTCTATTTTTTTAATTTTACCTATTCCTGGAATAGAGTCTAGCTTAGAATTATATTGTTTATTATTAGATTTCTTTCTTTGCCCCATAATCGCAAATCTATGAGCTTCATCTCGCATCTGCTGTATGCGCATAATTGTATCAGCAGATAAAGTTAAAGTAATATCATTAAAGTTTATATCTAATATTCTATCATTATCTGTCCTACGTTTATGACCTTTGACTACACCCAGAATTATGGTTGTTGATATATCAAGCTCTTTCAATATATCTTTAGCCTGACTTATTTGCCCTTTCCCGCCATCAACAATAATTAACTCGGGCAATATTCTTTCTTCCTTTAGCTTTTTTAAACGTTTTTGTAAAATAAATCTCATTGCTCCATAGTCATCAGATTTTTTAACATCAGTAATATTATATCTTCTGTAAAGATTTTTTTCTGGACCATTTTTTGTAAACCATACACATGAACCTTGGGTATTAGAGCCCCCTAGATGACTTACATCAAAACAAATTGCATTTTCAATAAGTACTGTATTATTTAAATCAGTATTTATTGAAGCCAATATGTCATCTTTTGATTTAGATCTTAATAAGAGTTTTAATCGATCATCGGTATTTGTTTGACATATTCTAGACCATATTGAATATGGTTTTCTTTTATTACTGATTAAATTAACCATCTTGTTATATTTTTTAGATAATATCTTTAATAATAAAGCAGAATCATTTATTTTACTTGGTATTATAATTTTCCCTGGTGGAATATTATTAAAATAATATTGTTTAAAGAATGAGTTTAAGATGGATTCGGAGGTATCATTAATATTTTTAAACTCAAATTTCTTGTTACCAAGATTAACTCCATCTCTTACAAGAAATACATCGATACAATGATATTCTCCAGAATTACTGATAGTAATAATATCTAATTCATTTTGATTATTAATAATATTCTTTGATTTAGTTAAACTTCTAATCATAGATATTTTATCTCGCATAGATGATGCTTCCTCAAATTCTTGGTTAGATGAATATTCTAACATTTTTTCATTGTAGCTATTTAAAAGTGAATCATTCTTACCTTGTAAAAAAAGAATAGTGTTCTTAATAGCCTGCGCATAATTTTCTTTACTAATTAAATCTACACAAGGTGCATCACAACGATTAATCTGATGTTGGAGACAAGGTTTGGTACGATTTTTGAAATATGCATCTTCACAAGCCCTAATTTTAAATATTTTTTGTGTGAGATTTAACATATATCTAACATGGGCAACTTGAGTATATGGACCGAAAAAAAAACCTTTGTTTTTATTTTTCTGTCCTCTAAAAAACTTTATAGATGGGTAGTCATGAGTTTTATCAATATATATATAAGGATATGTTTTGTCATCTCTCAAAAGAATATTGTACTTAGGTTTGTACTCTTTGATAAGTGTATTTTCAAGTATTAGCGCTTCTTCTTCATTTTCGGTAATTATGACTTCAATATTAGCTATATGTTCAACTAGTTTTGTAGTTTTGATATTATTGACTGATTTATTAAAATAAGATGAAACTCGTTTTTTTAGATTTAAAGCTTTACCAATATATATAATTTTAGAGTTAGTATCCAAAAATTTATATATTCCAGGTCTACTTGTTAAGTTTTTAACTAAATCAGCAATCATTATTTTAATTGACATTTTTTGCTCTAAATAGAATATCTTTTATCATTTTACGAGTTACTCTTTTGGTGTTTATGTTAAGTTTACTGCAGTGGTAAGAATCAATTAAGATTACATCATTTAATAGGTCATGTATTTTACCATGCTCAAACACATATTTAGAAGATGCCATGTCGAAAGATTTTAAAATGGATAGATGTGATATTTTACCAAGTGCTATGATAACTTTTAATTTTTTCATGCTTAAAATTTCACTTTTTAAATATCCCAAACAATTCTTTATTTCATAATATTTTGGCTTATTATCAGGTGGGCAACATTTAACTGCATTAGTAATATATGGGAAATCTTTGCTTGTTGGATCTTTAAAACCAATTGACCTAAGACAACTATTTAAAATATCTCCGGAAAAATCTCCTGTGAAAACTTTGCCAGTCTTATTTGCTCCATGTAAGCCTGGTGCTAGACCAACAATACATATGGTAGAATCTATAGACCCAGAACCTTTAACAGGTTTATTATAATAATCTTTATATTTTTTTTTTAAATCAAAAAGGTATTCTGAAATTCTACAGCATTTTTTGCATGAATTTAGTAGGTCTAACATTTTAAAATTTAAGTAAAGCCGAACCCCAAGTAAACCCAGCTCCAAACGCTTCCAGCATTATTAAATCACCTTCTCTTAAAGAACCATTATGATATGCATCATCAAACGCTAACGGGATTGATGCCGCGGATGTGTTACCATGCCTGTCTACTGTTAATACAATTTTTTCCCTTGGCAAAGATATTTTTTTAGCAATAGCATTTATAATTCTACTATTAGCTTGATGTGGTATTAACCAATCAATTTCATCAATATCAATATTATTTTTTTGTAATGTTGACATAGCTAACTTACCCATTGTTTTTACAGCAATTTTAAATACATCATTACCTTTCATTTCAATAAATTCAGAATCAATATTAACCGTTAATAAATCTTTATATGCACCATTAGAGCCAATACTAGTTGATAAGATTCCTTGTTTATTTGATTCAGACAATATAATTGCTCCAGCACCATCGCCAAATAATACACAGGTATTTCTATCTTTCCAATCTAACAAGGAACTCATTTTTTCTGTGCCTACTATTAATATATTTTTGGCTATTTTTGTCTGTATATATTTATCAGCAACATCTAGAGCATATACAAAACCAGTGCATGCAGCATTGACATCAAAGGCAAATGCTTTTTCAATTTTCAAACTGTTTTGTAAAAGAACAGCTGTGCTCGGAAACTTTCTTTCTGGTGTAGCTGTTGCAACAATAATCATATCAATATCATCTGGTCTTAATTCTGCCAAAGACATTGCTTTCAAAGATGCATTATAGGCCATATCAACAGATGATTCATTTTCAGCTGCAATATGTCTTTGGACGATTCCTGTTCTTTCATAAATCCAATCATGACTAGTATCAACTATTTCTGCTAAATCATGATTAGTTAATACTTTTTCTGGTAGATAACTACCACAGCTAATAATTTTTGAATATAGATCACTCATAAGAACCCTCAGATTGAACTAATGATTCAATTTTATCAAGTATTTGATTTTTCACTTCAAAATATGCAGTATCTATAGCCTGGCTAAATGCATATGCATCTGCTCCACCATGACTTTTGACGACCACACCTTGGAGTCCCAAAAGACTTGCTCCATTATATTTCCTAGGATCGACTTTCTTTTTAACCGCTTTCATAACAGGATAGCTCAAAATTGCTGAAATTTTAGTTAGCAATGATTTATTAAATTCAGTTCGTATAAAATGACTAATTAGTTGTGCGACACCCTCAATACTTTTTAAAGCTATATTTCCAGCAAACCCATCTGAAACAATAACATCATGGTTACCATTAAACATTTCATCACCTTCGATAAAACCAGCATAGTTCAGATTTGATTCTTGCAAGATTTGTCCAGCTTCTTTTATTGTATTATTACCCTTGAACTCTTCAGACCCTACATTCAATAAACCAATAATTGGTTTTTCACTAATCTCTAGCGACTGGACTAGAGCAGATCCAAGAATAGAAAACTGATATAGATGTTTTGCATCACATTCAATATTTGCGCCAAGATCTAAAATATAGCATTGTCCATTTTTAGTTGGCAAAGAGCCGCATATGGCAGGCCTATCGATACCAGGAATCATTTTTAAAATTATTTTTGATAATGCCATAAGTGCACCGGTATTTCCTGCGCTCACACATGCTTCCGCTTCTTTGTTTTTAACAGCATTAATTCCAAGTCTCATCGATGATTTTTTTTTAGATCTTATTGCTGTAATTACTTCATCATCCATGGCAATGAATTGATCTGTATGAATTATACTGTACCTTTGATTCTGTAAATCTTTAAAATCTTTGGGGATTAAAGGTTGAATTAGTTGCGCATCACCTACGAGTATAAGGAACAAGTCATTATGATTCTTTAACGATTCTATTGCTGCTGGTACAGAGGCAGATAAGCCATGATCTCCACTCATCATGTCCAATGCTATGGTAATTTTTTGTTGCATTATGGTTTAGTTTACTAAGATTTTACTATGTTTGCGACTCTTCTTGCTTCTCTTTCTTTACCTTAGGGGTAATAATTTCTTTACCCATATAGTAACCATCTTTAGCAATATGATGTCTTAAATGCCTAACACCAGTAGTTTTATCTACAGACATAGATGGTCCCGATAAACCATGATGAGATCTCCTCATACCTTTTTTAGATTTAGATTTTCTACTTTTTTGAACTGCCATGACTTAATACCGTCTGTTTGTTATAAAATATACGCTATTCTAAGCAATAAATCCCTAGCAAGCAATTTATATCTGCTTTATTTGCTTACTTTTTTACAAAATAGACATATATAATTTAAAATTACTAATCTTTCTGATAATATCAATGTGTCAAAAATCTAATATATAATTTAACTATATGAGAAAAATAATACTAGCATCAAGTTCAATCCATCGAAAAAAGCTATTAAAGCAGATAAAATTAAAATTCACAGCTATTTCTCCAGATATTGATGAATCAAGAATCAAGAATGAACCCGTTAATAAATTTGTTAGAAGATTATCTATTGAAAAGGCTATGAAAATAGCAGTATTAAAGAAAAATTCGATAGTAATAGGGTCTGATGAAATTGCTGTTGTTGATAATAAAATACTAGGGAAACCGTTGAGCAAGAAAGTTGCGCAAGAACAACTTAAATTCATTTCAGGGAAAAAAATAGTATTCAAGACAGGAATATGTGTCATTGATACAAATACAATGAAAAAATTTGCATCTGTAGTAAATTATGATATAAAAATGAAAAAATTATCTAAAAAGATTATAGATAATTATATAAAGAAAGAAGACATGCTGAATTGTGCCGCTAGTATACGTATTGAAGGCTTAGCAATAAGTTTAGTAGAAAAAACATCAGGTGAGGATCCAACATCAATAGTTGGCCTACCACTTATAAGGCTTCTAAGATATCTAGAAAAGCTTAATTATGAAATATAAAAGACTAGTCTGAAAAATGATCAAACCCTTTCAAATTAACATCAACATTGACGCCATTATCAAAATAATTTAATTTATTTTTTGTAATCACTCCTATTTTAGTGATAGGAACTGATAATTTCTTTGATATCCTATCAATATGCTTGGTATATTTTTTATTTGCAGTAAAACAAAGTTCGTAGTCCTCTCCTCCTCCAATAAGTGCCTCATAATAGTTTTTTGATGATATAACTTTTTTAACTAATTTATGAGTAGGAATCTTATCAAGAAATATATCAGCTCCACATTTACTACTCTTGATTATATTGTTTAAATCTTTTGAAATCCCATCAGATATATCAATGCAGCTAGTGGCAAAATTTGATATATTAGTTCCAATATTTATTCTTGGTTCGGGCATATATAAATATTTCTTTAATACCTTAAACTCACTCTTATACTTTTTTTTATTAGAAATCATTAAGGCTGCTCTAGCGCATCCTACCTTTCCAGTTATATAAATATAATCACCATTTTTCGCACCATCTCTATAAAGTACCTTTGATTTATTTTCCCCTATCACCTGGATAGAAACACTAAGAGGGCCCCGATTAGTATCACCACCTATTAATGAAATATCATACTTATCTGTGAGGTCCTTAATACCTCTATAGAAAGATTTAATCCAGTTAGATTCAAGTTTTGGTAAAGTAATAGCCATGAATATATACTTAGGTATACAACCCATCGCAGCTATATCGCTTATATTGGTAGCTAAAGATTTATATCCTATCTCGTAAGCTGTGTAATCTTTTGTAAAATGAGGTCCTAACAATGATGTATCTGTTGTAATAACATGGTACTTTTGCGCAGATATCTTTATTACTGCACAATCATCACCTATACTCCTTACAACATTCTTCGAGGTTGTATTAATATTTGATTTAATATAATCAATAATGTCTTCTTCATTTTTAATCATTTTTATCAAAACATTTTAGTAGTTGATCAAGAATATTGTTAATGAATCTATAAGATTCATCTGTAGAATATTTTTTAGCAATATCTATGCTTTCATTCAAGATTACTTTTTTAGGAACATCAGCTCTATATATAAACTCACAAACTGATAGTCTTAGAATGGATCTATCTATCGGTATTAACTTATCAATATGTAAATCTGTATTTTTCTCTATAAAGTCAATAATTTTTTCATTATTCTGGCCAATCAATAAAATAATATTTTCAAAATAACTTTTATCATAACTTCTTTTTTCAACAAATGTTTTTAAAATATCAGAAAAAGAGTACTGATTTAGGTCTTGCTGATATAGAACTTTGACAATGTTTTCTCTTGCGAGAGTTCTTTCTTTCGCATTAAAATCTTTCATTATTTAAAGTTACTTGTAAATGCAAGCATCTCTATTGCAGCTTCTGCAAGGTCTTTTCCTTTATCAAGATTTTTACCTGCCCTATCAATCGCTTGTTGTAAAGTATTGGTAGTTAAGACACCATTTAATATAGGTGTACTAAATTTTAGTGATAAATTCATCAACCCCTCGGTAACAGATGATGATAGATAACTATCATGATTCGTTTCACCTTTGATAATACAGCCTACTGCAAGAAATAATTTAGGTTGATATTTTTCGGCAATTATTTGAATTGTTATTGGTAACTCAAAAGACCCAGGTGATTCAACAAAACCGATTGATACCTTGGTTGATTTATTGATAGTGCTTATGAAGCTATACATCATGCTACGGACTATCTCTTTATGATATAGTGTTGACACAATAATTATGTCACAATCTTTGATATTGCTTTTACACAAATCTCCATTATTATCTATATCGGGATATAAACCAGTAGATTGAACGTTGGAATTTTTCATTTATTTGCCCACATATTTAGTTACATTTAACCCAAATGCATTAATACCATGATACTTTATAGGTGAACTTAGCAGAACCATGTCTTTTACACCTATATCACTCAATATTTGGGCGCCTATACCCACTGTCCTGAAATCTTCTGTTTTACTTGATTTATTTGCTAGTTCTTTTTTAGAACTTTTTAAATTAAGGACCTGATTAATAGATAAATTTTCAGTGATGAAAACTGCAGCACCTTGTTTAGATTTAGATATTTTCTTTAATGCATTATCAAGCGACCATGTTGAAAGATTTGTAGCTTTAATAGTATCAATTAAAACATTCTGCACATGAACTCTAACTGTTGTTGGGAGATCAGGCTTAATTTTCCCTTTAATTAGAGCAAAATGAGTCATAGAAGTTAAAGTGTCTTTGTAGAAAATACTATTAAAAACACCATAATCTGTTTTTATTATCTCCTCATGAATTCTTTTAATTGTTTTTTCATTTGATATCTTATATTTTATAAGATCTTCAATCGTTCCAATTTTTAATTTATACTTCTTTGCGAATGCTAGTAAGTCTTTTTTACGCGCCATTGTCCCATCTTCATTCAAAATTTCTACAATGACGGATGATGCTTCAAGCCCAGCTAGTTTAGCTAAGTCACAACCTGCCTCCGTATGTCCTGCCCTAACTAAAACTCCACCATCTTTTGCCATCAATGGGAATATATGTCCAGGCTGAACAAGATCAGACGATTTAGATTTTTTTGCTACAGCTGCCTGTATAGTCTTAGCTCTATCGGCAGCAGATATTCCGGTTGTAACACCTCTGGCAGCCTCTATAGAGACAGTAAAATTAGTTTCTTTAGAAGTTTCACCAGTTTTTTTGATTAACTGCAAACCAAGTTTTTTGCATTTTGAGGCAGTTAAAGTTAAACATATTAAACCTCTACCTTTGGAAGCCATGAAATTAATATCATTAGCTTTTACAAATTCAGACGCCATTACAAGATCACCCTCGTTCTCTCTATTTTCATCATCCATTATAATGACCATTTTTCCTTTTTTAAGAGAGTCGATAATTTCTTGAGTTGTATTAATCATTTTTAAGTTTCTCTAAATGTTTTGCTATATAATCTACTTCTATATTTACATTGTCATTTATTTTATAATTTTTAATAATTGTATTTTCATATGTATGAGGAATTATCATCAAGTCTAACATATTTTCATTCATATCGTTAATTGTTAGACTAACACCATCAATGCAGATTGATCCTTTATGAACTACATATTTTAAAAATTTACTATCAATGCTTAATTGCACAAACCATGATTCTTTATTTTTTAAAATTTTCTCAATTTTACCGGTAGTATCAATATGTCCAGTAGTAATATGTCCACTTATAAATTTATTTAGAGTCAAAGGTAATTCTGTATTAACAAAGTTATTTTTTTCTAAATGATTGAATGAAGTCTTATTCATAGTCTCTGGTGATAAATGAAAACTATAAGTATTATCATTAATCCCACTAACTGTTAAGCATGCACCATTAATAGCAATGCTATCACCATTAGCTATGCTCACAGGTAAATTTAAAATCTCTATTTCAATAACATGATTATTACTAATCTTATTTATAGAAATAACTTTACCTAAATTTTCTATAATTCCTGTAAACATTTTACTTCTCAAGCCTTACTTTTAAATTGTTTCCAATTGCAATCATATCACTAATTCTATAATTTATCTTTTTTGAAAGTTCTTTTATATACGTTACGCCTGAAAAAGATTTACCTGTGTGACCAATTATCTTTGGAGCTATATACAATATCATCTCATCTATTAATGATTTTTTTAAAAAAGACTCTATTAAAGTAGGTCCTGCTTCTATAAAAACGCTATTAATATCTTGAGTAGCAAGATAACTCATGCATTTAGCGATATTCATTTTGCCTTTCTCAGCTTTTATATATACGATGGTTACATTTTTTTTATATTTCTTAGCAGTATTTTTAACTGATGTGAATAAATATATTTTTCTAGATATATTTTTAAATATTTTATTTTCCAAAGGTATCTTCAAAGCTCTATCTACTATCCCGAGGCATGGTTGCTTTATTATTTTTTTCAATAGTTCTGGATTTCTGACATTAAAGTTTGGATTATCCATTATAACTGTTTTTGATGAAGAAAATATTAGTGATGAAACTGCTCTTTCCATCTGGACATCTTTCCTCGAATCAATTGATGTAATCCACTTACTTACACCGTTATTTAAAGAAATTTTTCCATCTAAAGATATGCCTGATTTACAAATAATGATTGGTCTTTTCAATACAAACTTCTTAAAAAATCCATTATTTAGTTTAATTGCTTCATCTTTTAAAATTCCAATCTTGACTTCAATGCCTGCACTTCTTAGCTGTTTGACGCTTTTTCCATTTACGAGAGGATTAGGGTCAAGAGATGAGATAACTACTCTCTTTATTTTTTTATTAATGATTAAATCAGAACATGGTGGTGTTCTGCCATAATGACAACACGGTTCCAAATTAATATAGAGTGTCGAGTTAAGAGCAGATATTCCAGCATTTTTTATAGCAACCTGTTCAGCATGAGGTGACCCAGGTTTTAAATGAAACCCTTTTCCAATAATTTTATTATTTTTAACTACGACCGCACCAACCATCGGGTTTGGATGAGCAGTAAATTTTCCATTAAGAGCTAATTTAAAGGTTTCTCGGATATAGTATTCATCAAACTTTTCTTTATTCATCTTGCAATAAATTCTTTTGAAGTTTTTTCATTTCTGGTGATAAATCTTTTTCTAGACCTTTTATTACTTTAGTAAACGCCTCTATATCTTCGAATTTTAAATAGACAGATGCAAACCTCAGATATGCCACATGATCTAACTTTAATAATTCTTCCATCACGATTTTACCAATTTGATTCGATGAAATCTCTTTATCAATATGAGTCCTGCATTTTTTGAAAATACAATTAAAGGTAATGTCTATGTCAACTACGGTATTTTCTCTTTTCTCGAGAGCTATGTAGACGCCTTTTTTAATTTTATCTTCAGAAAATAGTTCTGATGAATTGTCGGTTTTTATGACACGCGGATATGATAGTTCAGACTGTTCAGAAGTATTGAATCGTATACCGCATGAGACGCACTCACGTCTCCTTTTAATAGCATTTACTTCTCCTGCCAGGCGAGAATCAATTACCTTTGTTTCGGGCTCCCCGCAAAAAGGACAGCGCATATCAAATACCTCTAAGCCACAGCTTTTTTATTCGTAGAATAAACTGGGAATTGAGATGTTAAATTTAATATTTTTTCTTTAACAGATGCTATTTTAGACTCGTCATCTATATCATCAAGTACATCGCATATAAGATTACCTAGAATGGTAGTCTCAGCCTCTTTAAAACCTCTTGTTGTGATAGCCGCAGTACCAAGTCTAATTCCACTTGTGACAAAAGGACTTTGCGGATCATTTGGCACAGAGTTTTTATTTACAGTAATATTTGCTTTATGCAAGGCAGCATCAGCTGCTTTTCCAGTTAAGCCTTGTTTGACCAAACTAACCAGCATTAAATGGTTCTTTGTTCCACCCGACACAATCTCATAACCTCTAGAGATTATTGTTTTAGCTAATAAGTCTGCATTCAACACAACCTGCTTCATATATTCTTTAAACTCAGGTTCTAATGCCTCTTTAAATGCAACGGCTTTAGCTGCAATTACATGCATTAGGGGTCCACCCTGTGTTCCAGGAAAAACTAATGAGTTAAATTTCTTCTCAAGCTCTGGATTTGATTTACAAATTATTATTCCACCTCTAGGCCCTCTTAATGTTTTATGTGTAGTTGATGTAACCACATCAGCAAAAGGTACAGGAGATGGGTAAACACCTCCGGCAACTAAGCCTGAAACATGAGCCATATCAACTAAAAAGTAAGCGTTTACTTTTTTAGCAATTTTAGACATTCTTTCCCAGTCGATAACTTGTGAATAAGCTGAGAACCCACCAACTAACATTTTTGGCTTATGTTCTACTGCTAATTTTTCTATTTCATCATAATCAAGCATTCCATTCTCATCTATACCATATTGGATAGCATTGAATAATTTTCCTGAGAAATTTACTTTTGAACCATGCGTTAAATGGCCGCCAGCATCTAAGCTCATACCAAGTATAGTGTCACCAGCGTTAAGTAAAGCAAGATAAACAGCAGCATTTGCTTGAGAGCCAGAGTGAGGTTGAACATTTGCATAATCTGCACCATATATTTCTTTTAGCCTATCAATAGCTAACTGTTCAGCTACATCAACATTTTCGCACCCACCATAATATCGTTTGTAAGGATATCCTTCTGCATATTTATTCGTTAAAACTGATCCTTGTGCCTCTAAAACCCTAGGACTTGCATAGTTTTCTGAAGCTATAAGCTCTACATGCTCTTCTTGGCGAATAATCTCTTTTTTTATAGCATCATTAAGCTCGTCATCAAATCCTGCAATTTTCATATCTACATCAAACATATGCTCTCCTTTCACAATATAGTGTATAAATTCAAATGAAATATTAACATTTAAAGTATTTTTTGTAACTAAATTTCTATTCCAAAATTGTCATCTTCAGAGACTAAAATGGGTTGTTTAACCTTACTTAAGTCATAGTGTTTGATAGAACCAAGATATTCTTTAGTTACTTCCCAAATCGGGGCTCCCGATTCTTCTGAGTTTACACTAGCCCATCCACTGACAATATATTTTTTGTTATTTTTCAGTAGTTTACCATTATTTAATGTTATATTTTTGATTCTTTTATTAATTGAATTCTTTGGTTCAATTTCATAACTAATGCCAGTAGTTCTCACCATATCGCCCCCTTGCTGGAGATAAGGGTCAGGATTAAAAATATTATCAGCTACATCTTCAAGGATATTCTTTATAGTGAGCCCCGTCATTTCCCTTCTATAAACATTTGGGTAGGTAATGGCGGTATGATTATAGATGTCGGACATGGTAATATCTTCTCCTGCAAGAACAGTGGCTCCCCATCTAAAACCTGGGGACAAACATATTTCACTATCAAGAACATTAGACATTGAGTCACAGATAAGGTTATCAAAAGAGCCATTAAAATTTCCTCGTCTATACAAATCATGATTAGATTTTCCGATAACTTGATTCAAATGATTTTTGAAAGGACTTTTCATATTGGAAATATGATTATTCATAACAGTTGATGGTTCTATTTGATTTGAAAAAATTGGTAATAACTTGTATCTGTATTCAAAAGATGAATGTTTAACTTTTATATCGATCATCGAAACAAATTTACCATTACATCCTGAATTTAATATTACTGTCTTTACATTATTATTAATTACCTCAATAGGTTTAGGTAAAACATCATGGGTATGTCCACCAAATATAATATCTATCCCACGAACTTTTGATGCCATTTTTTTATCTACATCTACACCATTATGAGATAAAAGCACTATTAAGGAAGGTTTTTCAGTTTCTTTAATTTTATCAATTAAATCCTGAAGTTCATTATCACGAATTCCAAAAGTAAGATTAGGAATCATTCGGCTAGGGTTAGCAATAGGAGTATATGGAAATGCCTGGCCAATGACAGCGACTCTCTGATTATTTATAGTTTTGATAACATATGGTTTCTGAAAATGATTATCATCATCTACTGGTTCTATTCCATCAAATAGAGCTTCTTCAGTAAGTGAAATATTTTGAGCAACAAAATCACCATTAAAATTCTTTAAATTCTCCAAGAATATTTTTTCGCCATAGGTAAACTCCCAATGCCCAGTCATAACGTCTACACCTAAAATATTCGATGCTTCAACCATATCTTTTCCATTTGTTAACAAAGAAAGGCCACTTCCTTGCCAAGTATCTCCACCATCAAGCAACAATGAATTTTGACTAGCATCAGAGCGTAATTGATCTATAACAGTTTTAAGGTGAGCATAACCACCAAATTTACCAAACTCTTTTGCATGACTATTAAAATCAAGATGAGTAAAAGCATGTTTCATAATAGATGAATTAATAGAATAATAATCTAATAATCTTTTTCCTACTAGATGAGGAGGGGTGTTTCTATTAATACCAACACCAAGATTGTAGTTTGGCTCTCTAAAATGCATGGGGTCTAATTGCGCATGAGTGTCTGTGATATGAATAAGTCTCAAATCACCAAAAGGTTTGATATTATAATTAATTGTTGACGAGCTCATAGAGGGCTTTACTATGCCTGCAGCATATCCAGCTAGTAAAAATTGAATGAACTCTCTTCTATTCATGAACTATAAACCCTTCTTTTTATTATCAATATAGCTAATAAAATGGCCAAATAAAGATTAAATAAAAAATAATCTGCCTTAATGATTAAATAATAATGTAATAATGATAATACTAGAATCAAATAAATTAATCTATGCAGTGTAAACCACTTATTACCTAATTTATTCCTAAGTTTGTCTGTTGATGTTAATACCAAAGGAATAAATAATAGTAAAGCCAGATACCCTGCCTGTATAAACCATAAAGAGATAAGATCAGACATTATATATTTAAAGTTAAAACTATTATCTAAAAGATATAAAAAGAAATGAAATAATGTAACAACAAACGTGATTAACCCCAGAGATCTTCTATCTATAAAGTTTTTGACAAAATATAGAAGAGGAACTGATAATATAATTATTATCATGCTCATGGCAATATATCCTGATGAAATTATTAAATATGAATATGGATTAATAATTTCATCATTGAATAAGGATTGATAAAAAATGTAAAATACTGGAATCAATGAAAATGTATATGTAATGATTCTATTCAAAATAAAAAATTATATTAAAAGTTTTTTTTAAGATCCATGTTTGTATATAAATTATCTACAAATTTACTATATCCGTTGAATAGCAAAGTATCCCTTTTGCCAAACTCACCTATCCTTCGTTCTCTTTTCTGAGTCCATCTTGGGTGATCTACATATGGATTGACATTAGAATAAAAACCATACTCATTTGGGGCTTGTTCATTCCATGTGCATGTTGGTTTTTGATCAACAAATGAAATTTTAACAATTGACTTAATACTTTTAAACCCATATTTCCATGGAACAATAAGTCTTACAGGGGAGCCATTTTGATTGGGGAGAGTCTTTCCGTAAAGTCCTACCGCTATCATTGTTAATGGATTGATTGCCTCGTCCATTCTTAATCCCTCTTTATAAGGCCAATTTAAAATATTTCTTTTTTGGCCAGGTAGATTTTCTTTATCTAAGATAGATTCAAAAGATACATATTTTGCATTATATAATGGCTTGGCAAGATTAATTAAACTTCTTAACTCGAAACCAATCCAGGGAACTACCATCGACCATGCCTCAACACATCTTAGTCTATATATTCTCTCTTCAAGCTGGAACTTTTTTATCAAATCATCAGAATCAAGAATTAATGAATTCTCTACCAGCCCATCTATTGTTAATTTCCATTCATGAGATTTTAACTTATCTGCATTCAACATAGGGTCTCTTTTGCCAGTTCCCAATTCATAAAAATTATTGTAAGAAGTAATTTGTTTAATAGTATTTGTTTTTTCATTTGTGCTGTATTCTAAATCTTTATTGAAGGAGAGTTTTTTTTGTGATGCGACTAAACTGTTAGAATTTATTAAGAATGGGAAAGCAAATGCTGAAGCCATAATTTTCCTACGATTGAGAAAATATTTCTCATCAGTAATTTCATTCTCTTTATCTAAGTTATATTTATTAAATATTTTCACTTTAACCAATTTCTTGCATTAATGAATATTTTAGACCATGGAGACTTTTTCCATTCAGCAGGTCGATAAGAATATTGTTTTAAGTCGAATAATCTTTCTGGGTGAGGCATCATGATAGTTATTCTTCCGTCTTTGTTCGTAAAACCATTTACTCCGTTGCAAGATCCATTTGGGTTATATGGATATTTCATTGTTTTTTTATTATCATTGTCCACATAGCTTATTATACCATTACTTGTATATGATTTATCTTTAAATACAACCCGACCTTCTCCATGAGAGACTATAATGGGTAATATGGATCCTTCCATGTCTGACATAAACAAAGATTGTGATTTATTAATTTTAACTCTTGATAACCTTGCTTCAAATTGTTGAGATTTATTTTGACTGAAAACAGGCCAATATTTTGTTCCTGGTATGATTGTTTGAAGTTGTGACAACATTTGGCAACCATTACAAACACCTAGAGCAAACTTAGCTTTATCATTAAAGAATAGCTCAAGTTCATTCTTAGCCTTATCATTATATAGTATTTTACTTGCCCAACCTTTTCCGGCCCCTAGTACATCGCCATATGAAAAACCACCACATGCAATTATACCTTCATAAGATCTTAAGTTTACATCACCTTTTAAAATGTCATTAATATGTATATCGTGAGACTCAAAACCAGACATCATAAATGCATGTGCCATTTCTTTATGCCCATTAACACCTTGTTCTCTTAAAATTGCGACTTTTGGTTTCCTATTTAATTTGGTCTTTTTAATCCTCATTTTATTGGCTGAAAAAGTGACCTTACTATTTAGTGGCTTTATATCCTGATGTGAGGTTATTTTGCTATAATATTCATCTTTTGCAGTTGAAGAATTATCACGAATCTTTTGAATATTGTATGCTAGTTTGCTCCAATATTTCCTTAATACTGATAGAGTAAAGGATATATCCTCATAAGACCTGATTAGTATTTCCGGATTAGATGATTTTATTGACTTTCCTAGTGGAACTATAAATTTATCAGCTTTATTTTTTTGAACTAAAGTATTAAAGTCCTTAATATTTCTTTTAGGTACTTCAATCACTGCGCCTAACTCTTCATTAAAGAAAAATTTAATCATATGCTGTATATCGAAGTATCTCTCTAGGCTATTGAAAATATCAAGTGATATATTTCCTGAAAATGCCATTTCACTTAATGTCGTAAATAAACCCCCGTCTGATTTATCATGATACGCAGAGATAATTTTAGATTTCACAAGATTTTGGACTAAGTTAAAAAATAAAGGGATATTTTCCGATTTATCTATCCTTGGGACATCGTTGTCAATTATATTATGTACTTGATGTAAAGATGAACCTCCTAATCGTTCCTTACCTTCAGAAATATCGATAAGAAATATTTCACCATCACCTTTTAAGTCAGGAGTTATTACATCCTCAACATTATCAATAGAACAAAATCCAGATAATATGAGACTTACAGGACTTTCAACATCATATGATTTTTTATTTTTCTTCCATGAAGTGCTCATAGACAAGGAGTCTTTGCCAACAGGAATTGTAATATTATTAAATTGACATAGTTCTGATATTTTTTTCACAGCTTGATATAGGCTTTCAATCTCATTGTCATTTTTTGATGATGCCATCCAATTTGCTGACAATTTTATTTTAGAAATATCTTTGATATGTGAGCATGCAATATTTGTTATGACCTCTCCAAAAGCAATCTCTGCGGATGCTTCAGGATTGGTAATTGCTATAGATGGACGTTCTCCCATTGTTATCACTTGCCCACTTGTAGAACCTATGTTGGACATTGTTATGCCTACATTAGAAACAGGTACTTGGTTTGCTCCTACCATTTGATCGCGTGCAACAAGACCAGTAACAGATCTATCACCTATCGTGATAAGGAATCCTTTATCAGATACTGATGGTAGTGATAAAACACTTTTCACGCATTTTTCAAAATTTATATAACTGTGATTATTGCTATAATTTTTTTCATCATAACCAATAATATTAATTGGTTTTATAGGGGGTTTTCCTAAAAGATAATTCATTGGTAAATCAATTATTTTTGTTACATTATCTAGGTCATATACAACAAGACTTCTTTTTCGTGTTACTTTACCAATCACGGCATATGGGCAGTTTTCTCTGATACTAATAGAATCAAATATACTTAAATCTTCTTTATTAATCACTATGATATATCTTTCTTGAGATTCATTGCACCAGATTTCCAAAGGCTTCATAGATTCTTCACCTAGAGGTATTTTAGACATCATAATATCTGCACCTCTATCGGAATCATTAACTATTTCTGGGACAGCATTGCACAGTCCTCCTGCTCCAATATCATGAATACTTTTAATAGGTGACTTTTTATCTAAATATACACATTGATTAATTACTTCCTGACATCTTCTTTCAATTTCTGGATTATCTCTTTGCACTGATGCAAAATCTAAGTTTTCACTGCTAGTTCCGGATGATAATGATGATGCTGCTCCACCGCCAAGACCTATGAGATAAGATGGTCCACCCAAGACAATAATTAGGTCACCATGATCCAACTTATTTTTATTTACATGACTATTCCTTATGACTCCAACACCACCAGCAATCATTATTGGTTTATGGTACCCAATACTTTTTATATTAGATTTATTTATGATCGGACTAAATTCACAGGTTCTAAAATAACCAAAAATATTAGGTCTACCAAACTCATTATTATAGGAAGCAGCTCCTATGGGTGCCTCAATAATAATATCTAACGGTGATTTTATTCTTGCGGGGGTACCTATATTATTATTTTCCCACCTATTGTTATCTTTAGGTATACATAGGTTTGATAATGTATAACCTGTAAAACCTACCTTTGGTATTGACCCTCTTCCAGTCGCTCCTTCATCTCGTAATTCTCCACCTGACCCTGTGGCTGCTCCAGCATGCGGTGCTATGGCAGTTGGATGATTATGTGTTTCTGCCTTCACTATATATAAGCCATCTTCTTTTTTATATCTATACTTCTTTTTGATATAATCAGTATATAAAAAGTTTATCTTATTTGATTTAATGATAGAACAGTTATCAGTATAAGCTGAAACTACATCTTTATTTCTTTTCTTGAAAGTTTTTTTGATTAATGCAAATAGAGATATGTTTTTCTTAGAATTCTTTTCTATTATTTTAGAATTAAATATTTTATGTCTGCAGTGTTCAGAATTAATCTGTGCAAACATCATCAGTTCTATATCCTTGGGTGGCCTCTTAAGCTTTGTATATATTTTTTTTAAATAAAGGATTTCCAGGTCGCTAAGAGCTAGACCCATTTTTATATTATATTTATTTAATTGTGTTAATGATATTGTTTCTGTTTTCTTATCACTCTTAGAAATTTTGTCATTATTCAAATATTTTTGTATATCATTTTTTTTTGCAAAACAATTCTGTGTCATTTTATCGTATAATGTATCAAGGTTAGCACTCATCTGTTTAAATATAATGTTACTATCAAAAGAATATAGCTTTGTCTGTTCTATGCTCAAACTATTATTATATCCACAATTATTAATAACCTGTTTAGCTTTCTCTGCCCATGGAGATAAAATACCCGATCTATTTGTAATTAATATACTATTGCTTTTTATGTCATTTGTTCTAAGAACCCTACTAGTATTCAGTAGATGGTTTAGAGTCTCTAGCTCTGATGAGCTAATCTTTTTATCATACTTGATTTTATAAACAAGGAAGTAATGAAATGAATCTTTGGTATTACCCTTTCTTTTGGTTACATCTATAAGTATATTTGTATTTTGAAGCATAATAGAGCCTATATTTTAATACAGTTTTAGGAGTATTGGTATTGCTTAGTTATAATAAAATATATTGATGGCATAATACAAAGTAGACTGTACATAGTAGTATTAGATAATTATGAATAAATTTAAATTTATATTGTTCTTAATAATCGTCATTTCTTCCATCTTTGTGATGAATATGGAAAGTAATATAGCTGATATCTTCAATGCTAACTTAGAAAATATCAAAATTTTTATAACTCAATCGCCACAACTATCTAAATTATACTATTTCCTGTTTTATATTCTCTTTACCTCATTATCATTACCAGTTGCAGGACTCATGGGTTTGCTTGCTGGGATGATATTTAATGTTATTGATGCAATAATTTTAGTGTCTTTCGCGTCATCTATAGGAGGGCTTCTCTCATTTTGGTTATCACGATATTTACTTAGAGATTATCTTAGGAAGAAATATAGTGAGCATTATTTACAAATTAATAAGGGATTTATAAAAAATGGAGGATCTTACTTGTTTGCACTGAGAATGTGTATGATTTTTCCATATTTTATAGTTAATTCCCTTGTGGGTCTTACGACAATAAAGTCTTGGCTTTATTATATCGTTTCACAAATTGGTATGCTGCCTGGGACGATTATAATTATTATTATAGGCAGTAAACTTGGAGAGGCTTTTACAACAGGGGTAAATATTGATTTACAGACAATACTTTTACTCACAGTGCTTGGAATCCTACCAATAGTATCCAGATATTATTTTAAAACTTATTTAAAAAAATAAATTAAATATGGTCAATAGTGATTGCGTGAGTGTATTATAAGATATAGGATATAAAGCTAATTTTAGGGGACGACCTGGCTTCGACGTGGGGTTGCAATTCCTGAAGTGCATGTCGAGCTTTTCGGTAACTCGTTAAACTGCTGATAAACTATAAACGCTGAAAATAAACCTTTAGCCCTAGCAGCCTAACTGCCGCTAGCTTCACTAAGAGTAGGCTTATATGCTCTTTACTGAAGTCATAATGATAAGACCGCAGTACATGTGCTTGTTATTGTACTGTTAAATTAAACAAGACAGTTATTAAGTAGATTGTTTATCGTCAGCTTAATGATTAAATTAAAGATAAACTAAACATGTAGTACTAAGGGCTGAGTGCTCTCGGACGCGGGTTCGATTCCCGCCGTCTCCACTGAAGTAAAATTGATACCTACCTCATGAACATGGCCCAGAAAATCTAGGCCATATATTAATAAATCTTAACTATTTAAAAAGCTAAGTTATAACTTAAAGATATACCTGTAGCATCTATATCTCCATAATCAATGTCATAAGTATCATGAGCTATATTAAGATGTATATTACCCATTGAATATGATGCTCCTACTCCATAATAAATTTCTTCGTCCTTGTTGCTAGTGTCAGCAGATGCTGTCGCCGCTGTTACTCCAAGAGTAGATTCATAGCGATGAATACCTGCTCTAGCAAAAACAGAAAGATTGTCCCCAAGATTAAACGATTTTTTCAGACCTAATGCTAGAGTATCTGCCTCAACCGAAACAACAGCTGTTGCATCAAATGTGTAAGAAACGCCTCCATATTTGAAAGTATTTCCAGATGCTCCGCTTAATGAAGCTTGGCCAAAATCTCTATATGCTGCTTCTAGCGTAAGATTATTTCCCAGGTCATAACCCAAGACTATACCATAGCCATTATCATCTTCATCTATGGTTGCTCCTACTATCGTGTTCACACCGCTATCATAATCATTATCTAGAATTTCATAAGTTAAACTATATTTGCCATGTGATCCATGAGTTGAATCATTCGGCAGACCTTTACCATGGCCACCTGCGAATGCAATCGAAGTAAACCCTAGCGTCAAAAATAAAAGTATATTTCTCATTATCTTCACTCCCCTCTTTATTTCTATAACCTAAAATTAACATAACTAGCGATAAATATGTAGTATTTAATGAGTATCTGATGGTAAAGTTAACCCATAAATAAGAGAGTAATAATGACAACAGAAAATATTTCATGGCAATTACATGAACTACGAATTAAAAAAATATTATCTCGTACTCAAATAAGAAACGAGGATATTATAGAACTTTTTGAAATTATGCATGTTTATAATGCTGTCCCTAAACTTATTCCAGAAGAATTAAGTGAATGGTGTAACAATGCATCTATTATGCTTAGAAATAAATCTAGATCTTTAGATAAAGCTTTTGGATTAACTAAAGATGTAAGAGTGACTGATAATCTTGTCATGTCAATGGTAATCAATAATGTATGGACAGAAATATTTGATGAAAAGACTAAAAGAAATGCATTTAAGATTATAGCCGAAAAATATGATGTTGAAATAAAATATATAGAAAATGGATTTCTAAAGCATTGGGAGCATGGTCTAAATTATTATTTAGTCTTGAACATGAAATCTCTATCTCCATTTGAAATAGGTCTTGTATGTTCTAACCTCAAATCAGTGGTAGATAATAATTCAGATATTAGCAGCATGCTTGATAAAAATGGTGATATAAAAAGAAAAGCAGCTATAGAAAAGTTTAAGAAGATGCAGAAAAAAAATAATTAGATCTATCTAACTATTTAAATAAATCTCTCATAATCGCTATTATAACGAAAACGTATAGTCTGATTTTAAAAAGTACTCTATCTTCAGAGAGTATTTTTAATCTTTTATACTCAGATAAACCACACTCAGTCTTAATAAATTTTTCAATCATAAAATATATTAAATAATATATAAATGGCAAAAGAAATCATGGATATTCCTATTAATATTAATTTAATTGTTTCTAAAGCCAAAGTTTTAATTGATTTATACTTTTCAATCATACTATCTCTAAAAGCTATAGCTAATAGAGAGTACACCGTATGTTGTATCCTGATTTGAATTGGCAGATGTACCCATCGCATTGTCATTATTCATGCCTAGTTTTACACCAAAATTTATATCATTGATATCAAACCCTGTTGATACTTCATGAACAACATATTGCCATGCACCAGAATATGTACCATAAGTATAATTGACTGGACCCAAGGGTACTGTGACCTGAAAATGCCAATAATCTGAGCTTGGAGACGTATCATAATCACCTAGAATAACAGCATCAACAGAAAATAGACTTAGATCAGCACCAATACTGACCTCATTATAATGCTGATCAATTCCATCGGTATATCTATATGCTGCAAGTCCTATGTATGATGGTATTTCATATAATTTAAAATTATAACTTCCATATAGACTTACGAATGCCTCTCCTTCATTATAAGATGCTCCGCCCTTTCTATCTCTTAAATCTGCATAACCAGCACTCAAATAAACTGGGCCAGTAGTATAAGAAACATTGGCATGTAGAACAGAAGCAGCTTGAAAAGACCCTCTTATCCAATACTCTGACATATAACCAATAGTATATTGAATGTTTTTTGAATTAACTGATTCCGCAGTAGTCTTACCACCAGAATATAAATAGGATGGGTTAAAACAGCAGATGGTTAAAAGAAATAAAATTTTATAACGCATATATGCAATCTATCATCTTAACTATATGATTTAAATGATTTATATCAATAGGTATAACATTATAAAGTTGAATCCTGAAGTAATTAATTCAGTTTCTCCATAGGAGATAATTAAATCATAGATATATTAGTCTACTATCATCTTCCATAATTTAATATATGTGGACATATCACTACGTCTATTAGAAATTCTTTTTATATAAGCATCTTTTTCTGCTTCTGGATTTAGTTGTATACCCCATAAACCATGTCCTTCATTCGGCAACATTGAATAACGAATATCAATTATTTGATTTGGATTAATACTAGAAGTAGCAATATATCCATTTGAAAACCATCTAAACCTTTCTATGTCTTTCGCTTGTTGAGATTCTAAGTCGAGCCAGGGGAATGATTTTTTTATGTTAAATTTTTCTATCTTCACTCCTTCTATTATTCTAGTATTAAATCCTACTCTAGCTGCATCTATATGATAATGTGTTTGAGTTGTATATATAGTCTTCCAAACAATTATATTTGCAAAACTTGGTTTTGCTTCAATATTTATTATTTTATGCCCACGTGATTCTGCAAGCTCTCTCCCTATCTCTTCAGCCCTGTAATTTTGAATAAAACCTAAAGATGTATATATTATTATCCATGACAAAGCAATATATGAATATTTTTTGCTATTTTTATAAACTGAAAATACAACTAAGAAAAGGATAGGTAAAGTAAATAATGGATCAATAATAGAAATTGTATTCCAGGCAATCCTATCATTGGTGAATGGCCAAAATAACTGAGTGCCATAAGTTGTACATGCATCAAGTAGGCCATGAGTAGCATAACCCAGTGTTGAGTAAATATAAGTTTGTTTAAATGATATATCTTTATTTTTTAAAAAGAGATTATAAAAAAATAATGCACATATTAATCCGCCAAATGGCATAAAAAATATTGAATGCGTAAATTGCCTATGAAACTCTAACGAGAATAATGGGTCTTGAGAAGACTTAATGAATATATCTAAATCAGCAGACATCCCTGCAAAGAATCCTAAAAGACTAGCAATTAAGAGATGTTTGCGATCTGCAGTTTGCTGAGCAGCAACTACGCCAACAACACCTTGTGATAATGGATCCATCCCTATACTCCTAATAAGTAATAAATTATTTTATATACATATATTATTGAAAACAAGTTAGAGATAGTTAATATTCAAATATTTTGAGTCATTATAGTGTTCAAATAAATAAATGAAAAAATTTCTAATCTTAGGAAAATAAATCACCCGCCCCTTTAATGGAGTGCTGTAGGGACGGGTAATATGTCAACTAGAAATCATAAATTAATGATCCCCAGAAACTTCTTCCTGGTTCATCAACACGGTCAGCTGTTGCATCTAGAGAGTTAGAACTATTCAAATGAGTAGCATATCTTTTATCAGTTAAATTACTTATACCCATTGTAAATCTAATATTTGGAGTTGGTTCAAAACCTGCATATAGATCATAAACGGTATAACCCCCAGTTCTACCGCTATCAAGGACTCTTGAATCAAAACGGTCTTGAGTATCGGCAAAATTAGCTCTTAAACCATAGTTGACGGAACTTGTCTGATATTCTAATGAAATATCACCAGATAAAGGCATTATTTGAGCTAATGGTCTATTTTGTGTATCGTCATCTCCATGAGTATAATTTATATTAAATATGGTTTTTACATTAGAGGTAAGATCTTTTTTAACAGTAAGTTCATACCCCCAAATAGTAGCATCTACATTCTTATAAATTCTTGCATCGTTAACGGTATTATCATATGTTCCATCAGAAGCTCTGTATGTTGTAATATAATCACTAACATCATTAAGATATAAAGATCCATTGACATGACTACCCATAATCATATTTTCAAAACCTAACTCTAATGTAGTGTGTACCTCAGAATTGATATTTGGATTACCAATATGTCTGAGTCTATATTTTCCACCCATTGCCATAGAAGTTTTAGCATTGAATAGCTCTGTTGCATCAGGCGTTCTTTCATTCCTGCTTAGAGAGATATAAGCACTAGACATTGGGCCATAATCTTTTTTAAATCTCAAGAACCCACTAAAATTGTTAAAATCTCTTTTACCTGCTGTGACAGTTCCAGCATAATGAGCTGTATACAAACTATTGGCTGTTACTTGAGCCATATGTGCAGTACCAGGATCAACAGCAGCCCTAGTTGCATCTGTCTCTACCCTATCAAATCTTAAACCATATGACATTGTAGTTAGATCTGACATTTTATTATCTTTTTCTATAAAGAAACCCAGCTTAGAAATTTCTGCTCCAGGCCACAGGTATGCAAGATGTCTTTCTGTTCCAGAAATAACCATATTTTGCTCGGCATCTCTAGTATTATGTTCATAATCAACACCAATTTTCATCCCCCTATCTGTAGCTCCTATGATTCTTCCACCATATGTATCAGAAGCAGCTGGTGTTCTCATAGTATTAACATTTCTCATTTTATAGTTATCCATTAAATGATCCATGTCAGAATTAAAAAGTTCAACTTTCATTGAAGAAAAAGGGCCAAGCGGTGTAACTCGATGGTATTTTAAATTATAAATATCTGTATAACTGTATACGATATCCATTGCTAAACCAGCAAAGCCAATATTTTCTTGAGAGTTATCAGTATATGAAAATTCTAATTTAGAACCATCATCAAGTCTTTTTCCTAATATGGTTGAATAATTACTAGTTTCATATTCTGTAAGTGGTTTCAAGCCTGTACCTGTTTCATAATTCCCGGCCTCAGAATAAGAAGCATTAACTCTAAAATATGCTTGACCTAAACCTAATGTAAAATCACCAATTGTAGTTTTAGCTTCCGCATTAGAGTCAAATGTCTGACCTATTTTAAGCTTATATGGCTGTGACTTAGTGTTGCTATCTTTTGTATATTGAGTTAGAGGTTCAGTAATTCTTTCATACCTTACTACTCCACCCGGTCCGCCCGGACCATATAATACTGACTGTGAACCTTTAATGACACTTATTGAGTCATAGTTTTCTATATTCACATATGTAGAGGCAGGGTCCATTTTAGATGAGCAAGCACCATAAACTACAGCGCCATCCAAAAATGAATTAAGACGTTGATCACTTTGTCCTCTTACAACAGGATCTAAGCCATGCCCTCCTCTTCTGATTGTACTTATACCGTTAATAGATCTTAAAAGATCACCGCCATCAATGGCATTTTTAGTATTGATATCCTCAATAGCTTGGTTAGTTAAATCTTGTGAACTAAGTTCAGGTGCAGTTATCTGAATATCAGTAAGATCTTCAGCATATATATTTGTCGAAATAATTAATGTCATTAGACAGAAAATATAAATATTTTTCATAGCATCCTCCGCTATATATTAGTTAAATTAATTAATGATAATAAAATTAAACTAATGGAGGGGATCTAGGGTTAAGAGAAAGTATGTAACTTAAAAAATTTTTTTTGAGTGTAAGGTTATCGACCAAGATATCTTCATTAATCGGGAAAATATATTTAGAATTTTGATTAGAATCAATATCATAGTAGTAATCACAATGATCACATTTGATAATTTGTCTATCATCATTGGAGTCAGCATCATGGAAGTAGCATATAGCAGGATCAGTGAATGCTGTATTACTCGATGACACGACTTGAACCGGAAATGCTCCAGTGCATATTAACAGAACAATTAAATTATAATATTTCTTAAACATAATAAGTTTTTTCGTATGTTAACATGTTTCATAAGTTTTTTAAATTACTCATCTTTGTCTTTGTTAGGAGGCTTGATAAATGCTTCATGAGTCCCATCACTCAAACTTTGTAAAATCTTTATAGCTTCTTCACCAGATAAGTATTTATACTCATCATATTCTTTTGGAGAGTCAACAATCTGTATTTCCATTTCTTCCAATGTCTCAATAATATATTTCCTATCAATTGCTGAGAAGCTTAAAAGACATTTATCTAGAGTTTCGTTAAGAATATAACCAATCTCTTTGCCTTGGCGAATTAATGTCTTTAGCTCTTCCTGATTATTCATAATATTGTCCATCAAACTAAGATTATATAGCGGCATTACCAATGAGGTGGTTTATCTTTTTTATAATCAATACCATCTTCTATCTTATCGCCATATTTATCAAAAATTGTTTTCTTATTCTTGTTTTTTTTCTTAATTTCTTTGGCTACTTTTATATTTTTAATTATTTTTTTCATAAAATATTTTGTCAATACTGTACAACTTCAGGATCAATTATTCTCCAAATATACCATACAGCGACTGTTTTATAATGACCCCATTTCTTAGAAACCTCCAAAAGATTCTGTAATTTTGGTTCTTTTATATCATATATCTTGACTGCACTATTCACAAAGCCGATATCAGCTAATGGCAAAATATCTGGTCTATTCAACTGAAAGATTAGATACATTTGTGCCGTCCATTCGCCTATCCCCTTTAATTCACATAATTTATCTATTATGTCTTTATCTGACATATTCTTAAAACCGTAAAAATAATCAGGATTTGTAACAAATTTAGAGGCTAGAATGCTTAAATATTCAATTTTTTGCCTAGATAAGCCAGAATTTGTTAGCATTGAGTTATTAGCTGAGTATAATTTCTTAGGACTCAAGCCGCCAATATTTGATTTGAGCTTATTTAGAACACTTGAGGCTGCTGCCACAGATATCTGTTGACCGATAATCGCGTTAGCTAATGTTTGAAAAGGTGTTGAGTTCCTAGTCAAAAAATGTTTATTATCAACACTTTGTATAATTTTCTTTATAATATTATCATTATTAGATAAATAATTTTTGGCTTTTTCCCAATAGACTGGCTTAGTATTATAATTGTTCATAATAGAAAATTACTTATAAAAAAAGAGACGCCAGAAGCGTCTCTAAATTTTATAAATACTTAGTATTTACTGATTTTTCATCGTGCTGATTCCAAAAGGAATATACAATGGGCACCAACCCAAAGATCCAGTTAGAATTGGGACTATACCAATTAATCCCCAAGGCATTGGAATCATACCGGCCATTGTAAAGTATAGTATTGCTATACCGGCTACAATTCTTAGCATACGTTCCATACCACCAACATTTGTACTCATTGTTTTAAGAGTTGTTCCCATAACGTCAATCTCCTCTGTTACTTAAATAACATTATAAGCAATAAATAACTAACTTTTCAATATTTAACTACTTATTTAGCTTTATTTTTGTAATCTTCGATTGCAGCCGTAATTGCATCTTCAGCAAGCACTGAGCAATGGATTTTTACAGGTGGAAGAGCTAGTTCTTCGGCAATGTCAGAGTTCTTTATCAAAGATGCTTCGGTCAACGATTTCCCTTTGACCCATTCAGTAAGTAATGAGCTAGAGGCTATTGCAGAGCCACATCCGTATGTCTTAAACTTTGCATCCTCAATAACACCATCATCATTTACTTTAATCTGTAGCCTCATGACGTCACCACATGCTGGTGCACCGACCATACCTGTGCCTACAGTTGTATCATCATTGTCAAACTTTCCGACATTACGAGGATTTTCGTAATGATCTAACACTTTATCGCTATAAGCCATCTATTTTCTCCGGTTTAAGCTAAATCCCATTTACCATAATTTTATCTACTACAGTTTCAGTTGCAGCTGAATCAGTGATATTCACAGAGTTATTCTCCGATATCAAGCTACCCAGTGTAACAGTTTCCAAGTAGTTACATAGTTTAGCACTGAATTTTGACCAAATCACCTCATCTTTCCTCTCGGAAGCATCGTTAACCACAGTATCACTGTTAATTGCATTGATAATCTGTGCTATTGTGATATTTTCGGGCAAATCTGAAAGCTTATACCCTCCTCCAGGTCCTCGTATACCAGATACTAGGTTATGTTTCCTCAACAGAGCAAACAATTGTTCCAAGTATGATAAAGAAATACCCTGATGTTTTGCTATTTGAAGCAAGGTTTTTGGCTCTTTTGATGTGTTTAAAGCGATATTGATCATAGCCTTAATCGCATATCGTCCTTTTGCTGATAATTTCATCTTAACTCTCCTTATAAGTTTCAATTACCCCTTTGTATATATGTTATGGGATAAATATGTGATTTACAAGACTCTCGAGCAATCAGTTAAAAACATAAATATTTATATATATTATCGATATACCTTATATATTATTGATATGTATGATTATTTTTCAAAATACTCTTTAACCAGAAATAAATATTTAAATTAACTTTTATTTTGTTTCTGATATTTTCGTCAAAATCCTTGTTTTGACCTAATGACTTAACTTCAAGCAACCTTGCGTCTTTATAGAGCGTGAATAATAGGTGAGGTTTAATTGAGTAACTATTTCCAGGATAAAAGGGAGACTTATATTTATAATAAAATTTAAATATATCTGTATATTTGGTAATCGTAATAGGCTCATATTGCATGACATTATTATTAAACACGATTGTTGACATCGAACTATTATCCCTAAGTGAAGTAATTACCTTTTTAAAAAGATAATAATTATTTTCATAGATCTTCATAAGATGATCAAAATTCATAATTTTAAAATCATCTGTCTGCCTAGAACCAATATTTATATTCATACACTATTAACTCAAATTTTGTTATAATAGAACAACTTCTAATTTACAGTTTAAAATAAATTATGTCAAAAGATGAACAAATAGAAATGTCTGGGAAAGTAATTGAAACTTTGCCGAATACCATGTTCAAGGTTGAGCTAGAAAACGGACATGTTGTTACTGCTCATATATCTGGAAAGATAAGAAAGCATTATATACGAATTCTTAGAGGTGACAAAGTTATGGTAGCGCTAACTCCATATGACTTGTCTAAAGGCAGAATAATATTCAGAGATAAATAAAACGATTACATATTATCTATAACTGCATCACCAAATCCTTCTGTGCTAACTAAAGTTGCTCCTGGAACTAATGTAATCAACTCTTTTTGAATTTCTTCAGCAGTATGTTTTTCTTTAGATTTTGGTCTAATAAATTTTCTACCAGCTCTTGCCCGAGCTAAATCAAAAGTAAGTTGTTTTTTCTGTATTGCTCCCTTGACACCTTTGAGTACAAAATCTGCTGCCTCATCCCACCCCATATATCTAAGCATCATTTCACCAGATAATATAATTGAACTCGGATTAACTCTATTTTTACCAGCAAATGATTCTGCCGAACCATGTGTCGCTTCAAAAACAGCTACACCTTCACCAATATTAGCACCAGGAGCTATTCCTATTCCTCCTACCTGTGCAGCCAAAGCATCTGATATATAGTCACCATTCAAATTAAGAGTAGCGATAACCTCATGTTGCTCAGGTACTAAAATTATTTGTTGTAAAAAATTATCAGCTATACAATCTTTGACTGTTAAAATATGTTTTGCTCCAATATTTGATATTGAAAATGTCCCATCATCGTTCATGGTTCCATTATATTTGTCTTTCACTAAACCATACGCCCAATCCCTAAATGCACCTTCTGTATATTTCATTATGTTGCCCTTATGAACAATGGTTAAAAAATCCTTTTTTTCATTTAATGCATATTCAATAGCCATGTTAATAAGCCTTTCTGACCCTTCTCGAGACACGGGTTTAATTCCGATTCCACAATTATTCTCAAAACGAAACGGGGATTCACCTAACTCTTCTTTAATAAAATTAATTATTTTTTTTGCTCCCTCTGAGTTAGCCTTCCATTCAATTCCAGTATAAAGATCTTCGGTATTTTCCCTAAAAACCGTCATATCAGTTAAATTTGACTCAACCATAGGGCTGCTTGTGCCCGGAAAATATCTAATCGGTCTAACGCATGCATACAAATCAAGTTTTTGTCTTATAGTCACATTTAGAGATTTAAATCCATTCCCTACAGGTGTAGTTAACGGCCCTTTAATTGAAACTCTATATTTCTTCATTGCATCAATTGTTTCTTGAGGGAGTAATTCGTTACTACTTTCTTTTGCTTGCTGACCAGCATATATCTCCATCCATTTAATTTCTCTGGAGACACCGTATGCTTTTCCAATTGCATAATTAAGAACCCTCTTCATAACTGGCGTGACATCCATTCCAATGCCATCACCAATTATATAAGGTATGATGGGTTTGTCAGGGGTGTTTATCGCTCCACCCTGAAACGATATTACCTCTCCACCATTCGGTATATTATATTTAATCATATAACTTTTCAGTTTGAGGGAGAAAAATATTTATTATTTTTCGTCAAACTGCTCTTCTTCTGTAGAACCTGTAAGAGCTGTAGTTGAAGAAGTTCCGCCTTGAATAACTTGTGTTACTGTGTCGAAATAACCAGTTCCTACTTCTCTTTGATGTTTAGTAGCAGTATATCCATCTTTTTCTGATGCAAATTCTGCTTCTTGTAATTTAACATAAGCTGTCATTTGACTTTCATTATAACCTTTTGCTAATTCAAACATGCTATGATTCAAAGCATGAAAACCAGCCAAAGTAATAAACTGGAATTTATATCCCATAGCGCCTAATTCTTTTTGGAATTTAGCTATTTGAGAGTCATCAAGTTTTTTCTTCCAATTAAACGAAGGAGAACAATTATAAGCTAACAATTGCTCTGGATGTTCTTTTTTCAAAGCTTCAGCAAATTGTTTAGCAAATGCTAGATCTGGAACTCCAGTTTCACACCAAACTAAATCAGCATATGGAGCATACGCTAACCCACGGGATATAGCTTGCTCTATTCCATTATTAACTCTATAAAAACCTTCTGCAGTCCTATCACCCGTACAAAACTCTTTGTCTCTTGGGTCAATGTCACTAGTAATTAGGTTTGCAGCTTCAGCATCGGTTCTTGCTAGAAGAACAGTTGGGACATCAGAAACATCTGCTGCTAATCTTGCAGCAGCAAGTTTTTGAACTGCTTCTTGAGTTGGAACAAGAACTTTTCCACCCATATGACCACATTTTTTAGCTGATGCAAGTTGGTCTTCAAAATGAACACCTGCTGCACCTGCTTCGATCATCGCCTTCATAAGCTCGAAAGCATTTAGAACGCCACCAAAGCCAGCTTCTGCGTCAGCAACTATAGGCAACATATAGTCAATTATCTCATTACCTTCAGCAATATTTAATTGATCCGCTCTTCTTAGAGAGTTATTAATTCTTTTAACAACACTTGGTACACTATCTACTGGATATAGTGATTGATCTGGATACATCTGCATTCCAGTATTAGCATCACCAGCAACTTGCCAACCTGATAAATAAACTGCTTTTAAACCTGCTTTTGCTTGTTGCATTGCTTGATTACCGGTTAAAGCTCCTAAAGCATTCACAAAATCTTCAGTATTAATCAGATTCCATAGTTTTTCAGCGCCATTTTTAGCTAAAGTATGCTCTATTCTCACACTACCACTACATCTTACGACTTCTTCAGCTGTATAGTCTCGTTTTACATTTTTCCATCTAGGATTAGTATCCCAGTCTTTTTGGATTTCATTTGCAGATCTAAGTTTATTCATTGTTACCTCTTGAACATCGATATATTATAATTTAGCGTAGATGATACTATTAAGTAGTGCAATTAACAAATATAAATAATGAATTCTAATAAAAAAATCATAGTTGGTATGTCAGGTGGTGTAGATTCTTCAATATCAGCTGTATTATTAAAAGAATCAGGTTATGACATATCTGGTATATTCATGAAAAACTGGGAAGAGGATGATAAAAACGATGCTTGTAATTCAAAAAAAGACTATGAAGATGCTCTACGAGTATCCAAAAAACTAGGTATAACTCTCACTACTGTAAATTTTTCAGATAAGTATTGGGACTTAGTCTTCAAGAGATTTATTGATGAATTGAACTTGGGTTTGACTCCAAACCCTGACATCTTTTGTAATCAGGAAATTAAATTTAACTACTTTATGAAATATGCATTATCACTTGGATGTGACAAAGTTGCGACTGGGCACTATGCGATGCTTAAAGAGAATAAAGCCGGTCTTACTTTGAATATGCCTAAAGATAAAACAAAGGATCAAACATATTTCCTATATATGCTTAATCAAAAAATTATGGAGAACTTAATGTTTCCACTTGAAAATATTGATAAAGATCAAGTTAAAAATATTGCCAAAGATTTTGATTTATCTATTTACGAAAAAAAAGAAAGCATGGGTATATGTTTTATAGGGAAAAGAGATTTCTCAAGTTTTATTAAAAAATATATAGACACTAAGCCTGGAAAAATATGTGATGAGGATGGTTATATGCTAGGTGAACATGCCGGATTATTTAACTATACTATAGGTCAACGCAAAGGGATTAAAATTGGTGGCCAGAAAAATTATAGCGAGAAGCCATGGTTTGTTCTGAAAAAAGATGTTGATAAAAATATATTAATTATAAGTCAAGATCATGACAGACTATTTTCCACTGGTAAAGTAGGCCTAGAAAATATTAACTGGATTCAAGGTTGCCCTGCTTTAGAAAAAGTTCTTAAGGCAAGATTTAGGCATGGAGGAAAGTTAATCCCTGTAACTATTATGCAAAGTGATAACAAGTATTATTTGAATTTATCTGAAAGAGAAAGAGCTATAACGCCTGGGCAGTCAGCTGTATTATATGATGAAGAAGAATGTGTTGGAGGAGCAATAATTAGCTACGTATGTTGATAAAAAATATAGATGATCAAACTATTGCTTTAGCAGGATTGTATCAATGCTGCCAAGCAGTCTCAGATATTGCATGGAATGGTGAATACAATGAAGGAAACTTTCTTCCATTGATTAATAGTATATTAGAAATGAATTCTGCAAATCTCACTGATATATACCTTGATATTAATGAAATGAAGCCAGGTTTGGAATATTTAAGAAAACAAATGATCGGTGATATATTCACGAGAAGTAGCGAGACAAGGAGATACATTGTATCACTACGATTGCTAGCAAATAATCTTATGAAGAATTCTGAAATTATAATTCTAATGCAAAAGCTGTTGAAAGAATTAAAAGATGATGGCGATAATCTAGATACTGATCAAAAAACGAATAGGTTATCAGAAATATATCAACAGACATTAAGTAAATTTGAGCCAAGAATTATTGTAAATGGAGATAATACCCATCTTACAAATCCTCTTCAAGCATCTAGAATCAGAACCGCATTATTCGCTGGGGTAAGAGCAACACTTTTATGGCAGCAGCTTGGCGGAACTAAATGGAAGTTAGTTGTATTTAAGTCCTCATTTTCTAAATCAATAGATAAGTATCTAGAAATTACTAAGAGCTAGCTATATTTTTTAATACATAATTTAGAATTCCATCATTCATAAAATAATTCCATTCCATTGCTGTATCTATTCTAATTTTAAGATTAAACTCAAACGGACTATTATTTTTAGAAGTTGTAACTTTTACAACTTTATCATTTATGTTTATCTTATTTATCGTAAATTGTGATAATTTATCTAAACCTAAAGACTCAAATGTTTCATTCTCCATATACTCAAGTGGCAAAACTCCCATTCCTACAAGATTAGAACGATGAATACGTTCAAAACTCTCAGCTATTACAGCCTTAACACCTAATAACTTAGTTCCTTTTGCTGCCCAGTCTCTTGAAGATCCGCACCCATAGTTTTTACCAGCGAAAACAATAAGATTATCATTGGATTGACGATACTTTTCTGCGGCATCAAATATAGGCATTTGCTCGTTAGAAGGCAGATGTAATGTAAATCCGCCAGTTGTTTCTGGCACAAGCTTATTAGCAATTCTAATATTTGCAAAAGTTCCCCTCTGCATAATCCTATAGTTACCTCTTCTGGAGCCATAGGAATTAAAATCTGCTACTTGAGTTCCATTTTTAACTAAAAATTTTCCCGCAGGAGTTGTATCTTTGAAAGATCCTGCAGGTGAAATATGATCTGTTGTTACGCTATCTCCAAGTATTAACAATGGGTATGCATTAGTTATTGATTCAAGCTTATGTAATTCCTCATTAATGTTTTCAAAGAAAGGTGACGGTTGGATATAAGTGGAGTCATCTTGCCAATCAAAATATTCAGAATCTGCTGTGCTAATATCCTTCCAGTTTGAATCTCCTTCAAATAAATCAGAATATGAATCTGTAAACATTTTTCTATCTATATTATCATGTACAACAGAAGCAATTTCTTCAGAAGATGGCCAGATATCATCTAAGTACACATCTTTTCCATTTGTATCTTTACCAAGACTCTCTGTCGAGATATCAAGCCCAATTTGACCCACTAAAGAGTAAGCGATTACTAGCATTGGTGATGCCAAAAAATTCATCTTAATTTCTGGGTGAATTCTACCTTCAAAATTTCTATTTCCAGAAAGTATTGAACTTACAATAAGATCCTTATTTGTGATCTCATCAGTATACTTGTCTTTCAGTGGCCCTGAGTTACCAATACATGTTGTACATCCATACCCTATTATATTAAAACCTAGCTTATCGAAGTATTCACTTAATTTAGCCTTTTCTAGATAATTTTTGACTACTCTTGATCCAGGTGCTAAAGATGTTTTTACCCAATCTTTTACTTTCAAACCTTTCTCAACGGCTTTTTTAGCTAATAAACCAGCACCAATAATTACACTAGGGTTTGATGTATTAGTGCAGCTTGTAATAGCTGCAATCATAATCGCACCATCTGCTAAACCCGAATCATTTTGATGCTTAGATTTTTTTTGTTTTTTAATTTCATCTGTTACAACTGTTTTAACATCCCCAAGATTAACTCTATCTTCAGGTCTTTTTGGCCCTGAAAGACATGACTGGACTGTAGAGATATCAAGACTCAAACTGTTGCTATAAATAATTTTATCGGAATCGTTTCTAAATAATCCAACTTTTTTAGAATATTCTTCAATTATTTTAACATGGGCTTTATCTTTGCCGGTTGTATCCATATAACTTAAAGTCATATCATCTATTGGGAAAAAACCACATGTAGCCCCATACTCAGGTGCCATATTAGCAATAGTACAACGGTCTGCAATAGATAGGTGGTCTAGAGCATCACCATAAAACTCTACAAATTTTCCTACAACATTGGCTTTTCGGAGTTGTTCAACTATAGTTAAAACTAAATCTGTTGCAGTAGTTGATTTTGATAACTTACCAGTTAAGTTAAAACCAATTACCTCAGGTAGTAACATTGGTATTGGTTGTCCTAACATGGCAGCCTCAGCTTCTATTCCTCCAACGCCCCATCCGAGAACACCTAAACCATTCACCATTGTGGTATGAGAATCCGTCCCTACGACTGTATCTGGATATAGTGTTTTATCTTTATTGAATATGACCTGGGAAATATATTCAATGTTAATCTGATGAATAATGCCATTATTGGGCGGAACAATTCTCAAGTTACGGAATGCACCTTGTCCCCATTTTAATAATCTATATCTTTCGATATTTCTTTTGTACTCTAACTGTGTATTTAAATCTTTTGAGTCTTCTGTTCCATAATGATCAACCATAACAGAGTGATCTATGATTAAATCTGTCTGACATTGAGGGTTAATCAAGCTAGGGTCACCATCTAACTCTTTAACAGCATCGCGCATAGATGCTAAATCAACAACTGCAGGTACTCCTGTAAAATCCTGCATAATGACTCTGCTAGGATAAAACGTAATCTCTGTCTGATCTTGAATACTGCCATTCCATGAGAGGAATTTATTCACTACTTCTTTTATATTTGACTTATTATTTCTTACATAGTTTTCAAATAATACCCGCAAAGAGTAAGGTAAGTGTTTTATATCTGCTTTATTAATATTATAAATGTCGTAAGACTGTTCGCTCTTATCTTCAATATGTGTAACTTTATCTTTAAAATCCATGTTTTCTTATCTCTCAAAAAATTGCCAACATTCTATCATATAATCTTATAAATACTCTACTTTATTTATCTGGTACTATTTTTTTCATGTCTTTGATAGAGATTCCGTAGTAATTGTTAACGCTAGAGTGATCTATAATTCCAATAATTCTCTTTCCATTATCTATTTTTGACATAGCTTCGTTTAAGATATCTTCAAGGTTATTACTATATTTCAATTTATATAGTCTAGGAAGTGAGTTATCTGAAATATCTTTTAATAAAACAATAAACTCATCATCAGATTTCTTGACAAATAAAATATTAAATTTTTCGGGTAACTCTGAAATAACAGGATAACCCAGATTGTTAAATATTTTAATTTGTAGAAAAACAAAAAAAATCAATATTGAGAAGGATAAATATATCATTTTTTTAAAATCATAAATTTTAAAAAGCATATATAGTAATGTCCCATAAATAATGGTCAGAGCTATGATTGTTAGTAAAATATCCATTAAATTAATATCCATTGAGTTCGTATGGCGTAAGAACTTCGTTCTTAGAGCTAATAGATTTGAAATTACCTTCTGAGTCAAGACGAAACTTTGTTATTGTCAGCTCAGTATCTTTAGTATTCATTAAGACATCATTTATAAATACTAATTTTAAAGATGGGTTCACTTTTTCAATTATTACTTTAGCTTCAACAGGGCTTGCGCTAGCGTGGTCATATAAATATAAGTTCACGGTATATTCGCCGGGTATTATGCCACGTAATGTCACAACCTCACGGTTAATAGGGTAAGCCACCTCTTTGTTATTTATAACAACCGTATCATTAAGAACACCTCTATCATCACGATCTAAATGCAACCAACCAGCATCTTTCTTTAAATAAGAGACTATTTCTCCATTAGGATCTTGAACCCAAAGATCTATATCATCAGCTAAACCTTCTTCCCAGTCTACTGTAATTATATATTCAGCTTTCATATTTATATTGCCGAGTTTTGTAATAGGATTAATAAACAAGATTGTTATAAAAAAAAGAAATGTGAAACCCAAAAGAATATTGAATAGTAAATCTGTAAATGGGTCAAACTTATAATGTTGTCTTTTCATTATTCAAAATTGCATATAATTCCTCATCTATGTGTGGGATGATAGAATTACAAGTGTGAAATATTTTATAAACTAATGACTCTAAATATTTATATTGCATAGATAGTAAGATAGATGTTACTAAACCTGTTAATGTTGTATATAAAGCAACTTTCATTCCGCCGCTCATACTTTGCAACAGAGCATTCATGAGCGTGAGGTCAAAATTTTCAATCTCTATAATAGCTGATAACATAATAATAAATCCAACTACTGTTCCAATCAGTCCGAGTTTCAGCAAGAGATCTACCACAAACCATCCTGTTTCTAGCTTAGAGGTTAAGTCATTTTCAAAACCATTTTTTAATTCACTAGTGTCTTTATTTTTTTGCGTTAAAGAAACTACTGAATAAATATATTTTACGATAATAATATTTTCATAATTATTTGGTTTTTGTAAATGGATAAAATTTTGCAATACATCTCGCTTTGTATCAGAAGATATATTGTTTAAAAGAAGCATGATATTGAGATATATATCTTTAAAGTAATATAACTGATGGCCAAGCTTGATGGTAAAGAAGAAGAAAATAGACAATATTATTGAAGATATATAGCTAACATCATTTGAAAGTATAGTTGATAGAAGCTTAAATTGTTCTGCTATCAAAAGTAAAATTATTAAAGCGATAAAAAATAAAAACCACCTTATAAAAATTAAATCACTTGTATGTCTATCTAGCATCATTAATCAGATTAGTTTTTTTGGATTTAATAATCTTAATATTTGAGATCTCGATAAATTTGTTTTCTCTTCAGTGATTTCCACGATTGATTTATTTGTTTTATACGCTTCTTTGACTATTTTAGAGGCTAAATCATAACCAATTATCTCATTTAATTTAGTGGCAATTATAGGATTCTTTTCTAAGTTCATCCTGATATTATCTTCATTAACTTTAAAAGTGCTGACCGTATCTGCTAACGAATAAACAGAATTTATTAATAAATTAAATGATTCGATGATGTTGTTAGCTATCAAAGGCAACATTGTGTTCAGCTGAAAACTTCCAGAAATGCATGCAATATTAATTGCATTATGGTGACCTGCAACTTGAGCCATCGCCATTAAAACAGCCTCTGGAATCACGGGGTTTATCTTACCTGGCATTATACTACTTCCTGGCTGCAAAGGTTTTAATGTAATTTCAGATAACCCAGATATGGGGCCACTATTCATCCAACGCAGATCATTAGATATTTTTGACAAGCATGATGAAACTCTTAGTAATGCACCACTCATGGTTAATATATGATTTTGGGAGCTTATCATTTCAGATTTATTAGGATTTGACGTAAACTTAGCTCCTGATTTTCCAAGTATTTTATTTAATTCAGATGCTACTAATTTACCGAAGTTTTTTGGAGCGTTAAGGCCTGTCCCAATAGCTGTTCCGCCAATTGGCAGATATTGTAACTCTTCAGCACTTTGTAATAATGGTTGATTACAATGAACAACTTGTTCTCTCCACGACTCAATCTCGTAACCAAATGATAATGGCACCGCATCCATGAGGTGTGTCCTGCCAGACTTTATCACATCTTTGACCTCAAATTCTTTGTCAATTAATTTCATTGTAAAATAATCAAGCGCATCATTTAACTCTAGAGCTAAGAGTACAGAGCATATATTTATGGTAGTTGGTATCACATCATTCGAACTTTGTGATTTATTAATGTCATCATTAGGGTGAACCTTTATCTTCAGTTTTTTAGAAACAATCGTCGATAATACTTCATTGATATTCATGTTTGTACTTGTACCAGAGCCAGTCTGATATATATCTATAGGAAATTGATCATAATATTTTTCGATGTTTTTATGAATATCTAATGCACAACTATTTATTGCTTTAGCTGTTCTAGCTGACAATAATTTAGATTTATTATTAGCCATGGCACAAGCAGCTTTTAGAGCAGCCAGTGACTCAATAAATTCTGGAGGAAAAACATCCCTGCTAATTTTAAAGTTATCTATAGCTCTTTGAGTTTGCGCACCATAAAGGGCAGTCTTTGGCACTCTAACCTTGCCTAGTGAATCTTCTTCGTTTCTGTAAGTAATTTTTTTCATATGATTTTTAAGTTTATTAATATTATGATATAATATCATCTTTGAGATAAATGTTGTTATGAAAAAAGATGATTTACTCTCAATCTCTCCTCTAGATGGAAGATATTCGGATATATGCAAAGACATTGGTGATGTCTTCTCAGAATATAGTTTAATCAAACATCGAGTATTAGTAGAGATTAAATGGTTCATATTTTTGTCAAAAATTGACAAAATTAAAGGGCTCCCAAGATTAAAATCAAAAGACGAAAATTTTATACTAAATATTTATCATAATTTCAATTTAAGTGATGCTAAGACAGTTAAAAAGCTAGAAAGTACTACCAAACATGATGTAAAAGCTGTTGAATATTTCCTAAAACTAAAATTTGACACTAATAAAAATCTAAAGAAATATAAAGAATATATTCATATCTGTTGCACGTCAGAAGATATAAATAATTTATCTTATGCCTTGATGATTAAAGCTGGAAGAGACTTGATATGTAATAGAATCAGGAATTTAAATCTGTTGCTCAAAAAAAACATAAAAAAATACTCAAAAAATATAATGTTATCTCATACGCATGGTCAGCCAGCAACACCTACCTCAATGGGGAAAGAATTTTTAAATTTTTATGCAAGATTAAATATGTTGAGAAATAATTTAAAGACTATCGATATTATGGGAAAATTTAATGGTGCAACTGGAAATTACTCAGCTCATAGTGTTACGTTCCCTGATATTAATTGGCCTATTATTAATAAAAAGTTTATTAATAGTCTTGGGATAAAAGAAAATAAATATACAACTCAAATTGAACCACATGATTATATTGCAGAAATGTCTGGGAAGATAGCTCATGTAAACTCTGTTCTTATTGGGTTTTCTCAAGATATGTGGTCCTACATTTCAAAAAATTATTTTATACAAAAAAATATTGCAGGAGAAATTGGGTCTTCAACTATGCCCCATAAAATTAATCCTATAAATTTTGAAAACGCCGAGGGAAACTTAGGAATTGCTAATAGTGTTCTAAAATTTATTATAGAAAAACTAACAATATCCAGACTCCAAAGAGATTTATCAGACTCGACTGTCCTAAGAAATATTGGTATCTCTTTCGGGTATTCTTACCTCGCATATGAAAACCTAATGACAGGGTTAAATAAATTGTCTCTTAATAAAGATAAAATTAATGAAGATGTTACTGATGCATGGGAAATTTTAGCTGAGCCAATTCAAATGATTGCCAGAAAATATAATATCTCTAATTCTTATGAGTTATTAAAACAAGCGACTAGAGGGAGGAAAGTCGACAAGGATACAATACATAGTCTTATTAATAATCTTGAAATACCAAATGAAGAAAAAAAAGTTCTTCTTAAACTCACTCCAAAGAAATATATTGGTTATGCAATTAAGCTTTGTAATGAAAAACACTGACATTGATAATATTATTCAACTAGAGAATCTTATTCAATCCTATGGGCATGAATTTCAATCTATTGGTAAAGAAATAAAAGTATATCTGTTAAACGATGCTGAAATACATATCATTGTTAACAAGACTATAGAAATATATACTCATAATATCGAAGATTTTGATTACAAGTATTCCTTAGAGAGTTTTTTAGATGCGGTTAGTATACTGAAGTTAATGCTTACTTCTTAGGTTTCATATGAGGAAATAGTAAGACATCTCTGATTGAAGCAGAGTCAGTAAACAACATAATTAGTCTATCAATTCCTATTCCTGCACCAGCTGTTGGAGGCATACCATACTCAAGAGCAGTAATAAAATCATCATCATAACTCATCTTTTCATCGTCATTCGAATTAACCTGACTTTTAAATCTTTTTGACTGTTCTTCAGGATCATTTAGCTCTGAAAAACCATTAGCTATCTCTCTTCCAGCCACAAATAATTCAAATCTCTCAACTAAGTCTGGATTATCATCAAAGCTCCTAGATAAGGGTGAAACTTCTGTAGGATAATGTGTGACAAATGTTGGGTCTATTAATTGCTTTTCTACAACTTTTTCAAAAATACCAAGATGCATTTTAACCAGAGATTCTTTGTCTGATATGCCAATACCATTTTCAGAACAATATTTTTGAATATAACTTTTGTCTTTAAGTTGTGAAGCATCAAAATCATTAGCATATTTTGCTATAGCATCATAAAATTTAATTCTAGTAAAAGGAGTTTTAAAGCTAATATCCTGTTCTTGATATAAAAATTTAGTATCAAGATTTAGCACGTTGATAACATTAGAAAATAAGTCCTCTATCAATGACATAAGATAAAGGTAGTCTTGATAGGCACAATAGAACTCTATCATTGTAAATTCAGGATTATGCTTAACAGAAAGTCCTTCATTACGAAAACTCCTATTAATTTCAAAAACCTTTTCGAAACCACCGATAATGCATCTTTTTAAAAATAACTCGGGTGCTATTCTCAAATAAAGATCAAGGTCCAAAGAATTATGATGAGTTATAAATGGTTTTGCAGCGGCCCCGCCTGGAATCATATGCATCATGGGAGTCTCAACCTCTAAATAATCATCATTGATGAAAAAATCTCTAATAGATGACACTATTTTAGAACGTGTTTTGAACAATGATTTAGTATCTGGATTAATCATCAAATCCAGATATCGTTGCCTATATTTAATTTCAATATCAGCTATACCATGAAATTTTTCTGGTAAAGGTCTAAGAGATTTTGATAAAAGTGTCAATGATGATGTATTAACAGTCAACTCTCCAGTTTTAGTCTTAAATAAAATACCCTTAATTCCAACAATATCTCCTAAATCTAAGTTATTAAATAATGAGTAACTATCCTCACCAACTTGTTTTTTTTGAAGATATATCTGAACATTGCCACTTTCATCATGTAAGTTGGCAAATGATGAGTTGCCCATATTTCTAATTGTTAGTAGTCTTCCTGAGATGCAAACATTTATATTTTTTTCTGCCAATATTTCTTTATCAGTATCCTTGTACTCGACTAATATATTTTTCGCGTAATCTTTTTTCCGAAATGTATTAGGATAAGTTTTATTATTTACTTTAATAGCCTCTAACTTCTTTTTTCTCTCAGTGATTAGTTTATTTTCATCTGTCATTTTAAAGTCCTTCCTTTAAGCTTTTTTCAATAAAAGCATCTAGATCTCCATCTAATACTGCTTGTACATTACCAGTCTCGAATTTCGTTCTCAAATCTTTTATCCTGCAGTCATCTAATACATATGACCTTATTTGACTACCCCAAGATATATCTGATTTTTCTGATTCAACTTTGTTTTTAATTTCATTCTTTTTGTTCATCTCAAACAAATATAGTTTAGCACGTAGTTGTTTCATTGCACTTTCTTTGTTTTTATGTTGAGATCTTCCATTTTGACATTGAGTCACAATTTTACTAGGTAAATGTGTAATTCTGACAGCAGATTCGGTTGTATTTACATGTTGTCCACCAGCTCCGCTAGCTCTATAAACATCTATACGCAAATCTGCAGGATTAAGGTTTATCTTAATATCTTCATTAATTTGAGGATAAACAAATACCGAAGCAAATGACGTGTGTCTCCTATTACCTGAATCAAAAGGTGATTTTCTTACTAACCGGTGCACACCAGTTTCAGTTCGTAGCCATCCATATGCAAATAGACCATTAACTTTTATGGTTACACTTTTATATCCAGCAACCTCTCCTTCAGATAACTCAACAACTTCATGAGCAAGTTTCTTGGATTCTAGCCAGCGCAGGTACATCCTAAGCAGCATAGCTACCCAATCTTGTGCCTCTGTTCCCCCAGATCCTGACTGAATATCAATATATGCATCATACTGATCTTCTTTTTGCTTGAACATTAATGTTGTCTCTAACAACCCTAGAGATTTTTCTAGATTTACAGATATTTGACTCATCTCTTCAATCATTTCTTTATTCTCAGAAACTACATCATCGTCCAATAATGATGTTATTGTATATTGAATAATATCTATGTCACCTTCTATTTTGTTGAGATTATCTAATAAATCTTGTTTTTGCTTTTGTTCTTTTTGCAATGAAAGCAGTATATTTTTATCAGACCAATTTTTTTCAATTAATAATTCAGATGATAAAAAATCTAAATTCTCTTGGATGGAGTCATAGTCAAACTAACCTCCGGACTTCAGTAAGCCTTTTTAAAAAAGATTTATTTTTTTCTAATATATCATCTGTACTAAGCATAAATATGACCTGTTAACTCTGTAAATATATCTAATCGATTTAGCCATTCATTCTTGAATAATTTCAGTTCATCGCCTGAAATAACTGTCTTTTCGAAATCACCATTTCTTATTGCTAAAAAAACTATAATTGAATTAATATTTGTCTTATATTGCCAATCATGTGCAATTGCATATGCTGCTAACTGCAGGAAATATTCGTTCATCTCATCTTTAGTTTTTTTTCGATAGGAAGATTTGTAATCAATAACTGATAATTGTCCATCTTTAGTTCCTATAAGGTCTATTGTGCCAGCATACATATCTTTATATAATACTGGAACCTCGGTACCCCACGTCTCATCTAAGTCATTAATAAAATTGTCAATAATAATCTGAGCAAGTTTCTTAGCAATTTCATAATTTTTTGAATCACTACGAAACTCTTCCTTCTTTGAAACATAGTGCTCTAAGTACTTATGCATGTAATTTCCTATTTCCATTGAATCTGTTATTTGGTTAGAGGTAAAATCTATTTGTTGTGTTGTATTTGTTAATCTAAGTATACTAGTTACACTTGGTACATTTAGATTCTCGGTGATAGAGTAGAATCTTATATTATTAATTTTACTCACACTATAAGCAGGGTAGCTATATTTTTCTCTAAAAGAATTAATCATATTTATCTTTTAAGTATAGACAAAATATTCTCGAGGTCAGTCTTAATTTGAGAAACCATATGCTTATTTGATGAAGGTGTTGGTTCAGACTGATTGTTAATCATCATATTTTTTGCACCTTCTATAGTAAAACCATTATTTTGAAGTAACTCCTTAATCTGTAATATCATTGCGATATCTTTCTGCTGATAATATCTTCGATTTCCTTTTCTTTTTATAGGGTCTAACTCTTTGAATTCTTGCTCCCAATATCTGAGGACATGTGATTTTACATCACAAATTTTAGAGGCTTCTCCTATTGTGAAGTATCTTTTATTTGGTATGACAGTGGTACTATTCTGATTTTCCATCATATGCTTCTAACTTATTCTTTAGTTTAAGTCCTGATTTAAAAGTAACCACTCTTCTTTCAGAAATAATGACATCTTCACCAGTTTTTGGGTTTCTACCAGGTCTTGCAACTTTATCCCTAAGGATGAAATTACCAAAACCAGAAAATTTAATATCATTGCCATTTTCAAGAGTTTCTTTAATCATCTCAAAGAATTCCTCGATAAACTCTTTAGCCTCTCTTTTGTTGAGTCCAACTTCATTATGTATTACTTCTACAAGTGAGTTCTTAGTGATAGTCATTATTTATGTTCTAATTATAGCTTTATATTTACTCATTAAGAGATTTGTAATCTTTTCCATTTCAACATTTACCTGATTATCTATCAATGTACGCAATGAATCTTGAAATATAAATTCAACTGTTATGCTCTTTTTATCCTTACCAAATTCAGCCTTATTATAGAATATATCATTTATTTTACTATTTATCATATAGTTAAATAATTTTCTTTCTACTGCATCTATTATTTCACTTGCAAGAATCTTGTTATCAACCAGGATAGTTAAATCTCTCTTGATTTTAGGAAATACTGAGATCTTTTTATACTTAACATTATCTATATGGATTATCTTATCCATCATTAATTCATAATAATATACTTTGTTTTTAATCGAATATTGTTGACAAAGTGAACTGCTGGGTTCTCCACAATAGCCTATAATTTGATTATTTTGTTTAATAACTGCTTGGCAAGTTTTGCTAATATATTTGATATTATCATTGGCCTCGAAGGACAAATTCGGTAACATTGAGATTAAGTCTCCTTTTAAGTCAAAAAATGAAAGTTCATTCTGATCAGTTTTCAAATTTTGTTCTGAATTTATTCCAGATATGGCTCCTGCTAGAATGTTTTCTTCAGTAACCTTTCCATCTCTATGTTTTTTATATGTTTTACCAGATTCAAATATTTTTAAATTATTATTATTTCTACTAAAGTTATAACCGCAAGTAGATAATATGCTATTAATCATACTCCCTCGCATTTCTGATTTATCTTCAGAGATTGGGTTTATAATTTTGATAATCTGTGATTTTTGCATATGATTAATTTGTCCATCACTAGGAATAAAGCTAAACGAAATTGTTTCATTATAGCCTCGTGCAACTAACAAATCTGAATAATAATCATTCTTATCTGACTTAGCCTGAATATTGTTAAATGAATTAACTGCTAAAACTGACTTGAAATTGTTATACCCATAAACTCTTGCAACCTCTTCAACTAAATCCTGAGGGAGCTGAATATCAAATCTATGGCTAGGGACTTTAACAACAAAACTTGATTTGTTTTTTTTAGGATTAAAACCAAGATATTTAAGAGTTTGCATTATAAAGCTATTTGTAATTTTTACGCCCAAAGACCTTTGAAATAAGTCAGATTCCACAGATATACTATTACCTATATGTTTAGCAACTTTTGGGACAGAAGAATGGCTGAGAGAATAATTCCCTACCTTAGTATGTTCTTTTAGAATAAAGAGTACTCTTTCCAGTGCATATTTATTTAAAAGTGGATCTACGCCTCTCTCAAACCTATATGATGCATCAGTTTGCAAGCGAAAGTTTTTGGACGACCTCCTGATAATTGTTGGGGTAAAATAAGCTGACTCTATGAATATATTTTTACTATTAACGCTAACAGCCGTATCTCCAGATCCTATTATACCGGCTATTGCCTGAGGATTTTTACTATCAGAAATTACAGGGGTATCAGTGGTCAATCTGTAAACCTGTCCATCTAATGCACTCATCTTTTCATTTTTTTTAGCAAAACGTACACTTATGGGTCCATTAAATTTATCTTTATCAAATGCATGCATAGGTTGGCCATTCTCAAGCATCACATAATTCAATACATCAACGATAAAGTTAACTGTCTTTATTCCACTTCCCGTTAATCGTTGTTTCATAAATTCAGGTGTTGGTATAGAATTATCAATATTTTGAATTGATAGAACACTATAAGAGGGACTTATACCTCTTTCTATCATAGAAAAAATATTATTTTTTGCTTTTATGAGTTTTATGGACTTTGGTAGACATATCTTTTTTTTATATAGAGGACTTATGTCTCTCGCAACACCTAGAATAGATAAACAATCAGCTCTATTAGGAGTCATATCGATATCAATTATTGTATCCTTTTTAATTTTAACCTGGGATGAAACTTCTAGGCCTAAAGAAGTAAGCTCTTCAATAAAGATGTCATTTTTTTTTATATCTGGAACATACTCTTTCAGCCAATTCAAGCTAATCTTCATAACTACTTCAACCCTTTGAATTGTGATAAAAACGAGATATCATTTTCGTAAAACATCCTTAAATCAACTATATCATATTTAAGCATAGCTAACCTTTCTATGCCTAAACCAAATGCAAAACCAGAAAAGTTTTTAAAATTGATTTTAACATTAGTTAAAACATTCGGGTGGACCATCCCGCAGCCAAGAACCTCTAACCACTTGCCTCTGAACTTGATATCTAATTCTGCTGATGGCTCTGTAAATGGGAAATACGAAGGTCTAAAACGTATCTCCATGTCTCTTCCAAAGAATTCAGTTATAAAATTAGTTAGGACACCTTTAAGGTGGCAAAAATTAATATCTTTATCAATACATAGTCCTTCTATTTGATGAAACATAGGTGAATGGGTTGGATCAGAATCACATCTATAAACTTTACCTGGAGTCATAATTTTGAGTGGGGCTTTGTTTGATAACATAGATCTTATTTGGACAGATGATGTATGCGTCCTCAATAACTTATTATCAGATACATAAAATGTGTCATGCATATCTCTTGCAGGATGAGTATCTGGTATATTTAAAGCTTCAAAGTTATGGAACTCATCCTCAATCTCAATACCGCTTACTGATGTAAATCCATATTTACCTAATATTGATGTAATTTGATTTATAGTGATTGAGATTGGGTGTCTAGAACCACTTGATATATTTTTACCTGGTAGAGTAACATCTATAGGGTAATCAACATCTTTAGTTTCTTGGGCTTGAGAAAGTTTAAGAGAAATTAATTCTTGAACCTGATTCTTTAGAATATTTAGAGACTTACCTAATTCTTTTTTTTCATCAATCGAGGCATTCTTTAACTCATTAAATTCAATTGAGACAATGCCATTTTTACCAAGGTAAAATGATTTTATATTGGCAATATCATGCAGAGAACTACATTTCTTTAATTTCTCTCTAAGTTCTGAAATTAGTGAAGTATAATTTTTTGACACAAGTTAAGATTAGCTATTTTTGACTAGCTATAGAATTTACAATGGCAGCAAAATTTTCAGCATTATTTACTGCTAAGTCAGCCAACATTTTTCTGTTAATTGTGATGTCTGATTTTTTCAACTGGTTCATTAGCTGACTATAAGACATGTTGTTCAATCTTGCAGCAGCATTAATCTTGGTTATCCACAATGATCTAAATTGTCTTTTTCTTTGCTTTCTACCAATATATGCATACTGCCCAGCCTTTATAACCGCTTGTTTTGCGACTCTAAACACTTTGCTTCTGGCGCCTTTATAACCCTTAGCTAATTTTAATACTTTTTTGTGCTTTGCATGTGCAACTACACCACGTTTTACGCGTGCCATAATTTTCTCCTAGTTAGTATGGTAACATCCTTTTAACCAGGGCTTTATCAGCTTTACTGATTAATAAATCATCTCTGAGATGTCTTTTTCTTTTAGTGCTCTTTTTTGTAAGTATATGCCTGCGATGAGACTGAGCTCTCTTCATTTCATCCGAAGGAGTCTTGGTAAATCTCTTAGCGGCTCCACTATGGCTTTTCATTTTTGGCATCATCTTCCTCTTATTAGGCTAAAAACGTGTTAAGTATACAGTAATTATTTCTTCGGCGCTATAACCATTACCATTTGTCTGCCTTCAAATAGCGGTATTTGCTCTACAATGCCAATTTCATCCAAATCTTTCTGTACTCTATCCAAAACTTCTCGTCCAATTACTTGATGTGCTATCTCTCTGCCCCTAAAACGCATAGTTATCTTGGCCTTATCGCCACCATTCAGGAATTTAGTAATGCTCTTTAACTTAACTTGGTAATCAGCTTCTTCAGTATTTGGTCTAAACTTAATTTCTTTTACCTGGGTTTGTTTTTGCTTTTTCTTTGCAGCATGGGCTTTCTTTTGGTTATCAAACCTAAATTTACCATAATCCATGATTCTGCAGACAGGCGGTGTTTGATTAGGAACGATTTCTACTAAATCTAATTCTTCTTCTTTGGCTAATTCTAAAGCTTTTTGGGTGTCGACAACACCTACTTGATCTCCATTTGACGCTATCAACCTGACTTCTAAGACACTAATTCTTGAATTCATCCTTGGTCTTCTATTAATTGCTATAACATTACTCCTAACTATTTATTTAAAGCATTACTCTTGCTGTCTAGAAGAGTTTCTACCATTTTAACAAATTTATCAACATCCATCACCCCTAGATCTTCCCCAGTTCTAGTTCTTATAGAGACCTGGTTACTTTCAACCTCTTTATCACCAACAACTAATAGGTATGGGACCCTTTTTATACTATGATCACGAATTTTATAATTAATTTTTTCGTTCCTCATGTCTATAGTTGAGACTATACCAAGATTATTCAGTTTTTTTAAAAGTTTCAAACAATGTTCTTCCTGATTCTCAGATATATTGATTACAACAGCGTGGACTGGTGCCAACCATAATGGTAAATCACCGGCATACTCCTCAATGAGAATACCAACAAATCTCTCTAAAGAACCAAGTATAGCTCTATGTATCATTACAGGCGCTAATTTATCACCATTTTTATCAATATAGCTTGCATTCAACCTCTCTGGCATTGAAAAATCAAGTTGTATCGTTCCTAATTGCCATACTCTCTCTAGAGAATCTTTGAGAGAGAAATCAATCTTCGGGCCATAAAAAGCTCCATCCCCCTCATTTAATTGCCATTCAATCTCACTAGAATCAAGGGCTTTTTTCAGCGCATTTTCGGATTTATCCCAAATCTCTTCACTTCCAACTCTTTTCTCAGGTCTAGTTGACAATTCTACCTTGATATCTTCAAATCCAAATTGTTTATAAATTTCATAAATTGTTTTTATTAATATTTTAATTTCATCTTCTATCTGATTTGGTGTACAAAAAATATGAGCATCATCTTGAGTGAAAGCTCTTATACGCATCAGACCGTGTAGTGTACCTGATGGTTCATTTCTGTGTACTACTCCAAATTCTGCAAACTTAATTGGTAAATCCTTATAACTTTTTAAACCTTGATTATAGACTTGTATATGTCCCGGACAGCTCATAGGTTTGATTGCATATTCTTTATGTTCAGATGAAACATCAAATATGAGATCAGAAAATTTATCTAAATGTCCTGATTTTTTCCAGAGTGTTTTATCTAAAATCTGAGGTGTATTAATAATTTTATAATCGTAGTTTCTCAAATATGATGTTATAAAATCCTTAACAATATTGAAAATTTTCCAACCACTATCATGCCAGAAAACCATACCTGGTGATTCTTCTTGAAAATGAAAAAGGTCTAATTTCTGACCTATCTTTCTATGATCTCTTTTTTCAGCTTCCTCAAGTTTTCTTAAGTATGCTTTTAGATTATCTTTTGTATCCCATGCGGTACCATATATTCTCTGCAGCTGCACATTCTTCGAATCTCCTTTCCAATAAGATCCAGAAACTTTCATAAGCTTGAAATAATTTAATTCTCTTGTTGAAGTAAGATGAGGGCCTCTGCACATATCTATATATTCCTCATGATGATAAATAGCAATTATTTCGTTCGATGGTATCTCATCTATCAACTTCAATTTATAATCTTCATTTCTTTTCTTGAAAACATCTTGAGCTTTTTTCTTTGTCACAACCTCTCTGGTAATTTTGTAATTTTTCTTGGCAAGCTTCTTCATTAAAGCTTCTATTGATGATAAATCCTTTTCAGAAATGCTTTCCTTGCTATAGATGTCATAATAAAATCCATTATCAATTACTGGTCCAATTACCATTTTTGTATCAGGATATAACTGTTTAATGGCATGTCCAAAAACATGTGCGCATGTATGCCTTATAATCTCAATTCCTTCTTTATCACTACTACTTATAATTTCAATTGATGAATCTTTATTGATAATCTCGCTCATATCCATCAGAATGCCATCTACTCTCGCAGCAATAGGTCTGAGGTTACTGAAGTTATTTTTAACAAGCTCATCTAATGATAAACTCCCATCTGTTTCAATAACTTTATTGTCTATATTAACTTTATACATAATCTTATATTTTAGGCACGATTGGACTCGAACCAACGACCTCCACCATGTCAAGGTGGCGCTCTAACCAGCTGAGCTACGCGCCTAAGTCATGTAAAATTAACATGCTAAAAGGCTATTCTCAAGCTAATTATATTTATAAATAACTTACATCATCACCTTTTAGTTTTTTTATTTTTATTTGGTATATCAAGAAAGTTTTCCTGTATTGTGGCTATCTGATCTCTAATCTGTGCTGCTTTTTCAAATTCTAAATCCCTAGCATGAACAAACATATGTTTTTCTAGTTCTTTGATAATAGATACAACATTATCTCCATTTACTTTAGGATATTTCTTTTTAACATTTGATATCAATGTCAATTTATCAAGATTTGTAGCAGACACATAAATATCTTCATCTAATGCCTCTTTTATAGCTTTTTTTATACCTTCAGGCTTTATATTATTTTTTCTATTATGCTCTAATTGTATATTACGTCTTCTTTCTGTTTCATTAATAGCGCTTTGCATAGATTTAGTTATGACATCACCATAAAGAATTACTTTTCCATCAATATTTCTTGCGGCTCTACCAATAGTTTGAATTAGTGATTTATCGGATCTCAAAAAACCTTCTTTATCTGCATCTAATATACAGACTAACTCGACTTCAGGAATATCTAAACCTTCTCTCAATAGATTTATCCCAACTATGACATCATAAATGCCTTTTCGTAAATCTCTAATTATCTCAACTCTTTCAACGGTATTAATATCAGAATGTAGATAGTTAACTTTAATATTAAACTCTTCAAGATATTCCGTTAAATTTTCAGCCATTTTTTTTGTAAGTGTTGTTACAAGTACTCTGTTTCCATTTAAAATTACTTTGTTAATTTCTGACAAAGCATCTTCAACCTGATTAGAGGATGGCCGCACAGTTACTACTGGGTCTATTAGTCCAGTAGGTCTTATAACTTGCTCGGTAATATTATTTGAGAATTCTAACTCATATGGCCCGGGTGTGGCTGACACATAAATAGTTTGAAAGTTATAATCAGTAAATTCTTTAAACTTAAGCGGTCTATTGTCCATAGCAGATGGCAACCTAAAACCATAATCTACTAAAGTCTGTTTCCTTGACCTGTCACCTCTATACATACCACCTATTTGAGGAACAGTAACATGACTTTCATCTAAAATAATTAAACCATCGCTTGGAAGATAATCAAGGAGGCATGGTGGTGGCTCACCTGCTTTACCTCCTGATATATATCTGGAGTAATTTTCAATACCGGAACAATAACCCATTTCAGCAATCATTTCCAAATCATAATTAGTTCTTTCTTTTAGTCTCTGAGCTTCTAAAAGTTTATTTTCACTTGAAAAAAAAGTTAAGCGTTCTTTTAATTCTTCTTTTATTTTTATTGATGCATCATCCATAATTTCTTTTGGTGTTACATAATGTGTTTTTGGATAAACTGTGAATCTATTAACCTTCTTATATATTTGTCCTGTTAAAGGATCAAAAATATATAAATGTTCAATTTCTTTATCAAATAGTTCTATTCTTAGTGCCTCTTTTTCAGAATCAGCTGGAAATACATCTATAATTTCTCCTTTAACTTGATACGTTCCACGTCTTAATTCAAGGTCATTTCTTGTGTATTGAAGCTCGGTTAATTTTTTTAATATCTTCCTTTGATCTATTATATCGCCTGCAACAAGGTGTAATTTCATCTTTAAGTATTGTTTAGGGTCACCTAGACCATAGATTGCAGAAACACTAGCTACTACTATGGCATCTTTTCTCTCTGTTAATGATTTGGTGGCCGATAACCTCATCTGCTCTATGTGCTCATTTAAAGATGCATCTTTCTCTATATAAGTGTCAGAGACGGGAACATACGCTTCTGGCTGATAATAATCATAGTATGAAACGAAGTATTCAACTGAGTTATCAGGGAAAAAGTCTCTCATTTCAGAATATAGTTGCGCAGCTAGTGTTTTGTTAGGGGCCATGACAAGAGTTGTTTTTCCAGTTTCTTTAATTACTTCAGCCATGGTGTAAGTTTTCCCAGACCCCGTTACACCTAATAAAGTTTGATGTTTCACGCCAGAATCTATGCCCTGAATAAGAGATTTGATAGCTATGGGCTGATCACCTGCTGGACTATAGTGCGATTTAAGATTAAACTTTTTCATCAAGAAATATTTTAACACGAAGTTGACTTAAAACACTGATTTAAGCTACTATTACTTATCAAGGAAATACGTTGACGTTCTCAAATAGAATAAAATTAATTAAACCATCTTCAACAATGGCACTAACTTCCAAGGCGAATGAAATGCGTCAGAATGGAGAGGACGTTATTGTCTTAACGGTTGGAGAACCTGATTTTGATACACCTCAATATATTAAAGATGCTGCTAAAATAGCTATAGATCAGGGAATGACTAAATATACGTCTGTTGACGGAACTGTTGATTTAAAACAATCCATAATTAATAAATTTAAGCAAGAAAACAACCTTCACTATGAAATGGATGAAATAATTGTTTCAGCTGGCTGTAAACAATCAATTTTTAATTTACTTCAAGTACTGATAGATGATGGAGATGAGGTAATTATACCCCAACCATATTGGGTATCATATGCTGATATGGTAGTTTATTCAGGAGGGAAGCCTGTCCTTCTTGAGACACAATATGACGAAAATTTTGAAATTGACCCTGATCAATTAGAAAAACTGATTAATGATAAAACAAAGTTGTTCATGCTTAATAGTCCAAATAACCCAAGTGGGAAATATTTTGGTTCAAAACTATTGGGACAATTAGGCAAAGTATTGGAAAAGTATAAACAAGTATATATTTCTTCTGATGATATCTATGAGCATATTCACTGGCATAAAGAAAAATTTCAAAATATGGTCAATGTTTGCCCGAACCTAAAAGATAGAACTATTGTCCTAAATGGAGTTTCTAAAGCATATTCAATGACAGGATGGCGTATAGGTTATGCTGCTGGTAATCGAGAAGTCATTAAAAAAATGAAAACATTGCAGTCTCAATCTACATCTTGTGCAAGTTCAATCTCACAAGCTGCAGCTTGTGCAGCATTATCATCAGAGTGTCAAGAACTTCCTATTATGACTGCAGAGTATAAAAAAAGACATGATTATGTTGTGAGTGAGCTTAATAAAATATCAGGAGTAACTTGTAAAGAAACAGATGGTACATTCTATGTATTTCCATCTTTTATAAAATATATAGAAAATAGTAAAACTATAGATAGTGATAGAGACTTGGCTCTACATTTGCTCAATGTGGCAAAAGTAGCAGTAGTTCCAGGAAGTGCTTTTGGTACTGATGGTCATATCAGAATATCAATTGCGATTGACATAAATACATTAAAAGAAGCTATGAAACGACTTTCAGATGCTCTTTAAATCTAAATCAGAATAGAGATAAAATACATACCAGTATAAGTTATTAATATTAGTGTTAATGTCAGTACCAAGAATCCTATAATCAAAGAAGTTTTATCAGACATAATAAGGGAGAGAATATTTAATCATTAATTACTCCTCGGGACGGACTCGAACCGCCGACCTGGTGATTAACAGTCACTCGCTCTACCAACTGAGCTACCAAGGAATAAGTTCAATCATCATAATTGATAAATAGTTATTCATCAATAATATTTTCTATATTTTTAACTTT
>JABIVC010000003.1 GCA_018667355.1 Gammaproteobacteria bacterium | reverse complement strand
TACTCCTCGGGACGGACTCGAACCGCCGACCTGGTGATTAACAGTCACTCGCTCTACCAACTGAGCTACCAAGGAATAAGTTCAATCATCATAATTGATAAATAGTTATTCATCAATAATATTTTCTATATTTTTAACTTTTTTAGATAATTTATAAAATCTTTCGAGAGCTCGTCATGTTCCAATGCATATTCGACGGTAGCTTTCAAGTAACCAAGCTTACTTCCGCAATCAAATCTTTTGCCTTCAAATATATAGCCATGTACAGCCTCATCTTTCATTAAGCCATCAATAGCATCTGTTATCTGAATTTCTTTTCCTTTACCAGGCTTTACCTTTTCAATTTTAGAAAAAATTTCAGGAGTAAATATATATCGCCCTACAACTGCTAAATTAGTTTTAGCTTTTTTAGGAGATGGCTTTTCTATTATTGATTTTATCTTAAACAAGTTATCCTCTCTCGAATGATATTCGACAATTCCATATTTATCTGTTTCACTTTTCTCAATTTTTTCAAGTGCTAGAACAGTAGATTTTTTCTTATAATAGACGTCAATCAATTGCTTTAAACATGGCGTTTTTGATTTTATAAGATCATCAGCTAGAATTACTGCAAACGGTTCATCCTTAATAATATTTTTAGCACAATGGATAGCATGGCCAAGCCCGGATGGCTTATTTTGTCTTACAAAAAAACAATCTATATTTTTAGGGACAATCTTCCTGACCAATCTTAAAAGAGACTTTTTATTCTTATCAATTAATTCATTTTCTAGTTCTGGAGCAGAATCAAAGTGGTCTATAATTGCATTCTTTGTTCTTCCTATAATAAATATCAATTCTTTAATCCCAGCTGAGGCAGCTTCCTCGGCAGCATATTGAATTAATGGTTTATCAACAATTGGCAGCATCTCTTTAGGGCTTGCCTTTGTAGCAGGCAGGAATCTTGTGCCTAACCCGGCAACTGGGAAAACTACTTTTTTTATCTTTTTCATGTGCAAAAATTATTTATTTAGTGCAAAATAACATATCTTATGACATATATTATCACAGAAAATTGTATTAAGTGTAAATATACCGACTGCGTCGAAGTTTGCCCTGTTGATTGTTTTCATGAGGGACCTAACTTCCTTGTGATTAATCCCGATGAATGCATAGACTGCAGTTTATGCGAACCTGAGTGCCCTATTAACGCAATAAAATCTGATGAGGATGTTACTGATGATGATCGTCACTTTATAGAGATAAATGAGCGCCTATCAAAAAAATGGCCTATTCTAACAGAAATAAAAGATGCCCCTGAAGATGCAAAAGAATGGGAAAACAAAAAAGGAAAGCTTAATTTACTGGAAGAGTAGAATTAAAACTCACCAACACCATCATAGACCTGAGGGTGATAGTCTTCAAATCTTGTGCAATGAGGGACCCAGGTAAGTTTTACAAAACCAGTTTGTCCATTTCTGTGTTTCTCGACACGCACTTCTGCAATATTTTTTTGGTCTGTATTAGGGTCGTAAACTTCATCTCTATAAAGAAACACAATTAGGTCGGCATCTTGCTCAATAGAACCAGACTCTCTTAAATCTGACAGGAATGGACGCTTATCATTTCTTGTCTCAACACCTCTATTCAATTGTGATAATGCTATAACTGGAATATCAAGCTCTTTTGCAATTGCTTTCAACGCCCTCGTCACTTCTCCTACTTCATTAACTCTATTTTCAGAATACCTTGGGATAGACATTAACTGCAAATAGTCTACGACTATTAAGTCAATTCCAGCCTCTCTTTTCATTCTCCTGGCTTTCGATCGTAAATCCATTGGTGATATTGCTGCAGTATCGTCAATGTAAAAATCACAGTCATTCATCATTTCAATTGCAGATGTTACAGCTTTTGTATCCTGGGGCGATGATTCATAATCCCCTGTTCTAATTTTTTGCATAGATACAGAGCTAAGTGAAGACAGCATTCTCAAAGCTATGGACTGAGAGGACATTTCAAGGCTAAAAAAACCTACCTTCTTTTTTTGTTTAAAAACAATATCTTGCGCGACATTCATAGCAAAAGCTGTCTTACCCATTGATGGTCTACCAGCAATTATAATTAAATCAGATTTTTGTAAACCCGCTGTTAGTTTATCGAATTCATTATACCCAGTTAGAAGATAATCTAACTCATTGTTATTTTTTTTACTATAAACAGCATCTATGTATGAATTTACTATAGGTCCAATTTTATGCAATCCATCATTAACTTTTGAATCAGATGTAATCGCAAAAATATCAGACTCTGCCTTATCAAGAACATCTTTAATATCGCCTTGCTCGCTTTGATGAATAGTTTGAATTGTTTTTGTACTTATTCCAATAAGTTCACGCATTATTGATTTTTCTTTTATGATTTCAGCATATGCTTTAATATGAGCCGAAGTAGGAACCTTATGTGCTAATTGGCTAATGTATTGCATCCCGCCAATTCTATCAAGAACTCCTTTACTTCTTAAACAATCCTCGAGTACCACCACATCTATAACTTGGCCAGCAGAAGCTAAATCGTATATTTCATTGAATATAATCTTATTCTTACTATCGAAAAAATCTTTTATCTGAACCATATGGGATATTTGATCCCATGAGGTAGAATCCATGATTAAAGAACCAAGAAAAGCTTGTTCAGCTTCTAACGATTTTGGCGTGGTTGGTAATTTAGTTTCCATAATTTATTCTAACTGAATAATAATAGATTTTATAGACAAGAAGCTGTGGATAAATTGTGGAATAACGTTGTCCAAAAAGTGAACTAATTAATAAGCTAGCAGTAGCAATAAATTTCAATATACTTTTAAATTAAATGGGGAATTTAATAAAATTTATTATGATTTTGTTTCGTCAGTAGAGAGCTCTGCGGTAGTGTCTCCATCAATTAAAGGTTCTGGAGCTTTAACATTATTACGGATTAATTTAATTGGGATAGTCACACTGATGTCAGCATAAAGACTCACTGTGGCTATATAATCTTCGGCAAAATTTTTAATGGCTCCAGATGGAAGGCTGACCTGTTTCTTTGTGACCTCATATCCATCCTCAATCAAGCGATCTAATATATTTTGAAGAGTAATTGATCCAAAAAGGTTATCAGCGTCTTCTTGAACATTTACTTCAAATGATAGAACATAATCTTTAAATTTATCTTGCTGAATAATCGCTAAAGATTTTAACTCTTCCTCTTGTTTAATTAATTCCTGCTTTTTTTCTTCAACAACAGCTAAGTTGGCTTTTGTTGGCAACACCGCATGCTTATTAGGTATTAAATAATTACGAGCATACCCTGATTTAACGGAAACTTTTTCTCCAATCTCACCTAAGCTCTTAATTTTTTTTAAAAGTAGTATATCCATTATTGTTTGTGATTATCGCAGAAAGGTAATAATGCCAAATGTCTCGCAATCTTAATTGCTTTATTTACTCTTCTTTGTTCTTTTCCTGTAGTTCCAGCTACCCTTCGAGGTGATATTTTGCCGGACTCTGTTATATATTTTTTCAAGAAACCTATGTTTTTATAGTCGATGTCAGCTATTAAGTTAGACTTTTTCTTAGTATATTCTTCACTCATAGTCTTAGGCTCTTTCTCTATTTGCCATCATAATAGATGGTTCTGTAATCTTCTTATCTTGCGCAATAAACATATGTCTTATGATGCTATCATTATATTTAATCAAGCCAGCTAATTCATCTAGAACTTCATTATTTGTTTGGAAATTCAACAAGATATATCGTGCTTTGTTAACTTTATTTATGTTGTATGCCAACTTCATTGTTCCCCAATCTTCGTATCGATCAATAGTACCACCCTTGGAAGTAATAATATCTTTATACTTGTCAACTGTTTTTAAAGTTGACTCGTCCTGATTTATGTTAAACATCAATAATAATTCGTAATTTTTCATAGTTTCATCCGATATGCGAATACTACTTTAGTATCTATAATATTTCAAATATTCATTTAGTTTTTTTAATCATTTTTCTTATTTGATACAGGGTAATTCCAGTAGCAACAGCAACATTTAGGCACTCTACAGAACCATAAATTGGTATTTTACATATATCATCGCATAGCTCTAACAATGATTTACTAATTCCTACTCCTTCAGACCCAAGTATTACAGCCACACCCGTATCACATGGTTCCATTTCATATATTGTTGACTCAGAGCTATCAGCCGTCCCTATAACCCTAATATTATTAGTTTTAAGCTTTTTAATAATCATTGCTAGATTATTGGTCTCAAGTAATGACAGACCTTGTAAGCCACCTGAAGCTGTCTTATGAACTAATGGCGATATCTCACATGAGTTAGACTTCCTCTTGATAATCAAGGAAACACCGGCTGCATTTGATGACCTAATGCATGAGCCAAGGTTTCTAGGGTCTTGTATTGAATCAAATATAACAATAAAAGGTTTTTTCTCAGTTTGAAGGTATAAGTCAATATCAAAACTTGATAATAGTTTATTGTTTAACTCACAAACCACACCTTGATGTTTTGATGAAAGACATAGAGTTGTCAAGAAATCTTTTTCAGCTTCCTCAATCAATATATTAAAGTTTTCAGCTTGTTTTGCTATCTTTGAAATTTGGTTATTGACTGGTGCTTTCTTAAGGTAAATTTTTTTTATATTTCCAGGATTCAATTTTAACTGAGCATTACATGTATGTATGCCATATATTAAATTTAAACTATCTTGATCAGTCATCTATATAGAGAAAACATCTGTTAAACAAATTATTTCATCTCTCGCTGGGCCTGTCGAAATCATAACTACTGGTGTCTTCGATAATTCTTCAATTTTTTTTATATATGCCTTGGCATTTTCAGGTAAGTCCTTATACTCAGTAATACCTACTGTTGAAGATTTCCACCCCTTTAATTCAATATATTTTATATTTTCTACTTCAAAAGTATCATAGTCGATATTACCATAATCAACACATATCTTGATATTATCTAAGTTATCTAATACATCTAACTTAGTTAATGCAATCCCATTGATTCTATTCAATTCTATAGATTTTTTTAATATTTTTATATCTAGCCAACCGCATCTTCTGGCACGACCGGTTGTTGCACCAATTTCACCACCCCATTTAGCGATGTCTAGCCCTAGTTGATTATGTAATTCAGAAGGAAATGGGCCATGTCCGACCCTCGTTGTATATGCCTTTGTAATACCCAAAGAATAATTTATTTTGTCTACGCCAATTCCTGTTCCTGATATCAAGCCAGAGAGAGTTGTATTGGACGATGTTACATATGGGTATGTTCCATGATCTATATCCAGCATTGTACCCTGTGCACCCTCAAATATAATATTTGACTGTTTATTTAAATCTAGAATAAGAGGAATTACATCGCAGATATGTTCTTTTATGTTTTCAAAAATTGGAACTAAAGTTTCTAAAACTGTTTCAAGGGTAATTTGTTTTTCACCATAATACTTTGTCAATAAAAAGTTGTGGTAATCCATTGATTTTATGAGTTTTTTTCGAAGGTTATCAATGTTATAGAAATCTATTAGGCGTATTCCTCTTCGAGCAACTTTATCTTCATAAGTTGGTCCAATACCTCTACCAGTTGTTCCAATAGATGATTTCCCCAATGACTTTTCATGGGCAATATCTAATGCAACATGTGTTGGGAGTATTACGTGGCAAGCTTCGCTAATAAATAATTTATTTTTAATAGAAATATTTTTTGATGATAAATCGCTTAGCTCTTTTTTTAAAGCTTCAAGTGATATAACAACACCATTGCCAATTACAGAATTCACATTATCACGAAGTATTCCCGAAGGGATTAAATGTAAAATAGTTTTGACTCCATTAATTACTAATGTGTGACCGGCATTATGGCCACCTTGGAATCTAACACAGCCTGTTGCCCTCTCTGATAGAACATCAACTATTTTACCTTTGCCCTCATCTCCCCAGTGAGTTCCAACTAGCAGTACATTAGACATAAGTATCACTCCTTCCAGCTGCAAGGTTAAAAATATCTTTTATATCAAGACTAAATCCGGTAGCATTTCTTGGTTTATTTGAATGAATATTATATGCAGTATATCTGCCACCGCGAGCTATTTCTTTTCTAAGGCTTGGGACATAAGCTGTATATATTAATCCTGATTGATAGTTAAAACCATGTAGCTCACATAAATCAATTTGAATTTCGGAGATACCTCTAAACTTATTTATAGAGTTAGCAATGAAAGTTATATTTTTTAATTCTTGCGATGCTTTGATTTTATGGCTTTTAATCAGAGATTTTATTTCCTTTAGTACTTTTATATCGCCGGAGAGATTAATTAACTCTATCAATAAGGACAGTTTTTTACTATTAAGCTTATTTTTTTTAAAGAACTCTTTTATTTCACATTTTGACTTGAGATTAATTAAATCGATTAAAGTTAGGCGATTATAATTATCTAAGCCCAAATCTAATAGAAGATTATTGACAAATGACAGGTCCCCTAATTCTATTATAATTTTTTTTTCATTTGCTAATGATAACAAATCTATCATTAGCTTAATGATTTCAATATCTATTGCATTGCTTAATTTTCCAAAGTATTCAGCGCCGGTCTGATAAGGGTTTACTCTATCAAATGGTCCAGATGATAACCTGAGAATATCTCCCATATAAGAAAATCGAGAATTACCAATACCTTTTGTCATCTGGTAATCTATTTTAGAAATTTGCGGAGTTATATCAGCTCTAATACCAATCTCACTACTAGATCTTTTATCAAAGACGAGAGCTGTTTCTTTATCTAAATCTGTAGATTTGAGATTTAACAGATTTTCCAAATTATCAAAAATTGGAGGAATGACATATTGATAGCGATACTTAGAATAAATCTTAAGAATCTTACTCTTAATAATTTCCAATTTAACCGCGTCTTTAGGCATGTAGTACTCAATGCCATCTGGAATGTAAAAATCTTTTACCCTCATAATACCTTCTAGATTAATAATAAAAATATAGTCAACCCCAATATCATACAGACAAGACCAAATATTCTCAAAGAGTTATTGCTAAAAGTATTAAAATAAAGAAGTAATTTCCTAAAATTTTCAGGAGAGACAAATAATAACATTCCTTCTAGAATTATCGATAAAGATAATGCAAGTATCAATAAGAATAAAAAATCTATTATTTCTTACCTGAAGAATTATTAAAATATTTAAAGAAATCGGAATCGGGCTGTATTACTAAAACATCTTGTTTAGCATTGAATGTCTGCTTGTATGCAGCAAGACTTCTATAGAAAGAATAAAATTCAGGGTTTAAGTTATATGCCTTTGCAAAAGTTTCTGTTGATATCGCATCACCTTCACCTTTAATTTCCTGAGAAGTTTTATATGCTTCTGCAATTATTGTTTCTGATTCACGTTCTGCTAATGCAGTAATACCTTGAGCTTCTTCTTTACCTTCGGACCTGAAGGTCTTAGCTACAGTCGCTCTTTCCTTTACCATGCGGGCATAAACAGAGTTACTGACCTCATCCGGTAAATCAACTTTTTTCACTCTCACATCTACAACTGTAATTCCAAGGGCTAAAGATGCTTTATTAGCTTCTGTAGTAACGACACGCATAAGTGCAGCTCTATCACCAGATACTACTTCATTTATGGTACGTTTACTGAATTCACTTTTTGTAAGGTCATTAATAATTTGAGATAATCTATTTATTCCTATTCTTTCATCACCTTTGGATGATCTATAAAAGTTCTCTGGCCCGGTAATTTTCCACTTAACAAAAGAATCTACAATTACATTTTTTTTCTCACTGGTAAGAAATTGTTCTGGCTTTGAATCCATTGTTAGTAATCTCGAATCATACTTCTTGACATTATTCACGAAAGGAATCATGAAATATAATCCAGGATCTTGATAGGATTTGACAATTTCACCTAGTCTAAATTTAATAGCTACCTCTCTTTCATCTACGATAAAAGTAGAAGAAGAAACTACAATTATTAACACTAAAATTACTGACAATATATTTCTATTATTCACTATATAAATCTCTCTTTCTTGAATTAAAATTATCCCTGGATCTCTGAATCTTATTTGATAAGGAATTGTTGTTGACTACATTTGCATCTGTATTATTTGAACCACCCATCATTCTGGGCTCTAATATTTTGTCTAGTGGCAAATATAGTAAGTTATTTCCGCCATCAACATCAATCATAATCTTAGTCGAGTTACCAAGTACTGATTCTACTGATTCAAGATACAACCTTTCTCGTGTTACTTCCGGAGCTTTTTGATATTCCTTGTATAATTTGGTAAATCTCAATGCTTCACCTTCTGCTGATTTGATAAGCTTCACTTTATAGGCCTTAGCTTCCTCGATAATTTGCACTGCCTTACCTCGAGCTAACGGAATAATCTCATTTCTATACGCTTCAGCCTCGTTTATATATCTTTGTTCATCTTCACGCGCCCTGATAGCATCTGAAAATGCATCTTGAACTTGCTCAGGTGGTTGCGCTTCTAGGATGTTAACGGTTTGAACATTAATGCCAGCTTCATAAGTATCCAGCACACTTTGTAGTAAAATTTTGGTGTCAGAAGCAATTATCTCTCTCCCTTCTGTAATTATGAAATCCATTTTATTTTTACCTAAAATCTCTCTAATTGAGCTTTCTCCTGCAGCACTTAAAGTTTCATCGGGATCTCTGAGATTAAAAATATAGTCGCTAGCATCTTTTATATCATATTGAATTGCAAAATTAACACTCACAATGTTTTCATCTTCTGTTAACATCACAGCTTTTTGTTGTATTGACCTGATTTTAGATACATCAACTATTTCTGCTTTTTGAATTATCCTTGGAACCCAGTGTGGCCCAGGCATAGTAATATTATTGAATTCACCGAATTGAAGAACAACGCCTCGCTCGCCGTCATTAACTATATATATTCCACTCAGCAAATATAGTACCAATATAATTATAGCTAATATAGAAGTATTTTTTTTACTAGGACTAGGACCGTCAGAACTTCCGCCTAGAAGAGTTTTAAAGTATTTATTTAAATCTTTGAGGGCACTATCAAACTCTGAATTAGGATTTGATTTCCTACCCCAGGGATCTTTGCTACCATTTGGTTCATTCCATGCCATTTAACATCTCCTTGTCATTATTTTAATATAAAGTAACCTAGTCATCAATTTCTAATTTAACAGGATGTGATGGGACTATTGTAGATATAGCATGCTTATATACACACTGAGTACTTTTATTTTTCAATAAAATAATATAAGAATCAAATGATTCAATATTCCCTTCAAGTTTTATACCATTAACCAGAAATATTGATACGCCAATTCTTTCTTTCCTTATCTTATTCAGAAATTTATCTTGTAAATGTTCCTGCATAAAAATATATCCTAGAATAAATGAAATCTATTTTCTCTACACTTTATAGTGACACTATTTACTAAAAAAGCAAATGATTGTCTATTTCCTTGCAGATGTTTTTGAAAGAATTTTCCCTTATTTCAATAGGGATACTCTCATTAAACTGTTTTAACCAGGTAATTTGACGTTTTGCTAACTGTCGTGTTGCAAAAATGCATTTATCTTCAAGATCTTTTTTATTAATATCACCATGAAGATAACTGAGCACTTGTTTATACCCGATTGATCTCATTGATTGATTTTCTTTGACAAGAGAATATTTCTCAAGGATATAAATTACTTCATCGATGAAATGATTATCAAACATGTTTTTAGTACGTGAAAAAATTTTATCATGTATCAGAGAACGATCATCAGATATTAATCTAAATGTTAATAAATTATATTTATCTGATAATTTGATTCGCTTATTATAAAAAGATGTCAAAGGCTTGCCCGTACATAAATATACTTCAAGTGCTCTTTGTATACGTTGCATATCATTGATATTGATATTCTCATAGGATAATGGGTCTATTTCTTCTAAGCAAGAATGTAAATCTTCGCAAGAATAATGAAGAAGTAAGTAATCGATAAATTCCCTCTCAATTAAATTTTTTCCAGGCAACAAAGAAAGGCCGTTAAATAGAGAGTTAAAGTACATCATCGAGCCACCAACCAATAGTGGTACCTTATTATTATTATGTACATTTTTTATAATTGCTCCTATATCATTATAAAACTGACCGACATTATAACTCTCATTAGGATTACGTATGTCTATTAAATGGTGTTTCGTAGACGACAGAATTTCATTTGAAGGTTTATCAGTTCCAATATTCATATCTCTATAAATCATGACAGAGTCTACACTGACAATTTCAAAAGGGTGCTTATTTTCTAATTCTAAGGCTAGTGAAGATTTTCCAATACCAGTTGGACCAAGCAAAGAAACTATTGTCTTTCTCTCATGATTCATGTCTTATCAGATATTTTAACTAACCGAGATGACTCTAATAAGTTAAAATGTATATCAAAATTAGAGGGTGGGAGTTCGTTAATAAATTTATCAGGCCATTCAATAAAATGAAGTCCTTCTTGCTCGAAATAATAGTCCATTCCAATTTCATATAGTTCTTTAACAGAATTTATTCTGTATAAATCATAATGAAATATCTTGATACCTTTTGCTGTATATTCATTAACTAGAGAAAATGTAGGGCTCGTGGCATCACTATCTTCATCAAGATAACTTAAATAAGATTTTATAAATGTAGTTTTACCTGCTCCTACTGGACCATGAAGATAAATAATTACGACACCTTCTCGCATAAATTTTATTTTATCAAACAATTTGGTATAAACTGCTATGTCAGAAATATGATAATAACTATATAGATGAATAGGTTTCATAATTTTACTTTGATAGTATTTAATAATTTATTAATCTTAATAATAACATCAGATGCCAAGAGACCTATGGGGCCGATGTTATCATTAATCATATCAGCTGCTAGAGAATGAATGCCTATAGAAAACAATATAGATGTATCAATATCATCTTTATTTGCTAATGTAATTAAAGATAAAATTGTTCCCGCTAAACAATCACCCATGCCAGCGGTACCCATTCCTGAGTTTCCATGATTGCATACATAAGTGTTAGATTTTGTTTGGACAATAGTTTTTGGTCCCTTGAGAACTATAATCCCTCCATAAACAGATTGCAGTTCTTTTGCTGACTTTATGCGGTTAATTTCTATGTCTCTAGGTTTCTTATTTAATAGCTTAGCTGCCTCTCCGATATGAGGAGTCATAACCCAATTATCGTATTTAAAAGGTTTTTTAGAGAGAATGGACAAAAAACCTCCATCTATAATACATTTTATCTCTGAGTGTTGACTACATAAGTATTTCTTCATAAGCGTAAACAGATCATGTGACCATTTATCATCAGACATACCCGGTCCTATGAGCAAATTCTTATAAGATAAAATTTTCTTATGAAAATCAGATAGCTTGTAAGATGTGATTAATTCTGGCTGATATATTGGTAAAACCTCAGAATGCTCTTTAGTTGTCATGATTTCAACATACCTTGATCCTGAGTATAAAGCTGCTCTACCTGATATAGCAATGGCTCCAAAATACCCAGGAGCCCCTCCTAGAATTATTGTTTTGCCAAATGTTTTTTTATATGTATCCATGGTAAATGGAATATCAAAATATATGGGCAAATATTTTTTATTTATGGATTCTAGAGCAAAAGAGTAAGTATTTTTGTGACTATCAATATTTTTGATAAATACCTGATACCTCATGTTTTCAATACTTAATCCCATGAATAGAATTTTCTAAAGATATCTTAAAGTTTGCATTCATTAATTCATTTAATAAATTATCTTTTTTGTTATAGGTAATAAGTTCAGCAGTATCAAAGTATTTCTCATTTACATCATATATAGATGCTATTTCATCAACTAATCCAATCTTTAGAGCTTCTGTACCTGTCCAAAATAAACCAGTAAAAACATTGTTTTCATTTATCTTACTTGCTCTTGATTTTTTAATATCACTTATAAATTGATTGTGAATACTTGAAAGGAGTGATTCCAAGTGAAGTTTATGCTTTTCAGATAGTTTATTGAATGGATCCAACATTGTTTTATCTTCGCCAGAAGATATAACTTGAGCCTCAATACCTAACTTCTTCATTAATGATGATAAGTTAAAGCTATCCAATCGCACTCCTATAGATCCTACTATACTAGATGCATTTGCAAATATCATTTCTCCACTAGCAGCAATATAGTAACCACCCGATGCTCCTACATCTTCTATGACTGCATAAACTTTTTTGTCATTGATTTTCTTGAGTTTATTTATTTCATCAAATATGATTTTCGACTGTGTAGCGCTACCGCCAGGACTATTAATTTTTAAAACTACTCCTAGACAGTAGTCATTATTGATAGCTTTTTTGATGTAAGGAATAACACTTTCAACATTCACGGGGCCAGTTGCTGATATTTCACCATTTATATTTATTAGTGCCACATGTTCTTTTGAATAATTTATATCTGAAGAAGCCATTAAGATTGATATAAGTATCAAAATGAATAGTACAAAAACTATCACTCTTCTAATAAACTTAAATTTCCTCTCAGACTCTCGTTCTTTAACCAAAGAATCAACCAAAATTTTTGTGAGATTATTATCTTCCATATTATCACTCTATCTATAAGCTATAATTAATTTTATAGACCATTTTTTAAATTATCAATAACTAACGTAAGATCATCTGGCTGAGGGGCTTCAATAATATGTCTTCTCTTATAAAAGAATGAGAGATTTTTTGAATGTAAAAACATTCTCTTCAGTCCATATTCTCTTAATCTTTTATTAACTTCTTTATCACCATATTTAGTATCACCACATACGGGTTGTCCTATACTCAATGCATGCACACGAATTTGATGCATTCTACCAGTTTCAATTTTAATGTTTACCAGACAACATTCCTTGTATTGCCTCAATAACGAAATATATGATGACGCGACTTTACCTGTTCCATCCTCCGATATGGATACGGAATTAGATGCGTTACCTTTGTTTCTAGTCAAAGAATGTTCTACTGCAATCCGATCTCCTGTCAAAGTCCCAGACAATAAAGAAATATAATTTTTCTCAACTGCACCAGACATAAATATTTTTCCTAATGCCGAGGCAGTCTGATAATTTTTCGCAAGTATCAAACACCCGCTAGTATTTTTATCTAATCTGTGGACTAGCGAAAGAGATTTATACTTATCAACTGATTTGAGTGATGACATTATATCATGTTCAATTTTTGAGCCAGAATGAACAGCTATTCCAGGGGGTTTATTGATAACCATGAAATCATCGTTTTCATATAAAATAATCTTTTTCAGACCTCTTGTTAAGAAATTTGATATAGTCTGAGACGTTAAATCAACTGAAACCGGAGGTATTCTAAGAATATCCTTAGCTTTTAATCTATATAAAGGTCTTACTCTTCCACTATTAACCCTAACTTGGCCATCACGTATTATCTTATATATCAGGCTATTCGGTACGCCTGTAAGTATTTTTCTCAGATAATTATCTAATCTTTGGCCTTGCTGTTCGGCAGGAATTACTATTTTTCTGACTTTTATATGATTAGAATCAGACATTATGAGTGGCAATTATATGTAATATTAATTGAAGATAGTGTAGATCATTGATATATTAATTCAAAGATTTTTATATTGTTTAAAGGAAATAGCCAAAAAACGGCTTAACTGTTGAAGATAAAGACTGCTGATATTAGAATACATAACCACACAGCAGTATATATAAGTAAATTAAACAATATTTGCTAAATATTATAGGGTAAGAGTTACCATATTCAGAATAAGCTAGTGCTTGCACCAACTTAATTAAAAATCATAACAAAAAAGAGAAAATGAATTACAGGATTATAAATGAAACAAATATTAATAAATGCCTCTCAGAGAGAAGAGGTCAGGCTAGCTATTGTCGAGGACAACAAACTTACAGAGCTAGATATAGACTTACCATCAAAGAACATCAAGTCCAATATTTACAAGGGAACAATTTCTAGAGTAGAACCTAGTCTAGAAGCTGCATTTGTAAATTTTGGTAGAACCAGACATGGTTTTTTACCGTTTAAAGAAATAGCTGAGGATATTTTTGTTCCTGGAAAATCAAGATCTGCTAGAGATTGTATTGAGCCTGGGAAAGAAATTGTTATTCAAGTTGATAAGGAAGAGAGAGGGAGCAAAGGAGCAGCATTAACCACATTCCTAAGTCTTGCTGGCAAATATCTAGTTCTATTACCTAAAAATCCAAACACTGGAGGGGTCTCACGAAGACTCGAAGGTAATGATAGAATGTCTGCAAAAAAATTACTCAGTGAATTAGATATCCCAGAAAACATGAGTATAATACTCAGAACTTCAGGGTTAGATAGCACGAAAGAAACACTTGAATGGGATATGAATTATCTAATTCAAATATATGAGCAAATCTTAGAAAGCTCAGTATTAAAGAAAGCTCCTTTTTTAATATATGAAGAAAGTAGTATGTTGGCTAGAGTCATTCGAGATTATATCAATGAGACAGTTCAAGAAGTTATAATTGATGATGAAAAATATTATAATAATTTTATAAATGGCAAAGATCATTTTATTCCGCATTCAAAAATTAAGATTGAACACTATACAAAATCTGTTCCCCTATTTAGTAATTTTGGTATTGAAGGACAAGTTCAGAGCGTCTATAGAAAAAAAGTTACATTACCATCAGGTGGTAATATAGTTTTCGATACAACTGAAGCTTTAACGAGCATAGATGTAAACTCTGCTAAATCAACTAAAGGTGGTGACATAGAAGAAACTGCGCTTAATACAAACTTGGAAGCTGCGGACTCATTAGCTGTTCAACTGAGATTGAGAGATATCGGAGGATTGATAGTAGTAGATTTTATAGACATGATGTCACTCAATTCACAAATATCTGTAATGTCAAAAATGGCTCATCTCTCAAAAATAGATAAAGCTAAAATGCAGTTTACCAGGATATCTAAGTTTGGCTTAATGGAAATATCTAGGCAAAAGCTCAAGTCTTCTATTATTGATAATAATACTGAGAGTTGCCCTACTTGTGGTGGCAGTGGTGAGATTAAATCTTTGTCAACATTATCTATAAATCTAGCAAGATTACTAGAGGAAGAGGCAATGAAGACAGACAAGCCGATGACTGTATACCTTCCGGTAAGGTTAGCTACATATTTACTCAATGAAAAAAAAGAAATAGTTGAGGGTATTGAAAAAAGACAAAAGATTGATGTTAAAATTATGCCTGATAATACTATTGAAGGGGCAAATTATCTAATAGATAAAAAAAATATGGAAACAGAAGCTTTTAAGGCATCTATTGCAAAGCATAATAATAAAGATAAAAAAACTTTAAATGAAACAAGTTCGCATTATGAAGAAGCATTAGTTAAAGCAGTAACACCTAAAAGTGTCCCACCAAAACCATCTATAAAACAAAAAAAACCTTTTAATCATAAAAAGAAAAGTATATTTAAAAAAGTTATAGATTTTTTCAAATCATTAATCGGTTTGAAACCTAAAAAAGTATACAGAGGCAGACAGTTTAACGGAAGAAGGAAATATAATAATAAGAACAATTATTCAAAATATAGCAATAATAAATATAAATCTTTTAATAAAAAGAAGCCTTACTTTAACAAGAATAATAATTCTGCTAAAAAATCATCGACTGCTGCTGATATGAAAAAGAATAAAAATGTCTAATGATCAAATTCTTAACTAGGATATTTTTTATTTCAATATTTATTAGTGGTCTTCTATTCCTAGTTAAAGATTATAATCCTTTTAATAAAAATGATTTTTCTCGTATAATTAAAAATGGCGAAATAAGAGTTGTTACAAGATTTGGGCCGACAAATTACTATGAAATTCAAAATGAAGAAAATGGATATACATATGATTTGATAAGTGATTTCGCAAAATTTATAGGTGTTAAATTAAAAGTAATAACAATGGATAATCTTCAGCAAGCAAAAATAGCACTTAATAATAGAGAGGTTGATATGCTTGCAAATATGGGTGTCGTGAATGATGTTAAGATCTCCTATTCATATAATAAAGTAAGTCATTATATTGTCTATAATTCTGATTACATGATTAAACCAAATCAAATAAGTGATCTTAGAAAGTCAAGAATTGAAATTATAGACTCCAGTTCTATTAAAGATAGTTTTAATATATTCACTAAAAATATAGATATTAACTATACTATCGCCAAAGATAAGAACATTGATGAAATGATAAATTTATTAAAAGATAATGAAATTGATTTTACAGTTGTCAGTTATAATGAGTTACAAATCTATAATAAATATTATCCGCAAATTAAAATTGCTTTCAAAATCAGAGAAAATATCAATTCATCATGGGCTATACCAGAGAATACTAGTTATGTATTTGAAAATAAGATTTCAGAATATTTTACGGAGTTACTTAAAGATAATAAATTAAAAAATATTTATATGAAACACTTTACTGACAAGCTTCAATATACGTTTGTAGGGACAAGGAGTTTTCTTAGTGATTTAATAAATATATTCCCCTTATATGAATTTCATTTTAAAAAATATGCAGATAAATATCAACATGATTGGAGATTATTAGCAAGCATTGGATATCAGGAATCAAAGTGGGATAAAGATGCTGTTTCATATACAGGTGTTAGAGGGCTAATGATGTTAACAAAAAATACTGCTAAAGAAGTTAAGATTAAAGATAGAGAAGATCCTGTGCAGAGTATAGAAGGCGGAGCAAAATATTTAAGAAAGTTATTAAATAATCTTCCTGAAATAATAAATAATAAAGATAGAATATGGTTTGCCATTGCGTCATATAATATTGGTTTTAAACATATTGAAGATGCTATGCAAATGGCTAATGAAGATAATGTTGATTCTGGTGACTGGACAGTATTAGAACCATATATTTTAAAATTAAGTCAATCTAAGTATTATAAAAAAACAAAATATGGATATGCTAGAGGTTGGGAAACATTGAAGTATGTACAAAATATTAGACAATATTATGATATCCTTGTATTCTTAGACTCACAAGATAATACGATTAATAAACAAATAGACAATGGAATCCCTGATACCTTATGAATAAAGAAAATATAGAGATAATAGAGAATGCATATGATACTAATTTGGAAGGTGCTAACTTAGAAGTTGTAGAAAATCTTATTGAAGATGTCATTGATGGCCTCAATGAAGGTACTTTAAGAGTAGCTGAAAACAAAAATGGTTCATGGATTGTAAATCAATGGATTAAAAAAGCGATACTTTTATCATTTAAGTTTAGAAAAAACGAGGTTGTGGATACTGGCTATACAAAGTTTTATGATAAATTGAACTCTAGGTTTAAAAAAACAGATGAGACTTATCTTCAAAAAAATAATATAAGAATAGTACCGCAAGCTATTGCGAGAGAAGGAACATTTATTGGGGAGAATGTAGTCCTAATGCCATCCTTTGTGAACATAGGTGCTTATGTAGATTCTAGTACTATGGTTGATACATGGGTTACAGTTGGTTCGTGTGCTCAAATAGGGAAAAATGTTCATCTTTCTGGTGGAGTTGGTATTGGTGGAGTGCTAGAACCGCTTCAAGCTAACCCAACAATTATAGAGGATAACTGTTTTATAGGAGCACGATCAGAAATAGTTGAAGGTGTGATTGTTAGAAGAAATTCTGTTATATCAATGGGTGTCTATATTGGGCAAAGTACTAAGATTTTTGATAGGGAAACTGGAAAAGTCACATATGGTGAAATTCCAGAAGGTTCTGTGGTAGTTTCTGGAAACTTACCATCAAAGGATGGGAAATATAGCCTATACTGTGCTGTAATTGTCAAAAAAGTTGATGAGAAAACAAGAAGTAAAGTTGGTATTAACGAATTACTTAGAGAAGCTTAATAAACTCACCCTCTTCTATTATTTTAATATTCAGATCAAGACATTTTTGATATTTAGAACCTGGATTAACTCCCATTATAAGTGCATGAGTATTCTTAGAAACAGTATTTGATACACTGCCACCTTTTTGTATAATTTTATCCTCAATTTCCTTCCTTTTAAAAGATTTGAACACACCTGATATCACAAATTTAAAGTTATGAAAATCTCTAGTAATATTTTTCTTTGCATAAAATATATTAATGCCATGTCCTATTAGATTAGCGATATTCTTTTTATTTCTTGGTAATTTAAAAAAATTATATATATTATCTCCAACAACAGGTCCAATATCTTTGATTTCCTCTAATTGAATTTTATTATGATTCATTAGCATATCAATATCAGAAAAATTATTTGCTAATATTCGTGCAGTTGTAATGCCAACTTCTCTAATTCCTAGGGCATATAAAAATCTATCAAAACTAATATCCTTGGACTTATTTATAGATTCTATTACATTTTCAGAAGACTTTGCCCCCATTCTATTTAGAGTAATAAGTGATGATATACTGAGAGTATATAAATCCGAGTAGTTTTTAATAATTTTTTTATTAACAAGGGTTTCTATTAAACTTTCACCTAACCCAGAGATATTCATAGCTTTACGAGAAGCAAAATGCTGTATTGATTGTATAACTTGTGGGGAACAACTATATTCGTTAGGACATTTGTATGAAGATTGATCTATAGTTTTAATAATCTTAGTTCCACAAGCAGGACATTTAGATGGAATAGCAATTTTTACTGATTTTTTTCTATGTTCTAGTGACACCCTATCAATCTCAGGAATTACGTCACCAGCTCTCTTAACATAAACTTTATCATTAACTCTAATATCTTTTCTACTAATTTCATCCATATTATGTAGACTGGCTCTACTAACTAAAACACCGCCGATATTAACTGGGGCAAGTTCTGCTACAGGTGTAACTACACCTGTCCTTCCAACTTGAAATGTAACATTAGTTAATGTTGTAATTGCTTCAGCAGAGATGAATTTATATGCTATAGCCCATCTAGGAGCTTTGGCAGTAAAACCTAATTGATTACGATAATCATAATTATTAATTTTATAAACTACACCATCTATCTCATAATCCAATGAATCTCGAGTAGATATTATATGATTATAATAATCTTTTGCTGAGCCAAGATTCTTAACTAATTTATTTAATTCACAAATAGGTAGTCCATATGACTTAAGCCTATCTAGTGAGTCCATATGATTTTTATCGAGCATCGTAAATGTTTCGATTACGCCATGAAAAAATATTCGTAGATTACGCTCTGATGAAACAGACGGGTCAAGTTGTCTGATTGTTCCAGCAGCAACATTTCTAGGATTAGCAAATATTTTTTCATTGTTACGAGAAAGCTTATCATTTAGTTTATTAAAATCAGCAATTGTCATATAGATTTCAGCTCTTAATATTAATGTTTTTGGTATGTCAGTTCCGGTTAATTTCAGTGGGAGCGACTTTATTGTCTTAACGTTTGCAGTGACATCCTCTCCAATTTCACCATCTCCTCTTGTTACAGCAGAGTCGTAAACACCATTCTTATATATCACACTAATCGCTAAACCATCAAATTTTGGTTCTGCAAATAAAGTAATATTTTTTAATTTTAGATCTTTTTTAATTTTGATATAGAATTCATCGAAATCTTTATCATTTGAAGCATTTGATAATGATAGCATCGGTATCTGATGCTTAACTTTATTAAAACCTCCCAACAATTTTGAACCAACCCTCTGTGTAGGAGAATCATTAAATATTAAATTAGGATATTTTTTTTCATACTCTTTCAACTTTAAGTATAAAGCATCATATTCAGTATCAGAAATATCAGGGTTATCTAGAGTATGATATAAGTAATTATGATTGTTTATTATATCAATAAGTGATCTAATTTTTATCTTTAATAATGATATATTAGTAGGCATTACACTAATTAGGTTGATTTAGATTTCCTGATAAAGTTTTTTTATTTGCTGTCATATCCACGGCTTCACCTACATTAACAGATACAAGTTTTGAGACACCAGGTTCACGCATAGTTACACCTGATAAAATATCTGCTAACTCCATTGTAGATTTATTATGTGTAATAAATATGAACTGAACAGTTTCTGACATTTCTCTAACGACATTACAGAATCTTGTATTATTAGCTTCATCTAATGGTGCATCAACCTCATCTAATAAACAAAAAGGGGCTGGGTTTATTTTAAATATTGAAAATACAAATGCAATACCTACACCTGCTTTTTCTCCACCGGAGAGCAAGTTTATATTTTTGATTAATTTCCCTGGTGGTCTTGCCATTATTGATACACCTGTATTAAGAAGGTCATTATCTGTCATTTCAAGATGAGCTTTTCCACCTCCAAAGATTTTTCCAAAGAAACTATTTAAATTATTATTAATCTGGTCAAAGATATCTTTAAACTTAACCTTGGTTTCATTATCAATAGTTTTAATTGCATTCTCAAGCGTCATAACTGATTTTGATAAATCATCATACTGATTATCAAGATATGTTTTCCTTTCCTTTTGATCTTTTAACTCGTCAATAGCTGCTAAGTTAATAGCACCTAGGTTATTAATTTTAGACTGTATAGCATTTATCTCCTTGTCAATTGATTCAATACTGTCAGATGATGATGTTTGATTCAGAGCATTTTCTATTTCAGAAACTGGCATATCTGAATTTTCTTTTAGTGAATTACGTTGAGCGGTCTTCTCACTAAGAGATATTTTCATAATTTCTAGTTTTTCCCTAAGATCAGAAATAATAATATTAATATCATTTTTATCAGACTCAAAACCAGACGTCTTTTTATCAAGTAAGGCCAAAGAATCTCTTATTCCTGATAAGTTTATCTCTTGACTCTTTTTATCATCAAGTAACTTCTTTAACAGATTTTGCATATCAGAGGATGGTTTAGCTGGTGTTGAGTCATTGGATAATAGTATTAATTTTCTGTCTTCCAAATCAGTTCTTTCTCTTTTAATTCTAGTATAATTTTCTTGAGCAGCTGCTTTTTCCGACAATAATGATGAAATTGAAATATTTAAGTCGTTTTGAGATTTTTGAAGCTCTTCTAATTTCCATATCCCTTTATCAATTATTTGCTTAAACTCTATTCTTTCTTTTTCTAATTTAATTTTCTTTTCATCATTAGAACGTACTGCTAAATGGAGATTCTCTAATGATTCTTTTGCCTTCTTGATGGAGGATTGATAATCATTAATTTTTGATTTAACATCACTAATCTCATCATCTTGTGATCTAATCAATATTTTAATTTTTTTTATTAAGTTTTTTAGATTCTCAGATATATATTTAATAGAAGATGGTAATATTTTAAATAATTTATCATCACCTTGATTGAAAGAACTAGACCTTTCAATATCTATCAGTATAGATGAGACCTTTTGCTGGATATCATTAGCAGTACCTATGATAATATTTTTATCAGACTGATTCTGGTCATCATCTATTGTATAGGATTCTAATATTTTCAATCTTTTAGTTAAAAGTTCTATGGATTTCTCTGAAGCATTAATTTTAGTATTCTCAATCTCTTGTTTATTTTTAGTTTCAGATTGAGCAGAAATAAAGTCATTGTATATTGTTTGCCAATTTTGTAGCGCAAAATTAGACTCTGTTTTTTCCTTATTTAATACAGATAACTCTTCAGTCACATTTGAGAGCATTTTTTGTTTATCTTTTACTATATTATCTAAATTATTAATCCTTGATCTCTCTTTTTCTTGCTCTTTTTTAAAATTTTCTATATTTGATATAATCTCATCTATCAATTTTTGTCTTGAAAATTCAGATTCTTGAGAATGCTCAATATCTTTTTCACACTTTGCTATTTCACTTCCAATATGATAAAAATCAGCTTGAGCATTATTAAAGATTTCTTGCTTTTTATTTCTGTCAACTCTGGTTTCTTCAATTAGCTTGTCTTTATTAGTTACTAGGGATTTCTGTTTTTCATGCTCTATATTAGATTTACTTATATTCTTGTCTAACTCTATGATTTCCAGGTTAAAATTGTTCCATTTCTGGCTTAATAAATTCAATTTCAAGCCTTTCTCGGTATCCTTGAGCTCTTTGTAGTCATTTGCTGCTTTTGCTTGCCTTTCAAGCTTATTTAGCTGAGATGATATTTCTTTCATTACATCATTTAATCTATTGAGGTTATCTTTCGTATGTTTTAACCTGAGCTCTGTCTCTCTTCTCTTTTCTTTATATTTACTAATACCGGCAGCTTCCTCAAGATATGTCCTTAGTTCTTCAGGCTTTGATTCGACTAACCTGGAAATCATTCCTTGTTCAATGATTGCGTAACTACGAGGGCCTAATCCTGTTCCCAAAAAGACTTCTCTGATATCTTTTCGTCTACATCTTGTATTATTTAAATAATAGTTAGATGTTCCATCTCTAGAAACTTCTCTTCGTATTACAATTTCATTGAATCTGGCAAACTTACTATCTAGAGTATTATTTTCATTATCAAAATATAATTCTATAAATGCTTTACTGACTTCTGGCCTAGATGATGAACCCGAAAATATTACATCATCCATGGACTCACCACGAAGATTTCTAGCTGAGGATTCACCCATAACCCATCTTATAGCATCTATGATATTAGATTTTCCACAACCATTAGGGCCAATAATGCCTATTAAATTACTAGGAAAAGATAAGACAGTTGGATCAACGAATGTTTTGAAACCAGCTAATTTAATTTTTGATAGACGCATAGATATCCCTTTAATAGATTATAATATTATCTCAGGTATAATACTACTATCAGGAGAAAACAATGGTGAAATCAAAAAATAAGTTTTTGGATGTATTTGAAAATCCTCATATAAAAGAAGACTATCTCATAACAATGGAAATACCTGAATTTACATGCCTCTGTCCTCTAACAGGACAGCCTGACTTTGCTGAATTTGTTATAAATTATGTGCCAGACAAGTTATGTGTAGAATTAAAATCTATTAAGTTATACATGGGTTCTTTTAGAGACGTTGGTGCTTTTCATGAAGACAATACAAATAATGTTCTAAAAGATATATCAATGCTTATAAAGCCAAGATATATATCAGTAATTGGATACTGGAAAGTTAGGGGTGGTATAATAACGACAATTACTACTAAAAATATAAAAAAGGGTTGGAAGGATAAAAATAATATCCTAATCTAAGCAATGAAACCTTTTAGTTTATTTCTCGCTATTTTTATTTTCTTTATTCCCTCTTCCGTAATATTGAATGCATCTAGCAATGTGATATTAAATACTAAAGGGGGTGTGTATATACATAAGATTAGTAATGATAAACTTACGCCTGATGCGTTCTTAGATAATCAGCAATTATTAACCATAAGTTATAAAGATAAATCTTATTTGTTATATGGAATTCCATATGGGATGAAATTAGGAAAAAATAATATTAATATAATGATTGATGATAATTCATACAATCTACATTTTATAGTCAAGCCAAAATTTTTTGATGTTCAGAATATAATTGTTGATAAAAAATATATAAAACCTAGTCTTGAGAATAAAAATAGGATTGATACTGAAAGAAGAAATCTAAAGGTAGCAAAAGATTATTGGTATAATAATATTCCTGATCTAAGCTTTATCATTCCTGCTGATGGAATTACTACTGGAAGATTTGGTACAAAAAGATTTTATAATGGTGAAGAAGGAAATCCTCATAATGGTTTAGATATTGGTGCAAAAAAAGGTACTTTGATAATTGCTCCATCTGGTGGGAAAATTATACTAACGGGTAATTATTACTATAATGGGAAATTTATTTTACTAGACCATGGAAAAGGACTAAAAAGTATATTCATACATCTTGACGAAATACTCGTTAAAAAAGGGCAGGTTGTGAGTAAAGGGGAAAACATTGGTAAGATAGGTAATACAGGTAAATCATCAGGCCCTCACTTACATTGGTCTTTATTACTTAATAAAACATATATAAATCCAGAGTATTTTTTAAGTAACCAAATAATTGATTATTTCTCCTTGAAGGTTGAATGAATACATAGCAGAATAGAATATATCATAAAAAAGGAGGGGTATAATGCCACAATATGTAATAGAAAGAGAAATCCCAGGAGCTGGTGATTTAGAACAAGCTGACTTACAAGGTATTTCGCAAAAATCGTGTGGGATATTGAAAGATATGGGTACTGGGATTGAATGGGTCCATAGCTATGTAACAGGAGATAAAGTTTACTGTGTATATAATGCAGAAAACGAAGAACTTATAAAGCAACATGCTTCTACAGGCGGATTTCCAGCAAACAAAATATCTGAGGTTAAAAATATTATCAGCCCAAAAACAGCTGAATAATAAAGGATTTAACTATAGAGTATGAAAACCCATTCACTCGAATGGGTTTTTTTGTTTAGATAAAGTAATTTTTAATGGCACGCCAACCAGTTTCAATTTCTCAATAAAAAAGTTTTTAAGGTACTTCTCATACGAAGTCGGTAATTTATCAGTCTGATTACCGAAGATTATAATTGATAGGGAATCAGATTTTGCTTGTTGTGCAAATTTGAGTTTAATTCTACGATTATTTATCATCGGAGGCTGATGCTCTTCTAATGCATCATTCAATATCTGGGTTAGCAAAGATGATTTATATCTTTTATATATAGAGTAAGAAATATTACTGATAGTATAGAGTAACTTTTTAATATTTTGATTATTTATTGCAGATATTAGTATTATAGAAGCATTATCTATAATGTTAGAAAAATACTCTAATTCTCTCTTTAGCTCCTTAATCTCTTGTCTTGATTTTGTATCAATTTTATTAAGCACAATTATGAACGCTTTATTAAATTTTTTTATTATATTAAGTATAATCTTATCCTGTTTTGTTATACCCTCTTCTGCATCAATCATAAATACACAAATATCAGTTGTTTTAATAGTATCTAAAGTAGACCCAATACTGAATTTCTGAATCGTCGTCAGTGTCTTAGACTTTCTTGTAATACCAGCTGTATCATATAATAAGAAATTATTATTTTTAAAAGTGAAGGGTATTTCAATAGCATCTAATGTTGTGCCTGCTATATCAGAGATAATCATTCTCTCTTCATTCAATAGAGTATTGATGAGTGTAGATTTACCAGCATTAGGCTTTCCAATAATAGATATTCTTCTGAAAATATCTTTTTCTACAAATGTTTTGTCAGATCCTATACTTGCTATTTTTTCTTTTAATTCTAGTAAACCAATATTATTTTTAGCAGATATTATAAATTCCTCTTTTATTCCTAACTCATAAAACTCGCTAATAGGCTGTGATTTTCTAGTTAAATCACATTTATTTACTAACAGCACAGTTTTTCTATCAAGTTTTCGTAACATTCTACATATCTCGCGGTCTTGATTAGTTAACCCATCTGCTGCAGATACAACAAATAATATTAGTTTTGCTTGAGAAATGGACTTTAATACTTTATCAATAATCAATTGACTAAATTCGTCGGCAATTTCAGGAATACCTCCTGTATCTTCTATATAAATAGTTTTACCATCTATCTCTAGATAGCCAGAATTAATATCTCTGGTAACACCATGCTGATTCATGACCAAAGATTTTCTAGCTTTAGTTAATTTATTAAATAGTAGTGATTTTCCTACATTTGTTCTGCCGACAATGGCAATACTTTCATTCATAGGTACAATTAGTCAATCTTAATTGCGTTGAGTCTACCATCTTTACTGTGTATATAAAGAGTTTTATCTAATAATAACCCCTTAACCTGATTGTCGACATCATTGATAAGACTAAGCGAAGTCATAAGTTGACCATCAGATTTATTGATAACCATCACGTGTCCTTTTGTTGAAATATTAATGATATATTTATTATATGAAAAAGACTGAGTTCCTACCAAGTTATCATCCAAATCTAATTTCCACTTTGTAAAACCAGAGAACCTATCTAAAGCAAATATAGAACCATTACTATCTGCAATGTATACATAATTATTATCAATATCAATATTTGATAGCACAGACATTGGTATAGACCATATCAAGTTACCAGTAAGAGCATCTACTGAGATAAGATTTCCTTGAAAGGAACCTACAAAAAGGACACCGTCCTTAACATAAGGTGTCATTTCTATATCACGTAGTGACTCCAATTCATTTCGGCCAGATCTGGGAGAAATAGACATTAGCCAATTTAACTTACCTGTCTTCATTCTAAGAGAGATTAAGTTTCCATCATCTCTTGCAATAAATAAATTATTGTTTAGTTTTGCTATTGAACCCGACCCTTTCATGCTCAGAGGCACATTTCTACCTTTGTACTGCCATTCTATATTAGAATTATCAATATTTATTGCAACAGTATCACCATCATCTAACTTGACAAAGATTAAATTATCTATTCCAAGTCCTGGAGATGAAACCTCGCTAACAAGCTGAACAAGAACATCCGGATCAGCTGAAGAATCTCTAATCAAAGAAGTTATATCCAACCTATCAAGAAATCCATATGAAGATGATAGACTATCTATTTTATAGCCATAATATTTTCCATCACTTGTACCAAAAAAAAGTATGTCCTTATGAATCGATAATCCAGATGATACGTTCAAGTCTAAGTCATAAATCCATTTTATATTTCCAGATAACAAATCAATGGCGGTAACAAGTCCTTCTGAATCAATAGTATATGAAGTATTATCTAAAAAGGCTGGCTGCAAAGTTCCTGTTTTATAATTTCTATCCTCACCAATATCTATTGACCACAGTAGTTTTACATTTACATTTTGAAATTCTTTATGACTATTGATTAAATCAAAATATGACAAAGGGTTTGACATAGAGCAGCTTGATAAAAATAGTGATATAGTTATTATTATATACTTTTTCATAATCATTGAATGGAATTAAGCTTATTCTCTATTATCTTCCTATTATTAGGTGTCGTCTCAAGATCTAAACATGCTTTGTAGTACTCTCTTGCTTTATTGATATTAGACTGTGAGTAGCTGATATCACCAAGCAGTTCAACTAATAAGATATTAACATTGTAACCTGGTATCGATATAATAAATTTTTCTGCTTCATCATACCTTTCTTGCAATATTAATATCCGCGCATATCTGGTGTTAGCAATCATATGTAGTTCTTTAGAATTAGAGTTATTTACAATGAATGTCAAAGATTCCAATGATTCCTTGTACATCTCCTTGTCATGATATATTTTAGCGGCATATAAATTTATCATGGAAGTATATATATTAGATGGCTCTGTTAGTTGATATTCTTCTGATAAAGACAATACTTTTTCATACTTGTCATTTTGATAATCTTTTATAGCCTCTTGATACCTAAGTGACATTTCATACTGTTTATTTGTATTTATATCTCCATAGTATTTAAAACCAAAAACTAATGAAGTCCCAAATATCAGACCAATAATAATGTTTTTATAATTATCCTTGAACCATGATATTAACTTATCTTCTTCTTCTGTATATTCACTACTCATATTTATTACTCATATATGCAATTAACTCCTTCCAGCTAACGATTGTATCAGACATCCTATCTTCATTGCTCTTAATAGTTAAATTGTTATTTTTGATATTAGCATCGGTTATTATAATAATAAATTTATCATTGATTCTCATCGCATGTTTTAATTGCGATGTTAAGCTAACTGAAGAATCGGTATTATAAAAATTAATTTTATCAAAGTGTTGTCTCAAGTTTTTAGAAATCAAATGTGCATAAGATTTTTCTTCAGACGAGGTATTAATTATTGGGATAACAATGTTTGGTTCAATTTTCAAGTTATCGGTGAGCTTCAATATTTCTATTATCCTTTCTACTCCCATTGCAAAACCAACAGCTGGAACATCATCACCCCCTATTGAGTTGACTAACTCATCATATCTACCACCTGCGCAGATTGCATTCTGACTACCAAGAGACTGATGTCTCCATTCAAAGACTGTATCATTATAGTAATCTAATCCTCTAACTATGGAATTATCTAAAAGATAATGGATTTCAAGATCATCTAGTTTTTTCAATAATATATCAAACCTAGATTTTGATGCATCTGATAATGTTTCATACAGTGTAGGTACATTTAATAATAACTCTTTAATATTATCGTTTTTACTATCTAAAAGTCTTAGGGGGTTTTTAGCCAATGTATCTTTTTGGTATTCATCGAGACTACTTTTATATTTACCAAGGTGATTGAAGATTATCTTCTCATAACTTTTTTTATCATCTTTATTGCCAAGAGAATTTATATGTAGTGTTGCCTGCTCTATATTAAGACTATGCAGCAAAGAGTTTCCCATCATTATTAATTCAAGCTCACTATTGCTGTCAGAAAAACCATAATACTCAACGCCGAATTGACTAAATTGTCTGTATCTCCCCTTTTGAGGCTTTTCATGTCTAAACATTGGCCCATGATACCAATATTTCTGTTTTTTTAACCCACGGTCATAAACTAGAGCATGCTCTATGACTGATCTAACAATAGAAGCAGTACCTTCGGGCCTTAAACAAATAGAATCACCGCTTTTATCAATAAAATCATACATCTCTTTATTAACAATATCTGTACCTTCTCCAATAGATCTATTAAATAACTCAGATTTCTCTATTATAGGAGTCCTTAACTCTTCAATCGAAAACTGTTTAGAAACTTTTTGAGAGATGAGTTCAAAGTATCTATAGTACTTAATCTCATCAGGCAAAATATCTTTAAAGCCCTTGATTGATTTAATTGTATTTTTTTTCATGATTCAAGATATTCGTTATTTAAAAAAGAAATCAATCTCTATAATAGCATTTTCTAGACTATCAGAACCATGAACAGAATTATGAGTGATATTAGTACCATATAATCTACGTATAGTTCCTTCTTTTGCCTCAAGAGGATTAGTCGAACCCATTAAATCTCTATAGACTTTAATTGCATTATCACCTTCTAATGCGAGGACTACAACACAACCAGAGGTCATATATTCAATCAGTTTCGAGTAAAAATCCCTATCTTTATGAATTCTATAGAAATTCTCAGCTTGTTCAATCGATAACTGAAGCATTTTCATCTGCTTAATAACTAGATTACTTGCCTCTATTAGTGAAATTATAGGTCCAATAAGATTTCTCTGGACTGCATCAGGTTTTATCATAGATAACGTTTGTTCTTTTGTCATTTATTTTTCCTCTATCCAAGCCATTTGTATGGCTTCTAATATCTTTTCATTTGATTTGTCAGGATCATCATTAAAATCATCGAGTTCGCAAACCCAGGCATGTAAATCTGTAAATCTAATTGTTAATGGATCGATATTTGGGTACTTGTCATCCAGGGCTATTGCAATATCCAGGGAATCTGTCCATTTGATATTCATTAATGCCTCTCTGATGCATGATTAATTGTATATTTTGGAATCTCTACTGTTATATCAGTATCACTGACAAGCGCCTGACAGCTTAGGCGTGAGTTTGGTTGCAAACCCCAAGCCTTATCTAGATAATCATCCTCATCTTCTGTTGCATCAGCTAATGACTCCATGCCTTTAACAATATATATATGACAGGTTGTACAGGCACATGATAACTCACATGCATGCTCAAGAGGTATTCCATTATCAAGTGCTGCTTTACAGATGCTCGTTCCTTTTGGTGCTTCGACTATAGCACCATCTGGGCAAACATCTTGATTAGGTAAAAAAGTTATCTTTGGCATTTCGTTTTACAGTATATCATCTATACCTTTACCTGCAATAAGTGACTTTATACTACTATTCATCCTTCTTTCTACATAAAACTCTGATGCCTTTTCTACACACACAATCTTGTCCTCAATGAGTTCAGAATCATCACCATTTATACTTGATTTTAGAGCTATTAACTCTCTGGTTATTATATTGTATTCGTCAGTAGAGAGGAGTTCCTTTCCATCACTATTCAGTGCTTGCTCTAGTGCATATATAACCCTCTTGCCTTCTACGATTGATTCATTAAGGCGTCTTAATTGCATGTCAGCTTCCGCGCTCTGATTAGATTCCTCTATCATGCTACTAATATCTGATTCAGATAACCCATATGATGGCTTAACTTCAATCATCGATGAATTACCAGTTGTAGTCTCTGTAGCAGAAACTGAAAGAATTCCATCAGCATCAATTTGAAAATCTACATCTATTCTAGGACCACCAGCTACCATAGACGGAATATCTTTTAAAATAAACTCTCCAAGCGAATTACAATCGTTAACAAGTTCACGTTCACCTTGAATAATATTAATCAAAATTTTTGACTGGCCATCCTTAAACGTCGTAAATGTTTTCCTTAGTTTAATGGGAATTGGCGTATTTCTAAGTATTACCTTCTCAGAAAGGCCACCATAAGTTTCTACACCTAATGAGAGAGGCAGTACATCTAAAAGGAGAATATTCTCTTTATTATTCCCAGATAATACAGATGCCTGTATAGCTGCTCCATGAGCAACAACTTTATCAGGGTCAATATCATTTAGAACATCACATGAATATTTTTTTTCTAAGATATATTTGATGCAATGAATTCTCGTTGAACCTCCAACCAATATTATATTTTTAATATCATGTTTTGATAAACCTGATGCGTCTAAAGCATTTGCAACAATATCAAAAGTCTTGTCTAATATGGGGTCAATAATTTTAGAGAAATTATTTTGTGATAAAGAAATAGTATTACCATCAATATCCATAGAGGTAAATTCTTTATCGATAATTGACTCTTTTAGAATTCTAGAATACTTCTTGAGGTCAGCAGTTTTATAACCTTTTAAAAAAGAATGATTGTTTAGCAACCAATTCGATATTTCATAATCAATATCATCGCCCCCAAGATGTGTATTACCATCTGTAGATAAAACTTTAAAAATACCTTTTTCCAAGGTGAGTACAGAAACATCAAATGTGCCTCCTCCAAAGTCATATATAATAAACGAACCTGTTTCATTTGACTCGAGACCATAAGCTAATGCAGCCGCTGTAGGCTCGTTTAATAATCGCAAAACATTGATTCCTGCTAATTTTGCAGCATTTTTCGTTGCTTGTCTTTGGATGTCGTTAAAATATGCAGGTACTGTAATAACGGCACCATCCAGAGGTTTATTTTCATTATCTTCAGCTAACTTTTTTAGATACAGTAGTATTTTAGAGGAAATATCAATAGCTGAATATTTTTCATTATTAACAATTACACTAGGTAGATTATTATCTGACTTTATTAAAGGCAGGTCACCTTTAAGGGATAGCTCTTCTATATCTGTATAAGATAAACCCATTATTCTTTTAATAGATTCAAGACATATTGATTTATCATCATCTGAATTCTTTATTGCGTCTGCACCAATAGATATATTTCCTTTACTATTTATCGTAACTACGGAAGGTATAAGGCTAGAATTATTATCTTCGTAAATGATTAAACCTGAATCATATGACGCTATCAAAGAATTTGTTGTACCAAGATCTATTCCAACAACAAATTTTTTCAAGTCATCGTTCTTTATAGAAGGGTCTGATATTTGAAGCAAACTCATTTATTTCTCATCTTGATAAGTTCATTGATGTTTTTTGTATAAAACCTTAGTTTTGACAGATTTTGCCACATATTTTCATAATCCTCAGAATCAAAAAATAATTTAATACTATCTATTGTATTTTTTAATAATAATCTAATTTTTGAAAGATGCTCATCAATTATATCTTTGTCAAAATTTTCTTCCAATGATTCTACTAGCTCATTATACTCTATTTGCTCTCGCAAAAAATTAATATCATTAATAGTTTTAGATTCATCTTTAGTGAAATTATTAATTTTAAGAATATATTCAATTCTCAAAACAATATCTCCTAAAACTTTATACCCATCATTAACATGTGAAGAAATCTGAAGAGCTAGTCTCTTTTCTAAGTCTGAGCCATTAGCATATTTATCTGGATGGAACTGAGTTTGGAAGATTTTAACTTTTTCATCAAGTTCTGATTTATTTATATCGATGGATATGTTTATATTAAATAATTCAAAAAAGTTCTTCTTTAATATATCCATTAAACATTAAAACTCTCGCCACACCCACATTTATCTTTTACATTTGGATTATTAAATTTAAAACCCTCATTAAGACCTTCTCTGCCAAAATCTAGTTCAGTTCCTTTTAAGTAAGCATAACTTTTAGGATTAATAATTAGCTTAATACCTTTGTCTTCAAATATTTTATCATCAGTTTCAATTTTATCTGCGAATTCTATTACATACGCTAAGCCTGAACAACCAGTTGTCTTTACACCCAATCTAAGACCTATTCCCTTACCTCTTGATAAAAGATGGGCTGAAACATGTTTTGCCGCGGTATCTGTAATCGTAATACTCATAAGTCTAATGTGATGCCCATTTAACAGTTTTCAGGTCTATACCATCTTTATACATATCCCATAAAGGAGATAAAGATCTGAGTCTTGAAACTGCATTTTTTAACAAGTCTATAGTATGTAGAATTTCTTCCTCAGTGGTATATTTACCTATAGTCATTCTGATAGAACTATGTGCTAATTCATCCTCTCTTCCAAGGGCTCTTAATACATAACTAGGTTCTAAACTAGCAGATGTACATGCTGATCCAGATGACACCGCAATATCCTTTATTGCCATAATAAGACTCTCACCTTCAACAAAGTTAAAACTAATATTTAAATTACCAGGTATTCGTTGGTTAAAATCACCATTTAGGTATATTTCTTCCATATCTTTTAAGCCATCCCAGAGCATATCTCTAAGTTTCTTAATTTTTTTATTATCTTTGGTCATTTCGGTTTTAGCATATTTAAATGCTTCTCCCATACCCACAATTTGATGTGTTGGTAACGTGCCTGACCTAAAACCTCTTTCATGTCCTCCGCCATGCATCTGTGGCTGCAACCTAACTCTAGGTTTTCTTCTTACATATAATGCTCCGATACCTTTAGGCCCATATGCTTTATGAGCAGATAATGCACATAAGTCTATATTAAACTTATTTACATCTATCTTAACTTTTCCTGGACTTTGCGCAGCATCTACATGAAAGACTATTTTATTTTCTTTGCATAACTTACCGATAGATTCTAAATCTTGTATTACCCCAATTTCATTATTTACATGCATGATAGATATAAGGATAGTAGTGGGCTTAATAGCTTTTTTTAATTCATCAAGATCAACCAAACCGTTATCTTTTGGATTTAAGTATGTGACTTCAAAACCTTCAGATTCTAGAAATCTCATTGTATCTAAAACAGCCTTATGTTCAGTAGACAGAGTAATAAGATGATTTCCTTTTTCTTTATAGAAATATGCGGCTCCTTTGATTGCAAGATTATCTGATTCTGTTGCCCCACTTGTCCATATAATTTCTCTTTTGTCAGCACCTAATAAGTTAGCAACATTAATTCTTGCTTTATCTATAAGTTTTTCACTATCCCATCCATATGGATGAGATCGAGATGCAGGATTTCCAAAAGTTCCTTCTTTTGTCAGACAGTCAGACATTGCCTTAGCTACTCTCTCATCAACTGGTGTAGTTGCCGAATAATCTAAATAAATAGGTATGCTTAATTTATTTTTCTGATCTTTGATTCCTGATGACATTTTTATTCTCCCTTAAAAATATAATACCTTGTACGTCTTTTCTTAATGTTATATCGCTCAACGTTATCTCTCTCATATAATCATTAATTTTATTATTCAAATCTGTCCAGATAAAATGAGTCAGGCAAGGTTTATCATTAATACAGTTCATTGCACCGCCGCATTGAGTCTGATCAATTTTTTCATCCACAGCTGTTATTATATCCAGTAAATTTAGATTTGAAGGGCTTTTATTGAGCATATAGCCTCCACCTGGTCCACGTATACTTTTAACTAACTCAGATATCCTCAGTTTAGAAAAAAGCTGCTCCAGATAAGAAAGAGAGATTTTTTGTCTAATGGAAATCTCTTTCAAGGGCGCAGGTTCATCTACTCCATTTATGGCTAAATCAACCATAGCGATTATTGCATAACGTCCTTTAGTTGTGAGTTTCATAGAGTAATTATCCTATAACCTAGTAATCTTATCAACTATTTATTGAGCTTTTTATAGATAGAATTAATCATTCCAAGCAACATATTAACCTCATCAGATTCAAGGTTAGCCTTATTAAATAATATATGTATTTTTTTAGTCAATGACTTAGAATTTTTGACGCTCATAAAGTTAGTTTCATTCATAAGATCTATCAAAGATTCAATGAAATAGTTTTTTTCTTTTGTAGTTGCATAACTAGTAGATTTTTTAGTAATTAATTTATGTATATTTGATTTCTGATAAAGCTCATAAGTAATCAACTGAACAGCAGCTGATAGATTTAAAGAGCTATAATCTTTATATGTTGGTATTGAAACTATATAATCACATTTAAGTAAATCACTGTTTGATAAACCTGAGGCTTCACTACCAAAAATAATATTATACTTCAAGCTATTATTTGATAAGACATATTTAACGCAATCGTCAACACTTAACACGGGTATTGAAGCTTTTCTGGTTCTTGCAGATAGTCCTATATTGATATTACTGCTTCCTATAGCAACATCAAGACTAGGAAACACTTTTGCTGTCTTGAGAACGTCGGTGCAACCTACTGCTAATGCATTAGATTTTTCAGATGGAAATTCTTTTGGATTGACTAGGATTAATTTTTTAAAACCCATGGTTTTCATAGCACGAGCAGTTGATCCGATATTTCCCGGATGAGATGTATTAACTAAAACTATATGAACATTTGAAAACATATTGTAGTATTATGGTTATTTTACTGAATTAAAACAATATGCAACCAAGATTAAATATAGCATTAAAAGCATGCAGGTCAGCTTCAGAGATTATTTCAAAGATATATAAATCGAAAGATCAGGATGATCTGAGGTCTTATGACAAAATTGGTGATTTACTATATCAACATATAGCAGAGGTTATCGCTGACTCTTATCCATATGGTGATACTGATACACTAGGTCCAACCTATATCGACTATAAAATAGTTAACAGCATTGCTGGCGAAGGAAATGTGATAAATAATATTGATGATGATAAAGAAAGGTATGTATGGGTCATAAACCCTCTTGATAGTTATGATAATTTTGTTAATAAACTTCCATTGTTTAATATTTCTATTACTATATTTTACAAAGGTGTCGCAGAGGCAGCAATAATCTATAACCCTATTCAAGATGATTTAGTAACTGCAATTAAAGGCGAAGGAGCTATTCATGAGAATGTTAAAATACGTAATAGGAGCGTCTCTAAAGCCAAAATATTATATGTAATCAATGACTCAAAAATTAAATTAAATATTGAGAATATGCTAGATGGAAAGGAAAGGGTTATAGGTTCAAAATCAACTGAGTTAGTATATATGGCAGAAGGTAATGTTGATTTAATAATATATCCAGATATAAGTATTTGGGAATCAGCCGCGGGTATACTTATTTGTAGAGAGTCTGGTGTATTTGTTACAGATTTTAAAGGTGGTGATGATATTTATAACTCTAAGACATTAATTGCATCTAAAGAATGGTTGCATAAAAAAATATTGCCTGAGATTTGCTAAATATCACTCCTCTGCTCAGCGTTTGCTCCTAGGAAGTATAAGCTTGTACTCGCTACAAATATAGATGAATAAGTACCTATTAGAATCCCAATCATCATAGCTAAGGCAAAATGCTCGACCGCTGGGCCACCTAATACAAAGAGTGAAATTAAAACGAATAATGTTGTCATTGATGTAATAATAGTCCTGGTGAGAGTTTGATTAATAGATATATTCAATATATCTATATAAGAATTACTTTTTATTACATTAATATTTTCTCTAATGCGGTCATAAACAACAATCGTATCATTCAATGAGTAACCAATGACTGCTAAAATAGCTGAAAGTACGCTCAAATCAAATTCAATCTGAAAAAGAGAAAACAAGCCTAGAGTTATAACCACATCATGAATTAAAGCTATTATTGCACCAATGCCGAAAAGGAATTCAAAACGAAAGCCAATATAGACAAGGATGCTTAGTAGAGCTACTAGCATAGCCCATTCACCCTTCTCTCTGAGCTCATCACCAATCTGCGCTCCTACGAAATCAAGTTTAAGTATTTTAAAGGGATGTTTGCTAGATAATGTGTCTATAAGGAATGTATTAACTGATTCTTTATTGAAATTACTCTCCTCCTTGAGTTTAATAATTACTTCATTATTCGAACCAAATGACTGCATGACAGAGTCAGTGACACCATTATCTTCAAAGATAGTTCTTATTTCTGAAACATTTACTTCTTTTTCAAACTTTAACTGAACAATATATCCGCTGGAGAAATCAATTCCCCAGTTTAAGCCTTTTATTGCAAAACTAGCTAAGCTTATCACTATCAAAAAAATAGAAATAGCAATAGCAATTTTTCTTTGTCCTAAAAAATTATAATTAATAGATGAGTTGATAATTTTGAACATTATATTGAGAGACCTTTATTATTTTTTCGTTCATAGATGAGACTTACTAGTGCTCGTGTTCCAACGATAGACGTGAACATAGAAGATAATATTCCAATCACTAGTGTTATAGCGAACCCTTTTACTGCCCCAGTTCCGATTGTCAGTAACGCTATGGCAGCTATCAATGTTGTGATATTAGCATCTGAAATTGTTGAGAAAGCTTTTTTATAGCCTGCATATATACTTGCATTTGGAGTGTTCCCATTAGTAATTTCCTCTCTAATTCTCTCAAAAATTAAAACATTTGCATCAACTGCCATACCTACTGTTAGAACTATTCCGGCTATTCCAGACAACGTTAATGTAGCTTGAAAAATTGAGAGTATAGCTGTAATAATTATTATATTAGCAACAAGTGCGATATTTGCTATTAACCCAAATAATCTATAATAGGCTAGCATAAATAATCCAACCAAAAATACGCCAAAATACATTGAATTTTTACCTGCTAAAATATTAGATGCTCCTAGACTTGGACCCACAGTTCTTTCTTCAACAATTTCCATAGGTGCGCTTAAGGCACCAGATCGCAATAATATAGCTAAATCAGTTGCCTCATTTATATCTAGACCTGTGATTTGAAAGCTTTTACTAAAAGCCTCTCTTATTACCGCAATATTTATTACTTCTTTTTTATTTTTTTCAACGAATATCACAGCCATTCTACTACCGATATTTTTAGACGTAGTCTCAAGCATACGTGAAGCACCATAATCACTTAAGTTTACAAAAACTGCTGGTGTATTTGTTGATGAATCAAATCCACTATTAGCACCTTTAATGTCTTCACCAGCTACAATAACCTTCCGCGAGAGTAACACAGGTGAGTTATCACGATGTTTATATAAAACTGATGAATTAATAACTGGTGTACCAGATATTTTAGAAGCATACCAATCTTCTGGTGTACCTTTAGTTAGCCTAAATTCCAATGTTGCGGTAGAGCCAAGTATTCCTTTAGCTCTCGTAGAATCTTGCAATCCTGGTAGTTGAACAATGATTCTATCTTTGCCTTGTTTTTGAAGTATGGGTTGAGCCACTCCTAATTCGTCCACTCTGCTGCGCAAGATTGTTAAATTTTTTGCCACAGAACTATCAATATCTCTGCTGATTAAATCCTCAGAAGGTATGATTTCAAGATTTATTTCTTTACCATTAGTAATTTTAGATACTACTATGTCTGGTATCGTCTCTTTTGTAATTTTGATAATTTCATCAATGGGTTTTTCAGTATCAAAATTAACAATAATTTTGTCATTAGTCTTATAAAATGAATCATATCTAAACTTATTTTCAATCATAAGATCCTTAACTTCATCACTAATTTCTCTGAGTAAATTTGTTTTAATATTATCCCTATCAACCTGAAGTAAAAAATGTACACCGCCCTTGAGATCTAAACCTAAAAACATAGGATAAGCATTAATAGAATTTAACCAATCAGGTAAATTGGTATAACTAGTCAATGTATAATCTGTTCTGATATTTGACAAGCTTAGTTTATTATATGCTTCTAATTGTTTTTTAGAATTACTAAACTTAAATATAAATTTATTGTCTTTACTGATTACATTTTCAGGTTTGATTTTAGAATCAATGACATTAATTACCTGAGACAAATTAATCTCTTCGCTATCAATAACCTCTAATGCTGGATGCGAAGTATATAGATTCGGAATAGAATATATGATGGATACGATAAGTACCAAAGCAACCATGATAAACTTCCAGCGAGGGTATGATGTCATGCTATTTTATTGACTCCAGAGAATTCTTAGGCAATATTTTGCTAACTGAAGATTTTTGAAGTTTAATTACAACATCATTAGAAATTTTAAGTTGAATATAAGACTCTCCAATCTTCAGAATTATACCGAGTATTCCTCCAATCGTAGAAACTTCATCTCCTACCTTCAACTCTTCTAGCATCATCTTATGCTCTTTAAGTTTTTTTGACTGTGGTCTAATTAATACAAAATACATTAGAATCAGAATAAAAATTGGTAATAGGAATCCTAAAGCTGATGGTTCCTGAGTATCTGTAGCTGCATGTGCTATATTTATAAAATCCATATTAACCTCATTTTCATATATAGTTCTTTTCAATATTTTCTATAAGAATGTCTAATGTATTTTCCTGTATAGATAATCTAATTTTTCTCATAAATTCTTGGTAAAAGTATACATTATGAATCGACATAAGTCTTCCAGCCAATATATCATTGCACTTATCTAAATGTCTAATATATGCCCTAGAGTAATTAGAGCATGTATAACATTGACATGTTTCATCAATTGGGGCTAAATCAGACTCATATTTTTTATTTCTAATATTTAAATTTCCAAAATTAGTAAATAATTGGCCATTTCGAGCATTTCTAGTAGGGATTACACAATCAAACATATCTATTCCTTGTTTTACAGCATAGATTATATCAATTGGTTTACCAACACCCATTAAGTACCGTGGCTTATCTTCTGGTAGCTTGCATCCAATATGCTCAACAATACTATTTCTAATGTCAGATGGCTCACCTACAGATAAACCTCCTAGAGCGTAACCATCAAAATTATGCTTTGTAAGCTCTTGTAACGAAATCTCCCGTAAATCGTTATACATGCCTCCCTGAACAATGCCGAAAAGAGGCATTCCGCTTGTATTAGAATTTTTAGAAAGCTCTGCCCAATAAAGTGATAATTCCATGGACTTCTCAGCTTCAACTCTTGTAGCTGGGTATGGAGTGCATTCATCAAAAATCATCATGATGTCACTACCTAGATTAATCTGTGTCTCTATAGATTTTTCTGGTGACATGAACATTTTATTTCCATTCAGTGGTGATTTGAACTCTACACCACTTCTCAAAACCTTGGCTTGTTTTGATAAACTAAAAACTTGATAGCCACCAGAGTCAGTTAATATTGGTTTAGACCAATTCATAAATCTATGTAAGCCTCCAGCTTTTAAAATTATGTCATGTTCGGGTCTCAACATGAGATGATATGCATTACATAATATTATTTGTGCTTCACAATCTAAAAGATCATTATTCGTAAGAGATTTGACTGATCCATATGTACCCACAGTCATAAACGCTGGGGTGTTTACAATTCCATGTTTGAGCTCAAGAGTACCTGTCCGTGCTTTCCCACTTTTATTTTTAAGGGTAAATCTAATCATATATTTTCTAGGAGCATGCTATCACCATAACTATAAAACCTATAGTTGTTTTCAATAGCATAGTTATAAGAATCAATTATATTTTCTTTACCTGCAAAGGCGCATACAAGCAATAGTAACGATGATTTCGGTAAATGGAAATTTGTAATCAAACAATTAATAGCCTTAAATTTATAATCAGGGTAAATAAATATATCTACTGGACCTTCATATGAATTTTTAATCTTATGGGTATAACAATACTCAAGCGATCTTGCTACAGTAGTTCCTACTGATATCACTCTTGACCCATTAGTTTTAGCAGTTTCTATAGCAGAAAATACTTGTTGGTCTATCTTAATATATTCTTCTCCAATATCATGCTGTAAAAAATCTTCTACAATTATTGGTTTAAAAGTATTATAGCTAATATGTAGAGTTAGATATCTAATTGTGACACCTAATTCTAAAATCTTATTAATCATTTCTTGGGTAAAATGTAATCCTGCTGTTGGTGCAGCCACAGAACCATTGCACTCAGCATATACAGTTTGATATTTTTCCTTATCACTGTCCAGCAAAGGTCTTTTTATATACTTTGGTAAAGGTATTTCCCCATGTTCTTTAAAAATTAAAAATATATCATCTTCAATTATTTTAAGCAAAGTGAGATAGTTTTTATTAATATTAAGTACTTTAAATAATCTTTTATTATTTATAATTAAATAAGAATTTACCAAAGGTTTTCTAGAAGACGAAAATATTACTTCAACAGAATCTTTATTAATCTTCCTATTAAATAATATTTCAATTTTACCACCGCTTTCTTTATGTAAATTTATTCTTGCAGGTATTACCTTAGTATTATTCATTATTAATAAATCACCTTCATTTAAAATATCTAATAAATTAGAAAATCTTTGATTTGAATAATATGATTTATTTAAATTATAATGTAACAACTTTGAGTCAGACCTTTGCTCTAAAGGACTTTTAGCTATCAAGTTTTCAGGTAAATTATAATCATATGAAGATATTAACGTGTTCATAATAATGCAAAATAATACTTTTAATCTATCTTATGTCAATAAAATTATATATTAGTATATTCTAATATTGATTTTTTAGCTCATCTTTGGTTTAATAAACCATGAGCTTAATAAATAACTTCCCGCATGATGGAATAGTAACAATTAACAGAGTTATACTCAAAGATAACTACACGCTAGACGACCTTCAAGAAAGAGTGGCAGTGATGTGTGAAAATGTTAAAACATATCATTCGGATACAGGATTTATTGGGGGCATGGTTGTTCTAAATAGTGGTCAAATATCCAACGAAGGATCAAATATTGGTAAAGCATTAAGCTCAGAACTTAAGGGGCGTGAAGCATTAATTATAACATTCTGGACATCATATGAGGATCATGAAAATTCCCATAAAAGCGACACATTTCAGCCCTTGTTTCAAAAAGTTATTGATGTATGTGAAAATGGTAATGAAGAAATCGTCTATAGTATGCTCTGGCAAGGAGCAGCATACACCCCAGAAATGGCTAAATTAGCTCAATCAGCGAAAAAAGAAAACTCTTAATTAAACAATCGGAGGGTTTTTCTTATTAGTTCTCTTGTGCCTTCCACCGATTAACTTATGTTTTTTAAGCTTTTCTTCAATATTTTCAAGAGTAGTGTCTTTGAGCGATATTTGCTTGGAAAGCATGATTTGTTTATAAAAATAGACACCTATAATGACTAATAAAGAAATTAAAACAAAATAAATAAGCAACGTTTCCATACAAAACATAATATCATAATTTTAGATATACTATTAATATTTAAAATTTTATAACGCGTTGTTTATATTATAAGAACAAATATTTAATGAATAATCTTCATTCTGATATAATAATGATTTTCTGCTCCTATGGTGGAATTGGTAGACACGCGAGATTCAAAATCTCGTATCTTCGGATGTCCCCGTTCGAGTCGGGGTAGGAGTAGATTCAATATCTAATTAATTATTATAAGGAATATAAGGAATGAGTAAATATAAGCTATATGGTATCGGCAATGCATTACTAGATTATGAATATAAAATTAATGATCAGATCCTCGAAGATCTTGGTCTTGAAAAAGGATGTATGCTTCTAAACGAATACGATAAACACTTTGACCTGCATGAGAAATTAAAAACAATGAGGCCTCCAGAAAAAATCATACCAGGTGGGTCTGTAGCAAATACAGTTTATGCCATGGCTCAGTTTTCCGATCATGTATGTTTTTCTGGTAAAGTATCAGACGATGATTCTGGGCTAAATTTTATTAATTGCCTAAATCAGTCTGGCGTGAACACTGTAATCCCAAAAATTAATGACCAGAAGAGTGGCGAATGTCTAGTTTTAATTACGCCTGATAATGAAAGAACAATGAATACCTATTTAGGGTCATCAAGTTTATTAAATGAAAATGATATAAGTATAGAGTCAATTAAAGATTCTACTTATTTATTAATCGAAGGATATTTAGTTACATCAGAAGAAACACTTAATGTAGGAATATCAGCAATAAAAAGTGCCAATCAAAATGATACAAAAACTGTTATTACCCTATCAGACCCCAATATTGTCTCATTTTTTAGAGATAACATGATGAAACTTTTTAACAATAATGCTCATATAGTTTTTTGTAATGAACAAGAAGCATTAAATTTTTCACAAACAAATAATCTAAATGATGCTCAAACATTTCTTAAAGGGTTGACTGATATGTATATTATAACATTAGGATGTGAAGGAGCTATATGCTATGACGGCAAAGAAACTCATAGAGTTGATGGACATCAAGTTGACTCTAAAGACTTTACGGGGGCTGGTGATATGTTTCTTGGAGCATTTATGCATAAATATAAAGACAAGAATATTCTTGAGTCGATGGAATTCGCAAATTACTGTGCTTCAAAAATCATACAAATATATGGTGCGAAGTTTCATAACGCGAATGATTATAAAGAAATGCAAAATGAATTCAAATCATCGATTTAATCTGACTTATAACGCTCATTGGATCATTAGCTTCCGTTATTGGCCTACCAACAACTAAGTAAGAGCTTCCTAATTCTAAAGCTCTTTTAGGATTGTATGACTTGGAGTGATCATCTGTTTCATTATCAAGTCTAATCCCAGGAGTAACAAAATCTAGGTTATTACTAAATGTATTGATGGCCTTTATATCACCAGGAGAGCATACAACTCCATCTATTTCTGCTTTGCTTGCAATCATTGACAAACCCTTAACAACATCATCTCTCGACTGCATACCAAGATGAGACATGCTATCATTGGAATGACTAGTTAATAGAGTTACCCCGATGATTTTAGCTTCCTTGTTAACTTTATCCCTGGCTTCTTTGGCTGCAATTGCCATTTCATAACCACCCAAAAGATGAATATTTAGCATCCATACGCCAAGATTATATGCTTCAACACATGCTTTATAGACTGTTGTAGGAATATCATGAAATTTTAAATCCAAAAATATATCAAAATTATTTTTTTGAAGATCACTTACTATGCTTGGGCCATATTTCGTGAAGAGTTGTTTTCCAACCTTTAATCTACAATATGTTGGGTCTAATTTTTCAGACAAACTGAGAGCTTGTTTTATATCGCTATAATCTAAAGCAACGATTATCTTATTATTCACTATTCTTTCCATCCACTATTATATCAATGGCTGATTTAGGAACTATTGTTTCCCATGTATTGCAGCTAGGACACATCCAGTTTAACTCATTAGACTTATATCCACAATTATTACAAATAAAGTAATAACTTGATGAAAAAATATTCTTATAAGAATTAACTAAGTCATGGACTATACCATTAAGATTAGTATGTTCTTCTGTTGAAGCAAGAGTATGTGTTATTATAAAATTATCAATAACATTTTTCCTGTCAAAAGAATTAATATAGTTCATTGCTTCCGTCTTATCTTTCTCGTAAAGAATAAAAAAATATATATCTGGTATAAATGGTATTTCTTTGATTTTAGATATATTCATTAGTGTTTTTAGAATTAAACCCGTGTTCTGAATCTCTTTAGCTAATGATATTATCTTACTGACAACATATTTTGAGAACTTTTTATTTAGAAGAATTATAGAATAATAATACTGTACTGATATCCCTATATCATTCTTTGAATAATATTTAGCTAATTGATAATTTGCTCGTATACAGCCTATGTTAGTTTTCAGTGCTTTCTTAGATATAGCTATAGATTTTTCAATTTGGTTTTGCTTATTATAATTATTAGAGATTTCACAATAATATTGCGAGAGAAGTACTGACGTTTTTTCATTATTAATTATACTATCCATAGATTTTACTAGCTCTATAGCCTTTTCCCAATCTTTAGATACCTCATATATCTTAAGCAAATACTCTAAAGATGAATTTTTATAACTTTTAATTTCAGATAAATTTTTAAATATCCTCTCTGAACGGTCATACAGTCCTGCAGAAAAAAAATCTTTAGCTAATTCATATAAAGCTTGATTCTTTAGCTCTATTTCTAATGTAGGCCTTGAAAGTAAGTTCTGATGAATTAAAATTGCCTTATCAAACTCACCTCTTTTCCTGTATAAACCACCTAAAGCAAGATGTGTTTCAATAGTAGAACTGTCAACATCCATTAGTGCAGCAAATATTTTAAAGGCCTTTTCTTCTTCATTATTTAATAAATAGTTTAAGCCTCTATAATATTCAGCATTAAATATATTTTTTGTTACTGCTGGTTTAGGTTTAAGATAAAAGTAAGCTGATAATACTATTACCAACGTTAATCCAATTACTATGTAGGTCATTCGTGATCATCTCTAAGCGGGTTCCTTCTGAGACTATCAATTTCATCTTCCTTGGTTTTTAATGATTTTCTTAGATTCATAGCTTCATGTTTATGCTTTATATACGCAGATAAGAAGAATAGTAACGCCAAAAAAGACCCCATCAGAAAGCTTATGAATAAGAAAAGTGGTAAAGGAGCGGTATATTTATGAAAATACAAATCTATTTCTAAATCCAGTGGATTAAGCATAGATATCGTTACAGACAAAGCTAACAAAGATACTGTGACAAGAAATATTAAAACTCTAAACATAGTTATATATTATACTATTCTATTAGGATAGTTAATTGAAGATAAAATAAGCGTTAATCCTTGTTATTTACTCTTGCCTTAAGTTCTTTGCTGGGTTTAAAGTGAACACTATTTCTTTGCTCTAAAGCTACTAGTTCACCAGTTTTCGGGTTTCTAGCTGTTCTCGAATTATGATTATGTAGCGAGAATGTACCGAAACCTCTAATCTCAACCCTGTCGCCAGAATATAAAGACTTTGAGACATGCTCTAGAATTTTTTTGACAGAGTAATCAATATCAGAAGTAGTAAAAGATTTGAATTTATTTGAAAGTTTGGAAATTAATTCTGATCTATTTAACACCATGTTATTCAGTCTCTGATTTATCTGTCTCTAATTGCTTAACACCCAAAGAAACTCTTTCTCTTTCAGCGTCGATCGAAAGAATTATCGATGATATATCATCACCTTTTTTGTATGATCTTATAGCTTCTTCTTGTTTATCCTCGGATGTTAGATCTGTTATATGAATTAGGCCATCTATACCACCATCTAAACCAACAAAAATACCAAAGTCAGTTATTGACTTAATTTGACTAGTGATGATGTCTCCTTTACTATTATTATCATCAAAATTAGACCATGGGTTCTCCAGACACTGCTTATGGCTCAATGAAACTCTTCTCTTCTCATTGTCAATTTCCATAACCTTGACTTCAATTTCATCACCTAAATTAACAACCTTGCTTGGATTGATATTTTTATTAGTCCAATTGAGTTCTGATGTTCTAACTAGTCCCTCAACATTATCACCAAGATCAACAAAGACACCATAGTCAGCAATATTTGCTACTTTACCTTTATATACAGTATTTAATTCTAGTTTTTCTGGGATTTTGTCCCATGGATCATCTAGCAATTGTTTCATGCCAAGACTAACTCGATTTTTCTCAGTATCATATTTTAGAACAACTACACTAATTTCATCACCCACTCGTAATAATTCACTTGGATGGTTAATCCTTTTCCATGAAATATCTGTTATATGCAAAAGACCATCGATGCCACCTAAATCAATAAATGCACCATAATCTGTAAGATTTTTAATAAATCCTTTTACAACTTTCCCTTCGGTATATTTTTCTGCAATTTCTTCTGGACTTGAGTTTTGATCCATAAGAACAGCTTTTCTAGACAAAACAATATTATTTCTTATTTTATCCATCTTAATAATTTTAAATTCTAAGACCTTTCCTTCTATATAATCAGTTTCTTTAGTTGGACGAACATCAACCAATGAGCCTGGTAAAAATGCTTTTATATTTAATAGATCTACAGTGAAGCCACCTTTAACTTTACCTGAAACTCGACCCTCTATATTTTCTTTGCTTGCCTGAACTTTCTCTAATTCGTCCCATATCTTTGTTCTTTTTGCTTTTTCACGTGACATGATAGTTTCACCATATCCATCTTCAATCATGTCGAGTGTAACTTCAACTTCATCACCTAATGCTATTTCCAGCTCACCCTTTACATTAAGAAATTGACTTTTTGGGATAATACCTTCAGATTTTAGACCTGCATTTATGACAACATAGTCATTTCTTATTTCTATGACTGTTGCGGTAACTATGCTACCAGGAGTCATGTCAATATTACTCATACTGTCATGAAATAATACTTCAAATTCTGATTGGGATTCCATTAATTTATTTTCCTCATTTAATTCAAACTCTTGATATCTTATACAATCCAAGGATTTTATCAAGGATAGTATCAATATTTAATGCACTAGAATCAATTATTACAGCATCTTTATCAGCTTTTAATGGCGAAACGTCTCTATTCATATCCTTTTGATCTCTTTCTTCCAATGATTTTCTTATATTTTCTAGATTTGGGCTAGAACCAGACTCTATTAACTGCGCATACCTTCTCTTTGCTCTAACATCTATATTGGCAGTAAAATAAATCTTCAACATTGCATCAGGGAAAACTTTTGTTCCCATATCTCTACCGTTAGCTATCAAACCTGGCATTTGGACAGAACCATGCTGAATTGATAATAAGCCTTCCCTAATGTCTTCATTTTTTGATATATTAGATGCCGCTAATCCAACCTCTTCATTATATAGATGCGTAGTAATATTATTTTTATTATAAAAAATATCAAAACCAAGGGTTTTTGTGGGGACCATGTTAATTTTGTTAATTATTCTAGATATAGTATCTGTAGTATATTCATCTACGCCCTCTATTGTCTTGATATATGCAAATGCTCTATATAAAACTCCACTATCTAAGGTATAGAATCCTAAGTGATGGGATAATAATTTAGATATAGTAGTTTTTCCAGAACTAGCTAATCCATCTATTGTGATAATAGGTACATTAATCATATATTATAAATATCTATATTTTGGTCCCTTAAGATTTCCTCGAAGCCAGGGAAAGATGTATTAATATTACTCGTATTGAGTACTGTTATAGGCTTATCAGAGACTAAACCAGCGATTAAAAATGACATTGCGATTCTATGATCTCCATAACTATCAATTATACCGCCAGTAAAACGGCCGCCATTAATTTCTAAAGAGTTTTCAGTTGAAGTTAATGTTATACCTAATTTTTTAAGACCACTCTCCATTGTCTTTATCCTATCACTTTCTTTATATCTGAGTTCTTTTATATCATCTATAAATGATAGGCCATTGCAAGTCGCGCATGCAATAAATAAGATAGGTAACTCATCAATCAAACGTGAGATTATTTTACCAGAAATACTGACTGGGTTTAATTTTGAATACTTTACTTTAATATCTGCAACAGGTTCATTACAAATAACTCGATGATTAATAAGTTTTATGTTGGCTCCCATTTTTAATAAAACATCAATAATTCCAGTTCGTAATGGGTTGACTCCAATTTTTTCTAATAAGATATTAGAATCTTTTTTTATTAAAGCCGCTACTATCAAAAATGCAGCAGACGAGATATCAGCTGGGACTATAATATCTTTTGATATTATTTTTTTACAACCTTGAATAGTTATAGTTTTATCATCTATGGTAATAGGGTAGTCCAAATATGACAAAAGTCTTTCTGTATGATCCCTAGTATGAATGTCTTCACTGATAATTGATTCTCCATGTATTCCAAGTGCAGCTAAAATTAATGATGACTTGACTTGGGCACTAGGTATCTTGCTATGATATCGAATAGATTTCATAGAAGATGATGGTGAGAATTTAATTGGAAGCATCCCATTTTTTGATTCAACCATGGCACCAAAAGATTCAAGCGGCTTTATAATTCTATCCATGGGTCTAGTAACCAATGATTTATCTCCAGTTATAGAACTATGAAAGGATTGTGTTGAGAGTATACCAGATATCAGTCTTGCTAACGTACCTGAGTTACCAGCATCAATTTGATATTCTGGCTTTGAAAGGCCATTTAAGCCCTCACCTATTATAGTAATTGTATCCCCACTAATTTGAATATTAATCCCAAATTGTTTAAACGCAGCGAGGGTGCACATACAATCATCTGATAAGAGGCTATTAGATATCATAACTTTGCCATCAGATAATGCCCCCAGCATAATTGCTCTATGTGTTATCGATTTATCACCAGGAATGGTTATTGACCCTTCTAGTTTATTGGAGCTATTAATTATTAGATTAGAATTTTTTGTCATTTCTTATCTAACTTAGTTTTAATTCCGTTAAGATATTGATGCAGAGAATTATCATTATTTTTAATTATTTTTTTAATCGAGCCTAATTCCTTTATTAGTAAGTTAATTGAAGAAATAATATTTTTTTCATTAGTTCTACAAATATCATTCCACATTCGTCCATCACTATGAGCAAGTCTAGCAAAATCTCTGAAACCTCCACCCGTATAATCTTTAATATTTTTTATAGATTTAGTATTTAAAATAATATTTACTAATGCGAAAGAAACAAGATGTGGCAAATGACTTGTTTCTGATAAAACAAGATCATGTAGCTGCGGTGATATACTCTTCACTTGACATTTGAGTGATTTCCAAAACTTAGATACCTTATTAATTAAAGCCTTATTTTTTTTTCTGGTTGGTGTCATTAAAACAACGGCCTTATCAAAAAGATTTTCTTCATATGATATTATCTTACTTGTTTCCTTGCCAGTTAAAGGATGTGATCCGATGAAACAATCACTATTATTTGATAGAGTAGATTCTGCAATAGCAATTATATTCTCCTTAGTGCTACCAATGTCAGTAATAATAGCATTAGGACTTTTATGTTTATTGATGATTGTAAAAATTTTTTTATATGCACTCATTGGCACACATATAATTATAAAATCAGATTCACTAAGGTATTTGAAATCATCGCTATCAAAATTATTAATTATTTTTTTGTTTTTAGCATATTTTAGACTACTAACATCAGTATCATAAGCAAAAATCTTTTTTGCTAGTTTTTTACGCTTGATAGATGATGCCAGTGAAGCACCCATCATGCCCAAACCAAATATATAAATAGAATTATACATTTATAATATTCTCTTTAACGATTTTTTTAATTTTTTTATAAACATGATATTTTCATCTTTTGTGCCGACAGTAACCCTCAGATAACTCGGGAGTCCATAGTTCTCCAACGACCTCAATATCACACCTTCAGACAATAACATCTCATACACTTGTTGCGTCTTATTACCTAAATAAAATGTAATGAAATTAGTACTACTTTTAAGATATGATATTTTTAACTGGTCAAATTCTAGTTTTAAGAACTGCATCCCAATATTATTAAGATCTAAACTTTTCTTAAGGTATTTATCATCAGAAAGAGACTCTTTAGCCATTCTTTGAGCAATATAATTAACATTGAAAGGTTGTCTAATGTCATTAAATTTATTTATAATCTCTTTCGATGCTAGCCCATAACCTACGCGTATTCCTGCTAATGCATATATTTTAGAAAAAGACCTAGTGATTATTATATTTGGATATTTTCCTAATAAGGATATACCGCTCTTAAAACCATAATAAGAAGAATACTCATAATAAGCTTCATCTATAACTACAATTATCTTTTTAGAGATTTTTTTAATAAATACTTCAATGTCTTTAATAGGTAGAGCAACACCGGTTGGATTACCAGGGTTTGCGATGAAGATTACTCTTGTTTTACTTGTAATTTTAGATTTCATAGAGTCTAAATCTACACCCATAAAACTATTATCTTTAGTAGAAATTGGTTTTGACTCAATGATTTTAGCGCTCATTGTATTAGAGATAATCTTGTATACCAGAAAAGAATGTTTGCAAAATAAAACTTCAGAGTTTTGTGAAAGGTACTTCCGGGCGACTAATTCTAATATTTCGTTTGAGCCGTTACCAATAATTATATTATCTTCTGTAATATTTTTCTTAGATATTTTTTCTTGGATTGCTTTCTTGAGATTGATAGATTTGCTATCAGGGTATCTATTCAAATATTTAGTAATTGTATTAGCTGCTATTACTGCCTTTTTACTCGGTCCTAATGGGTTTTCATTTGAAGCTAACTTAATTACTTTCTTTATCCCGTAGGTTTTCTGAATATCATTAATATTCCTACCTGGCTGATATGTTGATGATGATGTTTTATTAACCATTGTCAGATACTTTTAGGATATGAACCTAAATTTTTATAAAAGGAACTTTTTTTCTGTATTTCCATAAGTGCTTTATTTACAGTCTTATTTTCTATATGACCATCTATGTCTAATAGAAACATATATTCCCAATTATTTATCTTTGTTGGTATGGATTCTATCTTTGACATACTAATATTATTCTTTGACAACGGCATAAGCAAATCATTTAATGCACCAGCTCTATTATCGATGGAAATTAGAATTGACGTTTTGTCAGAACCACTAATATTTATATCATCATTCCCAATGACAATGAACCTAGTCGTATTATCAGCACTATCATGTATGTTGTTCTTTAGGATATCAACCTTATAAACAGGAGAACAATTCTTGCTGGCTATAGCAGCAGAGTTTTTAAGTATAGAAACTTTTTGAACCGCAGCTGAATTACTGGTAGTGAAGATTCTTCTGACATCTGGCATATTTTTGTTGAGCCATTGATTACATTGTAAAAAAGTTTGTTCATGAGCATAAACCTTCTTAATCTGGCTAACCTTTTTAGAAGAGGATAATAAGCAATGCTTAATATCAAGATTTACTTCTCCACATAATCGACTATTGTCTTTGATTAGATGTTCAATAGTTTCTTTTATGCTACCTTGATTTGAGTTTTCAATAGGAACAATTCCATAGTCCACATTTCTTTTGGATACATCATCAAAAATCTCAGATATAGAATTATTAAACTTAATCTCTACTGATGAACCAAAAAACTTAGTTAATGCAAGATTACTATATGATTGTTCTGGTCCTAAACAACTTACTTTTAAGCTTGTTTCTAGCGATAGACATGAAGATATAATCTCTCTGAATATCGACTGTAAGTGCGTAGATTGTAGTGGGCCTGTATTGATTGATCCTATCTTTCTGAGTATTTGAGCTTCTCTCTCCGGCCTAAATATATCTTTCTTTTGGGACGACGCTTTGGCTTTTTTAATTTTTTTTGCAAGTTTTGCACGCTCATTTAAAGTTTTGACAATCTGTTTGTCAATCTTATCTATAAGGGTCCTAATTTTTTTTAAATCTTCACTCATCGCTTACAATTGTTTCAGTTGATATTGCCACAAGCTTTTCACCATCCTGTAAAACTTGCAATCTAACTCCCTGTGTATTTCTTCCAATTATAGGCATATCATTTATAGATATCTTAATAGTTTTGCCCTTGTTTGTAATCATAATTATTTGGTCATCAGGGCCAACATTGACTGCACCAACAACTTTTCCATTACGGGTACTTGTTTTGATGCCAATCACTCCAACACCACCTCTTTTTTGAGTATTGTAATTTTCAATAGAAACTCTATTTCCATATCCATTTTCAGTAACAGTGATTATCTCTCCTCCGCAAGGTTTTATTATAGAAACTAGTTTTGAGTTCTTCGACAAATTAATACCTTTTACACCCAATGTGCCTCTGAATCTTTCTCTAACATCAGACTCTGAAAATTTAATTGCCTTACCATTATCGGCAACTAACATGATTAGGTCGTCTTTATCTGTATAATGTGCGCCCAGTAAAATATCTCCTGGTTTAAGCAGAATTGCTTTCAAGCCTGTAGTACGTATTTTCTTAAATAAATTAATAGGAATCTTATTAATCATTCCATTTTTTGTTGACATGAATAAATAAGCATCTTCATCAAATGAGTTCACTACAACAAAAGTGCTAATTGATTCATTACTTTCAAGTGGTAATACATTATTAATCGGTCTACCTCGAGCTTGTCTACTTGGGTCAGGGATATCAAAAGCTCGTATCGCATAGACTTTTCCTAATGTTGAAAAACATAATATAATATCATGCGTATGAGCTTGGCATAACAGTTTTGCCTCATCGCCATCCTTGAATTTTGTTGCATTGATTCCTCTTCCGCCCCTTTTTTGACTCTTGAAGTCAGCAGCTGGGAGACGTTTAACATAATCAGCTTTTGTTAAGACTACTATAATATCTTCTTTCTTAATCAAATCCTCTTTTCTTAACTCTCCCTCATCATTTGAAACGATTGATCTTCTTGATTCACCATATTCTTTTTTTACATCCTCAAGCTCGTTTTTCATTACACTATCAAGCTCTTCTATATTAGTAAGAATTTTAATATAAGCTTTAATCTCATTGATTGTTAATTCATAATCAGTAAATATTTTTTCTTGTTCTAAACCAGTTAGTTTTTGAAGTCTTAAATCTAGTATTGCTTGTGCCTGAACTGGTGATAATTTATATAATTTTCCATGCAAACCATATTGAGAATCACTCTTAATAAAGACATTAGTTTGCTTATCTACGATACCCAAATATTTAGTTAATTGACCAGGCTCCCATTTTTTTGATATCAAGGCAGTCTTTGCTTCAGACGAGTTTTTTGATTTTTTAATCAACGCGATTATCTCATCGACATTTATTAATGCTACTCCAAGACCTTCAAGTATGTGTGCTTTATTTTTGGCTTTATCAAGATCATGAAGCGTTCTTTTTGTTATAACTTCTCGCCTATGTTTAATGAACTCATTTAATATTTCAGTGAAACCTAATGTCTTTGGTTCACCATCAACTAGACAAACCATATTCACCGAATATGATGTTTGAGCATTAGTATGTTTATATAAGGCTCCCAATAAAACCTCATGTTGCTCTCCACGTTTCAATTCAATAACCAATCTCATTCCATCTCTATCTGACTCATCTCTCAAATGACTAATTTCATTAATTTTTTTATCTCTTACAAGCTGTGCGATATTTTCAATTAATCTAGCTTTGTTCACTTGATATGGTAATTCTGTAAATACAATCGATGTTCTATCATTATCTTTTTTCTCGATAACATGCTTTGCTCTAATCTTAAAAGAACCTCTGCCATTAAGAAGTGCATTTCTGATACCGCCATCATCTTTTATTTCACCATATGTTGGGAAGTCTGGACCTTGAAGACCGCTCACTTTTATTAATTCATCGATATTATTTTTATCTGATAATAATGGATTATTAATTATGGCAATTGTTGCATCAACAACCTCAGTAAGATTATGTGGAGGTATATTTGTTGCCATACCAACAGCAATACCTGTAGACCCATTAACTAGTAAGTTGGGTATACGCGTTGGTAATACAGTGGGCTCTTTTTCAGAACCATCATAGTTAGGTGAAAAATCAACAGTATTTTTATCAATATCTTGTAATAACTCTTGAGATAATTTTGACATTCTAACTTCGGTATATCGCATAGCAGCTGGAGAGTCCCCGTCTACCGAACCAAAATTACCTTGTCCATCAATTAGCGGGTGTCTCATTGAGAAAGGCTGAGCTAATCTTACTATCGTGTCATAAACAGCAGAGTCACCATGAGGGTGGTACTTACCTATTACATCACCAACAATTCTTGCAGATTTTTTATAAGATTTATTCCAGCCGTTATTCAGTTCATGCATAGAAAATAGAACTCTTCTGTGGACAGGTTTTAAACCATCTCTAACATCTGGTAATGCCCTACCTACTATTACGCTCATAGCATAATCTAGATAAGATTGTCTCATTTCTTGCTCGAATCTTATTTCTTGATTTTCTGGCATATATTGCTGATATTCATTTATACGTTATTAAATAACTATTTTATCATAAACCTTTGGTATACACGACATAATTTATAAGATAGCTAGAATAGCTTTTAAATGGATATTATGGGTATTTGACAGATTTAACTCTAAAATCATATTAAATTTAGTATAATAATTAATATGCAAAATATTGATAAAATAATAAGTCCAAAATGGGTATTATCATCAAAAAATGATTGTTTATTAGAGGATCATTCAATTGCTATTGAGGGGAATATTATAAAAGAAGTTCGGCCATCAAGAGAAATACTAAACAAATATTCAACAAATAGTCATCTAATACTAAAAAATCATATAATAGTTCCCGGCCTAGTGAATAATAATATTTCTACACCATATATTTTTTCAAAAAAATATTTAAAAAATAAGACAATTACAAATAGAGATGATTTAAAAAATAAAATGTATTTAAGCTTATCAGCAAAAGTTATAATTTGTAAGATGATTAAAAATGGAATAACTACATTCACAGATACAAGTACTTATCCAGACATAGTACTTAAGGCAGCTATTGAATCTGGAATAAGGGCAAACATTGGACTACCTATAATGAGCTATAAAACTAACTGGGCGAATAAAGAACAAGAGTATTTCAAGAAGAGCATTAGTTTTTTTGATGAATATAGAGACAATCCATCTACTAAATTATATTTAAATCTTAATTCTATTAATATGTTATCAAGGAAAGGATTTGAAAAAGTTTCTAAAATAATTAGTGAATTAGATGTCCCAGTCAGGATGTATTTACATGAAGATCTAAATAAACTAAATATATTTAAAAAGAAATATAAACATAGGCCGATTAGGTTTTTAGAAGAAATGGGTTTATTGAGTAGCACATTCACTGCAATTAACCCTTTTCATGTAATACAATCAGATATAAATCTAATGAAAAAATATAAAGTTCATGTTGTTCATTCACCAACTTCAAATATTATAAATCATAATATGAAATGTAATACAGAATATTTTTTAAAAAATAAAATCAAAGTTTCGCTCGGAACAGGAGAATGCGCGATTAACAATAGTCTAGATTTATTCACAGAAATGAGATTAGTTTGGCTTTTATCAAAATTGAATAAAGATAAAAATAATCATCTAGATAAAAAAGAATTGTTGGGGCTAATAATGCATAATGGAGCAAATGCACTAGGTCTTAATTTTAATATGGGGAAAATTAAAGCTAATTATAGTGCTGATATTATTTCTATAAAAGTAGATGATATTGATGTAAATTCACTTAGCTTGTATAACTCTATTGAGAATGAACTTATATCTGATAATATTGAAAATGTATGGATTTCAGGTAAGCAAATATTAAAAAATAAAAAGCTCCTGACAATGAATGAAAATATGTTATATGATGAATTTACTGGGTTGATTAATTCTAAGGTTTGAGCTATGAATATTGATAAAAAAGAAATAGATAATTTTGATATATATGCGCATGAATGGTGGAATAAAAGAGGCCCATACAAACTAATACATAACCTGACACCAATAAGAGTTGACTATATTCAGAATACTATCAATATTAAAGGTCTTCGTATTCTAGATATAGGTTGTGGTGGAGGACTACTTGCTGAAGAGTTATCAAAAAAAGGCGCTAAAATAACAGGATTAGATGCGTCAGAAAAAACTATCAACATAGCTAAGCAACATGCTAAAGAAAGTAATCTAAATATCGAATATATATGCTCTACCCTAGAATCTTATATTGAGAAAAATAAAAAAAAATTTGATGTAGTTATATGTTTTGAGCTTATCGAGCATGTCCCTGATCAGGAAAAGCTAATTCATAGTATTTCTGAAGTTACAAAAAAGAATTCAACATTATTCTTCTCAACGATTAATAGGAATATTGTCTCCTTCGCTTTTGCTAAAGTTATTGCAGAATATTTTTTAAAAATTGTCCCACAAGGTACACATCAATATGAAAAGTTTATTAAACCATCAGAGTTAGCGCTATTACTGGAGCTTGCTGGATTTAAAATTGATGATGTATCTGGTGTCAAACTAAACCCTATAGATCATACCTTTTCGTTATCAAGTATGACTAAAATCAATTATTTCATGACCTCCACAAAAAAATGAACAAAGATATAGAATGTATATTATTTGACTTAGATGGAACATTCGCAGATACCTCCAAAGATATGTGTGATGCATTAAATACTATCTTGACAGAAAAAAAATTTATAAATGTATGTTGTAATGAATTGAAGCTTCATATTTCTAAAGGTGCAGTTGGTATTATAGACTATGCTTCAAAAGTTAATGGGAGACCGATAGACTCATCATCCATAAGAGCTGATTTTTTGCAAGAGTACTCAATCAATACCTTCGTTCATACAAAGATGGTAGATGGTATCTCAAAATTATTAGGATATATAAAAAAGAATAATATTAAGTGGGGAATTGTAACAAATAAACATTCAAAATATGTTAATAAAATACTTGAAGGTTTGACTATTGCTAGAGATGTGAAATATCTAGTTACTGGTGATATGCTTAAAGAAACTAAGCCTAATCCAGAAGGTTTATTAAAAGCTATTGATATGGCAGAGGTGACTGCTGAAAATACTGTCTATATAGGAGATGACGAGAGAGATATTTTAGCAGGTAAAAATGCAGGTATGTTGACAGTAGCTGCAGACTTTGGTTTTGTGGGACCCGAAAAAGATATCCTGTCATGGAATGCAGATATAAATATAACAAACCCTATAGATTTAATTAAAATATTGGCTTTATAACCTTATTAAACTTTCTTCTAATATTGTTTTTAGGCGTAAGCTCTCCTTTAATTTTTTTTTTGCAATAGTTGTAATTTCATTATTTTTGCTTTTTGAGATAGTATCTTTGCATTCTTTTATTAATATGATTGTATTTTTATAGTTTATGAAATTTTTTAGAGGATTTTCTAGTTTAAGCCTTTGATCTTTTAAGGTTTCAAAAAGACTGCTATCTTTATTTATATCTATATTTTCTAATTTCTCAGTTATTTCTGCATATTGTATTCTTAATTCATCTAACTTATCAATCAATATAGGAGTATTTATAAGATCAGATATTATGTTTTTCAGATCTTTTATTAATATTTCAGTCATAATAATTTCACCACGATTGTTTGTAATATTAATCTGTTAAATCCGATATGAGGACAGGCATACCAATAAATGTATTATTAAATAACTCAATGACATCATCATTATTCATTCTGACGCACCCATGTGAAGCTGGTGTACCAATTTTATCTTCATGAGCTGTTCCGTGTATATAAATATATCGTGAATAACTATCAATATTTTTACCTTTATTAATCCCTTCTTCATGGCCTTTTAGCCATAATATTCTTGAAGTGATTACATCTTCATGAGACAAAAAGTGCTTATTACGGATTTCTTTATTTTCAGGAAGATCTAAATCAGATAACGTAAGTTCACCTTTTAAAGTCTTTCTTCCTCTAAATATAGTCATCTTTGGTGCATCGTTTCCAATCTTGTCTGAAATGTAATGAAGACCTAATGGAGTTTTAAATGAATCATTTTGATTTCCAAGTCCAAACTTTGATGTAGATATAGGGTATGATGAGGCAATGCTACTACTTGTGATTAGAAAAAGCATTTGTTTAGATGGTAATACTAAGATATATTTTTCTGAATTTATTGAAGGAAATCTTTCGGTAAATATCTTGCCTACTGCTTTTGTTATTAAAAGCTCAGTATCTGACATTATCTAATACACCATAACATCATCATGTGAATCTGAAGGGTTCTTGTTTTTTGCAGCATCATTGCGCAGGTCATCAAGTTCTTTTAGGTATTCTTCAGTTACATCATCTGTAACATATTTGCCATCAAAACAAGATGAATCAAAATTTTTTATAGATGACCCTGAATCTTTAACTGATTTAACTAAATCAGAGAGATCTTGATAGACAAGTCTATCAGCTCCAATTAAACTTGATATTTCTTTTTCTGTCCTTCCATCGGCAGCAAATTCATTACTAGCTGGCATATCAATACCATATACATTAGGATGTTTAACTGCTGGCGCAGCGGAGGCCATATAAACTTTTTTTGCCCCAGCTTCTCTAGCCATATCAATAATTTGTTTTGATGTAGTGCCACGTACTATAGAATCATCTACTAAAAGTACATTCTTACCTTTGAACTCAGAAGCTATAGCATTTAATTTTCTTTTTACAGATTTAGCTCTCTGAGACTGCTCAGGCATAATGAATGTACGGCCAATATATCTATTTTTTATAAAACCTTCCCTGAATGGGACTTTAAGTGATACAGATAGTTCTAATGCAGATATTCGACTAGTGTCAGGTATTGGCATAACAACATCAATATCATGATCTTTCCATGTTCTAATAATTTTTTTAGCAAGGTTTTGCCCCATTTTCATTCTAGCTGTATAAACAGAAATACCATCAATAATTGAATCTGGTCTGGCGAAATAAACATACTCAAATATACATGGTGTATGCCCAGTATTTTCTGTGCATAATCGTGAATGAATGTTACCGTCAATATCAACGAAAACTGCTTCACCAGGTAGAATATCTCGTTCTAGCTTAAAACCTGCGCTATCAAGGGCCACAGATTCTGAGGCAATCATTGTCTCAGTTTTTCCATCTATTTCTCTAGTACCAAAACACAATGGTCTGATACCCATTGGGTCGCGAAATGCAACTATGCCTCTATCAGATATTAACGTAACAACAGCATAAGCACCTTTTACTCTGCGATGAACGCCAGCTACTGCATAAAATACATCATCTGGAGTAAAGGACTCTTTACTATGCAAATGCAACTCATGAGCAAAAATATTTAATAAAATTTCAGAGTCTGATTTAGTGTTAATATGTCTCAAATCTTCAGAAAAAAGGTTACTTTTTAATTCTGCAGAATTTATTAAATTCCCATTATGCGCAAGTCCTATTCCATATGGTGAATTTACATAAAAAGGCTGAGCTTCTGATGAGCTGTCAGCTTGGCCTGCAGTAGGGTATCTAACATGCCCAATTCCTAGCTTACCTTTTAAGCGTGATATATGACGAGCATCAAACCCATCCCTCACTAATCCCAGAGATTTTCTAAGAAGAATTTTGCCTTCATGATTCGTAAGAATTCCTGATGCATCTTGACCACGATGTTGCAGCACAGTTAACGATTCATAAATATCGCGAACTACATTATTTGTCCCATAAACCGCAACTATTCCGCACATATGCTATATCTTATATTTTTAATTCCAAACTATCAAAGAGTGAATTGCCTCTTTGCGTATATTTATCTAAAAAATCCTTAAAAATTGGCATAAACTCTGATTCTTTGAGCATATAATAGTTTTGTGAGTCTGTTTGATAGATGATATATGTAAAAAATGACAAAAATACCAAACCTTTGATTGAGCCAAAAAGTAATCCGAGTATCTTATTATAATTATATAATCCAATAAAATTAATAAGTTTGGAGGATATAAAACCTAGAATAGCTGCAATCAAGAAAGTTATAACGAATATAGAAATGACTGTAATTATGGAAGAAACCTGTGCTGATGAAATATAATCATTAATCATTCCTGATGGGATATGAAAATATTTAATTGATAAGTAAAACGCAGAAACCCATACTAATAAAGAAATAATTTCAGATGCAAACCCTTTGAAGAAACCTCTAACCCCCCAGAAGATTACAAATAGTATGATTCCAATATCCAGAGTTGACATTAATTATTTAATCTCTTAACACCACCAGAGTAACCCAGGGATTTATTAATTTTAAGCGCTATGCTTTCAGCAATATCTTTATCAACAAATGGTCCTATCGATACTACTTTAGTTTGAGCTGAAGAGTTTAATTTAATAACAGAAGTTATCCCGATTTTTTTCAGATCATTTTTAAAATTACTAACTAGCTTTTCAGAGTTAATCTCTGGGAACGATATAATCCAAGATTCAGAAATTACCTTCCGCAAAGGTATATCATTAGAAATATTTAGATCTTTAAAATTTGTAATATCTGCTGAATCAGTTTCTAAGTTGTTTTCAGGCATTGTCAAAGAATAAGTAATTTTGTCAAAATTATGAATATAGCTAATAATTGGCGCATGGAAAATATATATTGGCACGAATAATAAGGAAAAAATTAGGTATATATTTTTATATTTCATTACATGATTCCTCTATTTTTATCGATCGACTCATAATAATCTAAAAATTCAGAAACAGTGTAGAACGAACCATATACAATAAGACGGTCATCTTTACCTAAAGATTTTAGAGCTTCAGCGCATGCATGATAAATACTATCAAAAGTTAGAACCTCATCATCATTAATGATACTAGACATTCGAGATTTAATTTCTACTGCATTCATTCCTCTCTCACTATTTATTGTACCACAAAACCATCTATCAACACTGTTCGCCATCGGCTTGATTAGACTATACACGTCTTTATCTTTTAATATTCCAACTACGGCATAAGTATTCTTTTTTTCTTCCCTGCCAATATTATCCATTAACTTTTCTGCAGAATCTGCATTATGTGCAACATCTATAATAATTTCAGGTGAAGATGTTATTTTTTGATATCTGCCTATCAGCGCAATATTTTCAATACCCTTTTTTAATGACTCTGTATCATTAATTATAGATGGCTCAGTGATTTCTAAAGCTTGTAATGCAGCTGCTGCATGATTATATTGAAAGTCCCCTATCAGTGGGAGTAGAGGTAAGACTAACTCATTACCTGAGTAACTTTTCCATGTCCATGAATCATTTTGTATTTTTGTGAAAAAATCATTTTGATTATATAAAAAGTTAGACCCATTTTTTTTAGCATAACTTAATAATACTGCAGGTGGCTCATGATCTGCATATATACATGGAGAAAATGGTCTCATCACACCAGCTTTTTCTAATGCAATACTATCAATTGTAGTTCCTAAAAATTCAGTATGATCAATTCCTATAGATGTGATTATTGATAAGTTTGAGTCAATAATATTCGTAGCATCAAGCCGGCCACCTAGGCCTACCTCTAAAACCGCATAATCTAATTTTCTTTTACTGAATAAATAAAACGCTGTCAATGTTGCAAACTCAAAATAAGTTAAAGTTGTTTCATCTCTTAATTTATCAATAATTTTAAATGATTTAATTAAATCATCAGATGATACTTCTTCTTTATTTATTTTTATTCTTTCATTATAACGTTTAATATGAGGTGAGGTAAAAGTTCCGACAGATAAATTGTTTTCATAGAGAATACTCTCTAATATTGCTACAGTAGAACCTTTTCCATTTGTCCCAGCAACAATAATAACTTTGTCAGCAATGCTTTTAATATTTAGCTTTTCATATACTGATTTGATACGTTCTAGTTTGAAGTCTATGTTTTGTGGATGGAGGGTTTGTTGCCAATCAAGCCATTCCTGTAAATTACTTGGATATTTTTTCACTATTATAGTTACTCATCAGGGATGAAATTATTTCAGCCAATCCAGCTTTTTGATTATTTCTATCTAATATAAAATCTATTGCACCATGATCTTGTAGAAACTCACTTCGTTGAAATCCTTCTGGGAGTTTTTCTCCAACTGTTTGTTCAATTACTCTGGGGCCAGCAAAACCAATGAGGGCATTTGGCTCACCCACGTTAATATCACCTAGCATAGCCAGACTTGCAGAAACTCCACCCATTGTCGGGTCTGTTAATACTGAAATATATGGTAAGCCATGGTGAGATAAGTCATTAAGAGCAGCACTTGTTTTAGCCATTTGGAATAGAGAAAATAATGATTCTTGCATTCTAGCTCCTCCACTTGCTGAAAAACAAATTAGAGGTTTTTTTTCTTCAATACATTTTTTAACAGCTAAAGCGAATTTTTCCCCAACAACGGATCCCATAGACCCACCAAAGAAGGAATATTCAAATATGCATAGGACTGCTGGTATCTTATTAATTTTACCTTTAAAGACTAACATTGCATCTTTTTCGCCAGTTCTTTTCTGGGTAGTTGATAATTTATCTTTATATTTCTCTTTATCCTTAAAGTTAAGCATATCCACAGGCATAATATCAGGGAATAGTTCCATTCTATCATCGCTGTCTAAGATTAAGTCAGCTCTTTTACGGGCTGATATTCTGCCATGATGATTACATTTTGGACATACATTGAGATTTTTTTCAAATTCAGCTCTATAAATTACTGCATCACAATTAGGACATTTATGCCATAGCCCTTCAGGAACAGATCCTTTGCCTTCCTTCTCCGCTCTTATTCTTGAAGGTAATATTTTATCTAGCCAACTCATTTTTCACCTATACTTTTACTGATATTATCTAAAAATGACTTAATTTTTTTATACATTATAACTTTATCATTCACATGTTTCTCAATTAATTCTACTATAGAACTACCTATAATTATACCATCAGAAAATTTTCCAATATTTTTGGCTGCTATTGCATTTTTTATACCAAAGCCTACGGTAACTGGAATACTGTTATTCGATAGCTTTCTAATACGGTTAACATTATTTTTGATTGGATTAAAATTTGTAATAGATGAGCCTGTTATACCTTTCAATGAAACATAATAGAGATAGCCGCTGGAAAATTTAATTATTGACATTAACCTTTTATCTTCAGTTGTAGGTGATGCTAGAAATATCTGACATAAATTATTTCGTATCAGTATTTTATTAATATCCTCTGACTCTTCAGGAGGAGAATCTACAAGGAGGACTCCGTCAACTCCCTTGGCTTTAGCTTGTTTTGAGAATTTAGAATAACCCATTCTTTCAATTGGATTCATATAACCCATTAAGATAATAGGCGTCTTCTGATTTTCTTTTCTAAATGACTCTACAACTTTTAAAACACTCTTTAGTGAAATATTGTTTTTTAAAGCTCTTTCTACACCTTTTTGTATTACAGGTCCATCAGCAATTGGATCAGTAAATGGGACACCTAACTCTATAATATCTACGCCAGAATCCACCATCAAATTCATAATCTTTAATGTTGTGGTTATATCAGGATCACCGCATACTAAATATGTTATAAAGGCTGGCCTGTTATTTTTTTTCTGAAGAGAAAATATTTTACCAACTCTATTCACACTTTCATTCCTTGAAGTGATGCTATCGTATCAATATCTTTATCTCCTCTACCTGATAAATTTATCAATATATTCTTTTTTGACCTAGTTTTAGCAAGCTTAAATGCATAAGCTAGTGCATGGGCAGTTTCCAGAGCAGGTATAATGCCCTCTTTTTCAGTTAAATAATAAAAAGCATTTAGTGCTTCTTTATCAGTCACTGTTACATATTTAACTCTTTTATTATCTTTGAGCCATGAGTGTTCTGGTCCAACACCAGGATAATCTAAACCAGCTGAAATTGAATGGGTAGATTTTATCTGTCCATTTTCATCTTCCATAATATAAGTACGATTGCCATGTAAAATTCCAGGCTTTCCTTTATTGAGAGGAGCAGCATGTTTCCCTGTGTTCAGACCATATCCGCCAGCCTCCACACCAATAATTTCAACGTCATCTTCGAGATATGGGTGGAAGAGCCCTATTGCATTAGAACCTCCGCCTACACATGCTACCAGGATGTGTGCTTTTTTATTGATCTTCTTCATTTGCTGTTTAGATTCTCGGCCAATAATAGATTGAAAGTCTCTTACTATCATCGGATAAGGATGTGGTCCAGCTACAGATCCAATTATATAATGAGTATCATCAACATTTGTAACCCAATCCCGTAATGCCTCATTTAAAGCATCTTTTAGAGTTTTAGAACCAGAGTCCACCGCTATAACTTCAGCACCTAAAAGTTTCATACGATATACATTTACCTTTTGTCTCTGGATATCATCACTGCCCATATATACTACACATTTTAAATTATAACGAGCGCAAGCAGTAGCAGTCGCAACGCCATGTTGTCCAGCACCAGTTTCAGCAATTATACGTGTCTTCCCCATAGCTTTAGCGAGCATAGCTTGACCCATGGCATTATTAATTTTATGAGCTCCTGTATGATTTAAGTCTTCTCTCTTGAGATAAACATTACAACTTCCAAGTTCTTTGCTAATTCTAGAGGCATGATAAATAGGCGTGGGTCTGCCTACATAATTTTTTAATTCACCCAGTAACTCTTTTTTAAATGAAGTAGATTTGGCAATTTTAATATAAGCCTTATAAAGTTCATTAAGTGGATACATTAATGTTTCAGATACATATTTTCCGCCAAATTTAGCAAAGTGACCTTCTTTATCTGGAAATGATTTATAATTAATTTTTTTCATAATATTCTAATTGAGATATTCTTACATTTTCTATAAATTTTTTCATCAACAGATGGTCTTTTTTTCCAATATCTGATTCAAGTCCGCTACTAACATCAATACCAGGAGGATTATATTTCAGTATCAAATCTTTTATATTTGAAGAGTTGAGCCCTCCTGCAATGAAGTATGGTAAAGATAAAGAGACATCATCTATTAATTTATTATTAATAATCTCCCAGTCAAATGTTCTTCCAGTTCCACCATCTAAATCATTTATCGAAGTATCGAGCAATATTGCATGCGCATACTTGATAAATTCTGCTTGAATATTTAGTGAGTCATTTTTGACATGGAAAGTTTTAATAAAAGGTCTCTCAAACTGATTACAAAACTCTAGTGACTCATTGCCATGGAATTGTAAAATATCAAGATTAAGATTATTGATTACATTAGTGATATAATCTTTTTCTTGATTCATAAATACTGCAACAACTTTTTTATTATCACATGCAGTAATGAGTTTTTCCGCAATATCAATATTTATACATCTAGGGCTCTTTTCTGCGAATATCATACCAACATAGTCAATCTCGCTCATATCATTTGCGCATTTGATATCATCAGTATTTGTCATACCACATATTTTTATGAGAGTCTTTTTCATCAATATATATTAACATGTATTTATATTAAGGAGTAAGTAATAGAGGGTTCATTCAAAGAATGGAAATGTGTCATCGGAAATAATATTATATTTCTTATCATAACTGATATTTTTTAAATATAAACCATTGGGCAAAACCATCTTACTGCATTTTTTTCTATCATGAGAATTGATTAAATACTTAATATGTTTAGGTTCATATTTAGATATACCGATATCAATAAGAGCGCCAATAATATTTCTAACCATATGATACAAAAAACTATTGGCTGTAATATCAATATAAATAAAATTTTTATAACTATTGATGGATATTGATTTAATATCTTTTATTGGGCTTTTAGATGAACATCCTGATGATCTAAAACAGCTAAAGTCTTTTTCTCCTCTTATATATTTAAAAGTAGATCTAATTTTTGAGATACTTATGTTATCACTTAAATGTAAAACATTTGAAGACAAAGAAGTTGATGGATATTTTTGATTTAAGATAATGTAACGATAAGTCCTTGATCTGGCACTATATCGCGCATGGAAATCATCATCTACATGATATATTTTTTTAGTAATCACATCGTTAGGCAAGTTTGAGTTTATGCCATTAATCCACTTATAATCTAGTCTTCTCTTTGTTGTATCAAAATGAATCATTTGAGAAAAAGCATGGACACCAGTATCAGTTCTTCCAGCACATATTGTATGTATCTCTTCATTTGCAATTTTGGATATTGCATGATCAATATGATATTGAATTGTTTTTTCTTTATGAATTTTTTGTTTTTGCCAACCAAAGTAGTTGGAACCATTATACTCTACAGATAAAGCAATTCTCATTATTTTATCTGCATAAAGAGAAGTCTAGCTTCATGCTTGTCATCTTCTAAACCTGTTTCAACAATAATTTTTAAGATTTTTTTGGCATCATCAATTTCATTACTAGCAATTAAGGCTCTTGCTAAATCGATTTGTGAAATATTATCATCATCCATAATTTCATCAACAGCATCATTTTTGTCGGATTCCTTGTCTTTTCTTAATCTCATTAATTGCTCTTCATCCTTGGCGCGATTCTCATCCCGAATATCTTGTGAAACCTCATCAGTAGCTTCACTTTTGTCAGATTCTTTTTGTTCTAAAGACTTAAGATCTTTTCTTAATCTCATTAATTGCTCTTCATCCTTGGCGCGATTCTCATCCCGAATATCTTGTGAAACCTCATCAGTAGCTTCACTTTTGTCAGATTCTTTTTCTTTTTGTTCTAAAGACTTAATATCTTTTCTTAATCTCATTAGTTGCTCTTCATCCTTGGCGCGATTCTCATCCCGAATATCTTGTGAAATGTTATTATCCGATTTATCCAAATTAGAGAAGCTAATTACTTCTTTGCTATTATCGATTACAGGTTCAGGAAGTATTTCTCTTCTTATTTTCTTCGATCTTGAGCCTGTAGATTTAAATATATCGGCAGCATTATTTATTTCTATAAGCAGTTTCATTATAGAGTCAGCTTTACTATTTAATTTAGTGATTTCATCTGAATTATCAACATAAGGGTTTTCAACAACACTATTACTTGAACCCGACTGTTTTAAAATTATTTTGTTTAATTTAGATATTTCATTATTAATTACTCTAAATTTCTCAAAGAAATACGCAGTGATGAATAAACTTATTAACACATACCATGGATTAATATTATCATAAGGCAAAGATATTAATATTTGAATTACTTGTGATACTAATACACCTATAATATTCAATAGGCTCGACACCATAGGTAATAAAATAGAAACTAAATTAGTTAAGTTAGTTAAAATAATAACCTGAAGATTACCTAAAAAAATCAATATATTAGCTGCTTTAGAAGAATAATCAATCGGCCATATATGTTGGAGAGGTGCAAAAGCAAAAAGTAAAATAATTACGATAAACCCAATAAATTTTTTCATCTTTCACCTTTTATAAGTTGCTCAGCTATTTGTACACTATTAAGTGCAGCGCCTTTTCTAACATTATCAGCTACAACCCAAATATTCAAAATATTATCACTATCTAGTGATTTTCTAACACGTCCAACATAAACTTTATCGGTTCCATGACCATTTAGAAAGGCAGTTGGATATTCATTGCTATCAGGCTTATCAATTAATTCTATTCCATCATTATTTTCAAAATCAGACATGATTTCTTTAATATCTACAGGAGACTGTGTTTCTATTGTTACTGACTCAGAGTGACCAATCAAAACAGGCACCCTAACAGCAGTTGCATTAACCTTAATATTCTTATCAAGAATTTTTTGAGTCTCCCATACCATTTTCATTTCTTCTTTTGTGTAACCATTTTCACAAAAACTATCAACAAATGGAATAACATTAAATGCAATTTGTTTTGGGTAAACAGAAGGTTTGACTTCTTGCTGGTTCATATATGAATGAGATTGTGCTAATAATTCATCCACACCTTTTTTACCTGATCCGGATACAGCTTGATAAGTACATACATTAATACTCAAGATTTTATATCTATCATGAATAGGTTTTAGTGCTACTAACATTTGAATGGTTGAACAATTAGGGTTTGCAATAATATTGGTTTTTTCATATTGAGCAATATCAATAGCATTGACCTCTGGAACAATCAGGGGGATATCATCGATATACCTAAACTCAGAAGTATTATCAATAATTATTGCGCCAGCCTTAGCAGCGATAGGAGCATATTCTTTGGATACGCTACTCCCAGCAGAGAAGAAAGCTATATCTATATTTTTAAAGTCATAATTATCTATTGCAATAACATCTAATAAATTATCACCAAATTTAACTTTGCTACCTTCAGATCTTTTACTAGCTACTGCAATCACTTTATTGATAGGAAATTTTCTCGTTGAGATTATATCAAGCAAAGACTCGCCTACTATGCCAGTAGCACCAATAATAGCAATATTGTATTTATCTTTAATTTTAAACATCTTTTTTAATTTCCTTAATTATTGCATCACCCATTGCTGATGTACTCACAAAATCTTTTTTATGACTTATATCCTTGGTAAATATTCCATTCCTAAGTACATTTTCTATAGCAGTTTTAATAATATTAGATATCCCAATATTATTTAATGAATATTCAAACATCATTGCAACAGATAATATCATTGCAATAGGGTTTACTATACCCTGCCCAGCTATATCAGGTGCAGACCCATGAATAGGCTCATACACACCATTTATATCAGATAATGATGCAGATGGCAGCATGCCTATTGATCCAGTCAACATAGATGCTTCATCAGAGAGTATATCTCCAAATAAATTTTCAGTTAATAAAACATCAAATTGTTTAGGATTTTTTATTAATTGCATAGCAGCATTATCCACATACATATGATCAAGCTCGATCTCTGGATAGTCAGCTGCATGTAATTTACTTACAGTTTCTCTCCATACTTGAGAAGCTTCTAATACATTAGCTTTATCAACTGATGTTACTCTCGATAACCTTTTCTTCGATAAGTTAAAAGCATACTTAGAAATTCGAGAAACTTCCTTTTCAGAATAAATCATTGTATTAAATCCAGCTCTGTTTGTACCATCTTTAAAACCTCTTGGTTCACCGAAATAAACTCCACCTATCAATTCTCTTATGATTACAATATCAAGATTTTTTATTATCTCAGGTTTAATAGTTGAGCTTTCAAGAAGTGCTTCGAATAAAAATACAGGACGAACATTAATATAAAGATCTAATGACTTTCTTAATGCTAATAGCCCAGACTCAGGTTTAAGTTTATTATCATTATTTTCATGCTTCTTTGTACCAACAGCTCCTAGTAAAATACAATCAGCTTTTCTTGCTTTAATAGATGTTTCATCAGGATATGGATTTCCATAATTGTCAATAGCAACACCTCCAATATCAGCATAATCATATGAAACGTCACATAAGTTTACTTCATTAAATATATCAATAACTTTGATAGCTTCGGCCATAATTTCAGGTCCTACTCCATCGCCAGGTAATAATAAAATATTCTTCTTAGTCATTATTCTTCTCAAAAATCCATGGTTTTAATAGTTTCATATTGTCTTCATAGTTTTTAACTTTATCTTTATGTCTTAAAGACAACTCAATATCATCATATTCAAGAATAATTCTCTCTTTATCAGAATCAGATATAGTAAATGAATATGCTTGACCACTAGGGGTTGTAATTGTCTGATTTTGAATGTTAATTGTCAAATTATATTTAGGAGATTCAGATATTTCACTGAATATATTCTCTAGTTCATCTTTATTGACAGAAATCAGTAATAAACCATTCTTGAAACTATTTCTATAAAATATATCGGCAAAGGAAGTGGATATTATAGCTTCAATTCCATAATCTTTGAGTGCCCATACAGCATGTTCTCGGGAAGATCCACATCCGAAATTATCATTAGCCAATATAATATTGCCGCTAGAATATGGCTCTATATTTAGAACAAAATTAGAATTTATATTTCTCTTCTTAGTTGTGCTCAAATCACCAGGATCCGTATATCTCAGAGAATCAAATAGAAATGGGCCAAAGCCAGATTTTTTTATTGATTTTAAATACTGTTTTGGAATTATAGCATCAGTATCAATATTAGATTGATCAAATGGAATAACCTGTCCTTCAATAATTTTATTTTTCATTCACAAAATCTATCACGTTGCTAAAGTGTCCTTTTATGGCTGCCAGGGCTGCCATAGATGGACTAACTAAATGTGTTCTACCCTTATCTCCCTGTCTCCCTTCAAAATTTCTATTAGATGTTGAAGCACATCTTTCATATGGTAATAAACTATCGTTATTCATTCCTAGACACATTGAACATCCAGGTTCTCTCCATTCAAATCCAGATTTAACAAAAATTTTATCAAGACCTTCTTTTTCAGCCGCAGCTTTTACATGACCCGATCCGGGTACAACAATTGCTTGTTTAATTTTATCAGAAACCTTATAGCCTTCTACTATTTTTGCAGCTTGCCTTAAATCTTCAATCCTAGAATTAGTACATGAACCTATAAATATTTTATCAAGCATTATAGAGTTGATGTCTTGATTTGCCTTTAACCCCATATAATCAAGAGCTCTTTGCATATATTGTTTTTTACTAGAATCATTCTCATCATCAGGGTTAGGAACTTTTCCATTGATATCAGTTGTCATTTCAGGGGATGTTCCCCAAGTTACTTGTGGTAAAACATCGGTTGCATCAAAGGATAATGTTTTGTCAAAAACCGCATCAGAATCACTAACTAGGTTTTCCCAATATTTAATAGCGTCATTCAAGTATTTTTTATTAGGAGAGTATTTCTTATTCAACATATAGTCATGAGTCTTAGAATCAAAAGCAACAAGTCCGGATTTAGCTCCAGCTTCTATACTCATATTACAGATAGTCATTCTGCTTTCTATACTCATATTTTCTATACAGTCACCAGTGAATTCAATTGTATAACCAGTCCCTCCAGATGTCCCAATTATTTTTATAATATGTAATATTAAATCTTTTGATGAAACATGGCTGCTAAGGTTATTAGTAATATTAATTCTAAAGTTTTTCTCTTTATTTATGTTTATACATTGCGTAGCTAACACATGTTCCACATCGCTAGTACCAATCCCAAAAGCAAGGGATGCAAGTGCACCATGTGTTGAAGTATGAGAATCACCACAAACCAAAGTCATTCCAGGTTGAGTGATAGCAAGTTCTGGGCCTATAACATGAACAATTCCTTGATTGATATTATTTAAATCAAAATAACTAATTTTATGTTTTTTACAATTATCTATCAAAGTATCAACTTGAAGTTTTGATATTTCATCATCTATGCCAGATGCCCTATTTTGAGTCGGAACATTATGATCTGATACAGCATAGATAGAATTATTATTCCAAATATCTCTTTTTTGTATATCTAATCCATCAAAAGCTTGAGGAGAAGTGACTTCATGAACCAAATGTCTATCAATATAAATCAGAGATGAGCCATCTTCATTCTCATGAACCAAGTGTTCATCCCATATTTTATCATAAAGAGTTTTTTTCATAATATTTAAGTAAGCACTAATATATTAATTAGAGTTTTGAGCCTTGTCTCTAAGGTATAAATCACACAATACTAATGCTAGCATTGCTTCGGCTATCGGTGTAGCTCTAATACCAACACATGGGTCATGCCTACCTTTAGTAACAATACTTGTTTCCTTATTGTCTTTGGTAACTGTAGCGCCTGGTATAAGAATACTAGATGTAGGTTTTAGTGCCATTTTAACAATTATATCTTGTCCAGAAGAAATACCACCTAATGTTCCTCCAGAATTATTTGACATAAAACCATCCGGTAAAATCTCATCTCTGCACTCAGAACCTTTTTGGTTCACTGCATCAAAACCTGCTCCAATCTCGACTCCTTTAACAGCATTAATAGACATCATCGCATATGCTATCAATGCATCTAATTTATCGAACACAGGATTACCTAAACCTATGGGCACGTTGACTGCTTTGACAGTAACTTCTGCTCCAATAGAATCTCCAGATTTACGAATTGAATTAATATAATCTTCTAACACAGGAATCATGCTTTCGTCAGGGAAAAAAAATGGATTGTTTTCAATATGACTTAGATTCACGGTAGATGGTTTATGCTTACCTATTTGTGAAACATAGCCAAAAATCTCTAATCCAATTTTACTTTTTAAAACTTTCTTGGCAATAGCCCCGCCAGCTACTCTAGCAACAGTTTCGCGAGCTGATGATCGACCAGCTCCCCTGTAATCTCTAAAACCATATTTTTTTGTATACGTAAAATCAGCATGCCCAGGCCTAAACTTATCCTTAATTTCACCGTAATCTTTAGATCTGTGATCTTCATTATGGATAATCAAACATATAGGCGTTCCTGTAGTTTTACCCTCGAATGTTCCAGACAGGATCTCTACTTTATCGCTTTCTTTTCTTTGGGTCGTGAATTTTGATTTCCCAGGTTTTCTTCTATCTAGGTCTTTCTGGATATCATTTTCAGACAAATCTATTCCTGGAGGGCAGCCATCTATAATGCACCCTAATGCTTTTCCATGACTCTCCCCAAAGCTTGTGAGAGTAAATATTTTTCCAAAAGTATTGCCTGACATAATTAGAACTTCAAATAATTAGTAAATTGAGTGTAAATAACATATATTTACCTACATATTATATATTAAATAGAGTGAAAATTGAATTAATAGAGCAATAATGAAGAAATCATACCTTATATATGGATTGGCAATAATAATATTATCTATTATTTATATCAATGATAATGATCAAGAAAATCATCATTATACGAGAGTTAATGCTGACAGCTTGTTTTTAGAAAACAATAAGAGCTATCAGACCACATCTAGCGAATCATTTACTAACCAATCACTAAAAGGACATATAACGCTTGTTTTTTTTGGATATACCAATTGCCCAGATTTTTGCCCAGATACACTCGCGAAAATGAGTAAACTATTCAAATCTGTAAGTGATGATAATAAAAACAAAGAACTCCAATTACTTTTTATATCTATAGATCCTAAAGATAAAACTGAGGTAGTTAAAAAATATGTTGAATACTTTAATAAAGATTTCATAGGTATGTCAATGGATAAAAATAATCTTGATCAGTTAATTGAACAATCAGGGGTTTATGCAAAAAAAGTTTCTAGTGATGATGGAATGGATTTTTATGATCACACAGGTGCAATATTTTATATAGGACCCGAAGCAAAGATATTGGGGATATATACGCCTCCCATACTTAATGACTTAATTAATAAAGATATAGCAAGAGATTTAAAATAAATGATAAAAGATATTAGAGAAGCATTAAAAGCATACTGGTTATTTATAATTCCACATCATTTATTTTCTAGGTTCACATATATAATCACAAGAACGCATCATCCTCTTACTAGTTTTCTAATAAGGACTTATATAAATTTCTTTAAAGTGAATATGAAAGAATGTGAGCAGCAATCTATCGATAAATATAATACATTTTGTGATTTTTTTACCAGGAAACTAAAATCTGGAATCCATAAAATTGATGATAGTGAAGAATCAATTGTGTCATCATGTGATGGGAAAATATTGGAGTATGGAAAGATTAAAGATAATACAATTCTTCAGGTCAAAGGAAAGACAATTACGATCGATGAATTACTTGATCATAATAAAAAGACTAAGGATACATATAAAGATGGATCATTTGTGACAATATATCTTTCACCAAAAGATTATCACCGCGTTCATAGCCCTCTTAGTGGAAAATTAATGAGGACAATTCAAGTCCCTGGGAGATTATTTAGTGTTGCTGATCATGCGGTTAAATATATAAAAAAACTTTATTCAAGAAATGAAAGATTAGTCTGTAGTTTCCGTGATAAAAATATAAATTTTTCAGTAATATTTGTTGCAGCTATTAATGTTTCATCTATAGAAGTAGCTTGGAAAGGTGAAGTATCTCCACCTATGCCTAAAAAGACTATAACAACAGACTATGAGAAGAAAAAAGTTATTATTGAAAAAGGAAAAGAAGTGGGTATGTTTAAAAGCGGGTCTACAGTAATTTTACTATTCGATTTAAAAGCTAAATTGAGCTCTACTCTCAAAAGAGGCAAATATGTCAGAGTTGGAAATAAGATTGGTATGATTAAGAGTTAAACATTAATGACATGATTGGCATAGTCAGGAAAAGTTTTTTTGAGATCAAATGAATTTCCAAACTCACAATATTTTTCAGCATATTTCAAAAGTATTTCAGAATTGAGGGAAGACTCATCATTGAAATTATGTATATCTTTCAAGACATCATTTCCTAACAGAGATACTATTTTATCCCAAGAGTCAGACACATAGTGATTAGTTTTATCGAATTTGAATTGATCGGCACCGCATAATGATATTGGATTAATCGTTTCATATTCATTATTATTAACATCAAATTGTCCAACATAAAATTTATCACTATAAGCTTTCTTAATACATGTAATATAAGAATAGTTTGACTTTAAAAAGTAATTGAAAGCCATCAAAGATAATGAGGAAATACCAATCACAGGTATATTTCGAGAATAACCAATTGCTTGGCAAACAGATGCAGCCACTCTTGTCCCTGTGAAACTTGCTGGTCCTTTATTAAAGACAATTGCATTTAAATCAGTCACATTAATTTTAGATTTCAGTAAAAGCGAATCTATTGAAGATAATATGATTTGGCTTGCCTTAGCTTCCTGAACATCTGAATAACTAAAAATCTTATCATTTTGTTTAAGTGTTAATGATAAAACTGGACCAGAAGAGTCAATTGATAAAATATTCATTAATAATAATAGTACCGTAAGAGATTTTTATATACAATTCATACATAAATTATATTCTCCCCGTAGTTAAACTGGATATAACAAGACCCTCCTAAGGTTTAGTTCCTGGTTCGAGTCCGGGCGGGGAGGTTTCTGTCAAGCTGTAAATCAATGTATTCAACAAATAATTAAATTGTCTTAATTTTATGCCACCAAATATGCCACCATTTGCTTTAAAAACAGCTCAATAATTTGCTACTTTTTTATTGAGCCACAATTGAACTGAATTCTATTTAAATGGTCTGGTCTATTAAAATCACTCATTGATTTTTTTACTTCATGTACTACATATCCTTGTGTTTTACAGGTTTCCCCAATATTTGTATAACAATTTTCTAAAATAATACAGCT
>JABIVC010000002.1 GCA_018667355.1 Gammaproteobacteria bacterium | reverse complement strand
TTAGTTCAATAATTTACTAGAACATAATATGATATCTGAATAATGATATTATGGAGAGATGTCAGAGTGGTCTATCGTGCTACCTTGGAAAGGTAGTGTTGAGTCAAATCAACCGGGAGTTCGAATCTCCCTCTCTCCATGTTAATATTAATGATCTCAAAGAGTAATTGAAGATATAAAGAAATACAGTTATGATTAATTTTTATTTAATTTAAGTAATAGGTAATCCATGATACAAGTCTTTATTGGATATGATAGCAAGGAAAAGGTTGCATTTAATGTACTTGCATATAGCATATTAAAGAACTCAACAAAACCAGTATCAATTACACCAATATATTTACCAAACATTCGTAATATTTTTAAAAGAGAAAGAAACAGCCTTTCATCAACTGAATTTTCATTCAGTAGATTTATGCTTCCTTACCTAATGAATTATGAAGGCTGGGGAATTTTTATGGATTGTGATCAACTTATGATAGGTGATATTGCTAAATTATGGGAACTAAGAGATGATAAGTATGCTGTCCAGTTATGCAAACATGATTACCAGCCAGAAGAAGATAAAAAATTTTTAGGACAAGTGCAAACTAAATATGAGAAAAAAAACTGGTCATCATTCATGTTAATGAATTCGGAAAAGTGCCGTGAACTTACACCAGACTATGTTAATACGGCAACAGGTTTGCAACTACACCAATTTAAGTGGTTAAAAAATGATGAATTAATTGGCGAGTTACCACTAGAATGGAATTGGCTAGTTGACGAACCTGGTTATAATAAAAAAGAAGACGTATATAATATTCATTTCACAAAAGGTGGCCCATGGTTTAAAGAATATTCAAAATGTTCATACTCTGAGTTATGGAACATTTATCATGAGGAATGTTCAGACATAGAAAAATAATCTAATATTTAGCACCTATATTTATAAACAATTTACAATGAATAAACTTAATCCATTATCTATCTTAGAATTAACTAATAAATTCATGGTATAATATATCAATGGATATATGTAATGATAATAATTATTTGGTAAAATCTTCTGTTGAATTTTTAGTACCTTTTACGAATATTCTTATAAATAACTTATCAGTTTCTGATATATCGTTTAGTGATTTTAAGAATGCTTTAAAAAAAATAAAGATTACAAACTTTATAGAAAAAGATGGTCAATTAGAATCATCTTCGATAATTAATGATTTCAGAGTATATATTCTATATAGCGGAACTAGAAACTTTATTACAAGAATTGAAGGTACAGGAGATTTTTTAGGATTCTGTATTTTACTTACAAACAAAGGGATGAATGTTAATGGGGATGCTTGCTTAGATTCAGAGCCATTAGCTAATGAATTAAAAGAAGAGTTTTTAGAAAACTATAGAAGCCCATACCTACTAACAGAAACTTTTCTTAACTTCATATCAAGATAATATAGTCCTTCCTTCACTAGCATAATGATAGTATATTTAATAAAAAAGATATTTTAAGACTTTTAATTTTAAAAAAAATACATTAAATATATGAATGACTCTTCAAAACCTATAACAGGTATCCATGCTTATGTTCTCCCTTATATTGAATCAATGGGTGATTTATCAGGTAAAACTGTATTAGATATTCCAAGCGGTGATGGACGCGCATCAATTGCATTTAAAAAACAAGGAGCTAGTATTATATCATTGGATATTTTCCCTAGAGAGAATAAATCTTATACTAGTGAGTATGGAGATATGAGTGCAGAATTGAATATAGATGATAAAACCGTAGATATTATTATTTGCCAAGAGGGTATAGAGCATGTCTCCGATCAGTACAAGCTTTTAAAAGAGTTTAATCGCATCTTAAAAAAAGGGGGGGAGTTAATTATTACAACACCTAACATATCTAATATTCGCTCAAAGGTCTCCAGCCTATTTACTGAGTCTGATATGTGGAAAAGAATGCCATATACAGAAATAGATAGTATTTGGCATATTGATAATAAATCTAAAAAATTTTACTTTGGGCACTTATTTCTTCTCCCGGTTAATCATTTAAAAACATTGTTAGCATTAAATGGTTTTGATAACCATAATGAAATAAGAACAAGAATATCTGGATCATCTGTTATTATGGGTTTATTTCTCTATCCCTTATACATATTATTAAATCTCTTAGCTTTCTTTTCATATATGAAAAGAAATCAACATATTGACATCAATAAAAAGAAAAAGATACTTTGGGATAGATATTTGCTTAATATATCATTCACTACATTATTTTATAAACATTTATTTTGGGTCTGTAAGAAAAAATATAATTTAGATGAAGTCATGAGAAGTATAAACAAAATGCAGGAAAAGATCCCTGAAGAAATGATCTCAGAACGAGAGATAGTTAAAAAATAATATAGCTATATATAATGACTAAAATATATTTTAAAAAATCAGATGAAATACTAGAATCAGAAATTAATACTGGCCAAACTTTATTAGATGCTGCTAAAAAAATAAATATTTCTGAAATTACGGGAGATTGTAAAGGAAATTGTGCCTGTGGTACTTGTCATGTGCATATTGATAATAAATGGATTGATATGATTGAACCTATTTATTTAGCATCATTAGAACCTTACTTGCTTGAAAAATCTAAACATTATAATGAGAAACTAAGCAGATTATGTTGCCAAATTGAAATAGAAGATAGTCATGATGGACTTATAGTCCATCTTTTGGAGAATTAGTAAAGATATGAGTGAATCACTTAATCAAGATTTCAATGAGCGCGTTGTCATAAATACGTCAGAGGAAAAATGGCATAGCTCTCCTTCTACTGGAGTAAATAGAATTTATTTAGAAAGAGATAATATGGGTGAGTTTTCTATTGCATCATCTGTGGTAAAATTTTCACCTGATAGTTCATTTGATGAACATACTCATGATAATGGAGAGGAAATATATGTTTTGAATGGAACCTTTTCTGATCAATTTGGTGACTATAAAGAGGGTACTTATCTAAGAAATCCAGATAAAACAGCACACAAGCCATTTAGTAAAGAAGGATGTGTAATTTTTGTTAAACTGAGACAGTTCCAAGATGATGATTCTAGGAGAGTCGTTAAAGATACAAAGACATCTTCATGGTTTCAGGGGTTAGTTCCAGGGTTATCCGTGATGCCACTACATGAATTTCAAACAGAACATGCAGCAATGGTAAAATGGGATCCCAATACCATATTTAATCTACATAAACATTGGGGTGGGGAAGAAATATTTGTTGTGGATGGTGTGTTCTATGACGAATATGGTGTTTACCCCAAAGGAACATGGATTAGGAGCCCACACCTGAGCCAGCACAAACCTTTTACTAAAGAAGAGGGTGCTCTTATTTTCGTAAAGACTGGCCATTTATCTATTCAAGAGTAAATATAGTTTTACGATTACTGATAAGTTATAATAATTTATGAATATTGATGTCCTTGCATTAAAATATCGACCAAAATCTTTTGAGGAAGTAACGGGGCAAGAACTCGTTATCGAAACCTTAGCCAATTCTATAAATCTTAACAAAATACACAATGCTTATCTATTTTCCGGCACGAGAGGGATGGGAAAGACTACTATAGCAAGGTTATTTGCAAAATCACTACTCTGTGAGACCTCAATCACGTCTGAGCCATGCGGGAAATGTTCAGCCTGTACAGAAATTGATGATGGTAACCATCTCGATCTCATTGAAATAGATGCAGCCTCAAGAACAAAGGTAGAAGATACGAGATCACTCATGGATAATGTTCAGTATGCTCCATCATCCTCACGGTTTAAAGTATATCTAATAGATGAAGTTCATATGCTATCAACGAAGAGCTTTAATGCACTGCTTAAAACTATTGAAGAACCACCATCACATGTTAAATTTTTGATGGCAACAACTGAACCAGAGAAGTTACCTGATACTATTTTATCAAGATGTTTACATTTTAAATTAGCATCTGCAACCACTAATATTATTACTAATCATCTAGAAAAAATACTTAATGCTGAAAAAATAAAATATGATATCAGTGCACTTGATACTATTGCCAAAAATGCAAATGGAAGCATAAGAGATAGCTTAAGTATCTTAGAGCAATGTATTTCATTTTGTAATGGTGATCTTGAGGCATCTAAAGTCAAATCTTTTCTTGGAGAGGTTGATGTCTCTATCATTCAAAATATTATTACTAGTATTGCTAATAAAGATGGACCAAGTTTAGTCAAAGTTATAGAAGAACTCAATATACATTCTAACTATGAAAAAGTTACTGACACTATTATGCATATATTCTATGAGCTTACACTAGCTCATATCGATAATAATAATCTTAGCCCTGAAAATGTTAATCATGACTTCTATAAAGATATTCTTACGAAGATTAAGCTTGAAGATTTACAGCTTTTTTATCAAATAGCTATATCATCAAAAAAAGATTATCATAATGCGGTTTCAAAGAAAGATCATTTTACTATGATTATGCTTCGCATGATTATATTTACTAACGAAACTGAATCATCTTCTATTAATATGTTAACACCTAAGAAATTAGATAAGGTTTCTAATAAGTCTGACAAGACTATAGCATCAGAGCCCAAGATAATAAATCAAAGTATTGATAATACTAGGGAAGAAGAATGGTTTTCAACAATTAATAGTCTTTCCTTATCTGGTTTAGCACTACATTTGGCAAAACATTCTGTTCTAGATGTTAGCGAGCTGAATAATCCTATTTTATATATAAATGAAGGCAAGAAGGATATATATCCAAGTTTATGTGTAAATGATTTGCTTGATAAGATTAAAGGACATTATTCGTTGTCAGCAAATATTAATATTGAATACAAAGCTGGTTTATCTACACCTATTGTTATGGAATCATTAGAAAATGAGTCTATGCTGAATGAAAAATATGAAAAAGTTAAAGATGACCCTGATGTTACTAAATTACAGAAACTATTCGGGGCAAATATTAATAAAGAATCTATAAAAAAAATTATTGAATAAAATAAGGAGAGATACATGGGAATAATGGATAAAATGAAACAAGCAAAAGATATGTATGGCAATATGAAAAAGATGCAGCAAGAAGTTGACAAGATAGTTGTTGAAGGATCTTCAAAGAATAATTTAGTAACTGTTTCAGTTAAAGGCAATCATCAAATCTCAAATATAAAGATTGATGATGGTCTTCAAAGTTCTGATTTAAGAGATATAGAAAAACATGTTTTAATCGCTTCTAATGAAGCTCTTGCCAAAGTTAATAAAGAAATTAAGGCAAAGATGGGAAGCATGATGAATTTACCAGGTGGATTTAAACTTCCTTTTTAGAAAATGAAACAATCAAAAATCCTTAATGAATTAGTAGAAGCTCTTACAATACTGCCAGGTATTGGCAAGAAGTCTGCACAAAGAATGGCATATAAATTAATGAGATCAAATAATGATAAAACATTAAATTTATCAGAAAAGCTAGCTAATATAACAACACAGGTTCAAAGCTGTAGTATTTGCGGAATCTACTTAGATTTGTCTGATGCAGCGATGCAAAGTGAGACTGGTGATTGCAAACTTTGTATCGAAGAAAACCGCGATGTTACTAAAATATGTGTTACAGAATCACCTGCTGATGTATATACAATTGATGCTAGCACTAATTATAAAGGCTACTATTTTGTGCTTGATGGAAATTTATCGCCACTAGATGGAAGAGGCCCTGTGGAAATTGGAATTAAGAGGCTTGAGGATAGGTTAGAGAAAGGTAATATTGAAGAGCTTATACTGGCAACTAGTACAACTATTGAAGGTGAAGCAACATCTCACTATGTTCAACAACTTACACATAAATACAATATAAAAGTTTCTAGGATAGCTTTTGGGATTCCATTAAATGGCGAGCTAGGATTTTTAGATAGTGACACTATTTCTCACGCATTTAATGAGCGTAAATTATTATAATTATGTTGTTTTATCAATTTTTGATGCACAAATAAAATCGTTTTCTGATAAACCATCTATTGAATAGGTGTAATATATTACACGCGCAGTGTTGTATGAAAATATAATTTCCGGATGATGGTCTTCTCTATGTGATATCCATGCAATTAAATTAATTGCAGCCATTACCTCATAGTGATTTTTAAATTTAAAATCTTTGTAAATTTTTTTTGAATCATCTGTTAATGACCAACCTTTATCTAATTTCTTAATCAAATAATTGGCCTGCTTCTTATCTATAGCATCAATTCCACCTTCACATGGTAGACATTTTTTATTTGTTAAATCTATTTCTTCACTCATTTTTCTAATTGTAAGTTATTAATTCTTTCAAATACAGTAGGGTGGCTATTATAAATTGCAGAATATATTGGGCTACTTTTCACCAAATTCAGATTCTCTTTGTTTAGCTTCAATAAGGAAGTGATTAAGTCATTTTTATTACTATGTAATTTGGCGTAATCATCAGCTTCATACTCATTCTTTCTTGATAAAACTGAAAAAAATGGAGCAATAAAATATAATATAGATGGCAAGACTAAACTGAATAATATTACAATATGTGATGTTGAAGATGTAGTCATGCTTAACTGATTAAATAAAAACTCAAATGAAATAATCTGATATGAAATATAAAAAAACAAGAGACTAAGAGCAAAACTAATAACCATAGACTGCAGAATATGTTTTTTCATATAATGCCCAATTTCATGTGCTAATACAGATTTTATTTCATTTGGAGTCAATAGTTTTACTAATGTGTCATAAAATACAATCCTTTTGTTTTTATAGAATCCAGTAAAGTAAGCATTAGAATGACTGGATCTCTTAGATCCATCCATAACATAGACATCTGATATATTGAAATTGGTTTTTTTAACAAGATCATTAATACATGCTGTAATTCGTTCATTATCAATTTTTTTAAAACTATTGAAAAGTGGAGATATAACAACTGGAAATAAATAAAGAATGAAAATATTAAATATTATGAAAACAACCCACATATAAAGCCACCATTTTTCTGTATATGTATTATAGACGCTATGGAATGTTATAAATAATGTTAAAAATATAATCATGCTTATTACAAGTGATAATATGAAATCTTTAAAAAATAATATTTTTGATTGTCTGTTGAAGCCATAATTCATTTCTATATTAAATGTTTTATAATAAGAAATCGGTAAATCTATCAATGTCATGATTATTATAAAAACAAAAATATTCATTGCATCGTTATTCATTCCAAAGATATTAATCATTCCCGAAATATCTTCTATAACGGTTATTCCATTGAAAACTAAAAACAATATTATTATTAATGATTTTATTAACGTATTAGCAATTGATAAAAAAAGTTTATCAGTATTATATAGTTTTGATTTTTCCACATATTCTTTATTTAAGTTTATTGAGTTCAATTCTTCATTGGATATAGTGACGGATCCAATATATTTAATCTGATGAATATCCAGTAATATTTTAATTGCTGAATATATAATTATCAGAAACATTATGAGTGTGAAAAACATTTAATACCTTTCAAATTTTACATTATATTATAAATATATTACTCTATGACGATGAAAGATAAAAGTAACTTAATCTGGATAGATTTGGAAATGACTGGCTTGGACACCCAGCGAGATTATATTATTGAAATTGCCACAATAGTGACCGATAAGAATCTTAATATATTAGCTGAAGGACCTAACCTTGTTATCCATCAAATTGATGAAGTGATGAATAATATGGATGACTGGAATACTAATCAGCATGCTAGAACTGGCTTGACAGAAGAAGTGAAGCTCAGCACCATAAACGAGGAACAAGCTGAGAATGAGACAATAAAATTTCTAGAAGAATTTATATTTGATGGTGAATCTCCATTATGTGGTAATACTATTTGCCAGGATAGACGTTTTCTGGCCAGATGCATGCCTAGGCTTGAAGCATTCTGTCATTACAGAAACCTTGATGTCTCATCTATTAGAGAAGTTGGTAAAAGATGGTTTTATGATGATATGGATAATTTTAAAAAACATGGAAATCATAGAGCCTTAGGTGATATTAGAGATTCCATAGAGGAGTTAAAATATTATAGGAAAACAATATTCAAACTTTAAACTTTACCAGCTTAAGGTTATATTCATTTTTCCTACCTTTAATATAAGTATTCTTTTCATATTTTTTACTAATATTTTGATAATCTATTGAATAATGTAGCCCGCGACTTTCTTTTCTTAACATTGCAGATTTAATAATGAGCTTTGATACATGTATAATATTTCTCAATTCTAGTAAATCTATGTTAATTTTATGCTTGTAATAATGCTCATTAACCTCTTTTTCTATGAGATCTATTTTTTCAAGCGCAATTTTTAATCTTTTATCAGACCTTACTATTCCTACATAGTTCCACATAATTTTTCTTAAATCTGCCCAGTTATGACTAATTGCAAACTTATCTTCTGATTCAGTAACCAAGCTATCATCCCATTCGGGTAAGGATTTATCGTTAGATACTTCTTTTGAATTCCTTATGCTTTCTATACATTTTTTACTCATCACTAGACACTCAAGCAATGAATTACTTGCTAATCTATTAGCCCCATGAAAACCAGTATGAGCAGACTCACCAATTACATATAAATTTTTAATTTCAGTATTTCCGTCTACTTTTGTTTTAACACCACCACATGTGTAATGAGATGCTGGTACTACTGGTATTCTTTCTTTTGTTATATCTATGCCTACACTCAAACATTTCTTATATATGGTTGGAAAACGTTTTTTAATAAAGCTAGATGATTTGTGACTTATATCTAAGTAAACATTTGAGTATCCATGTATTTTCATCTCATTATCTATTGCTCTTGCAACTACATCTCGTGATGCTAATTCTTCACGAATATCATAATCTTGCATAAATCGTTTATTATCAGGTGTATATAATATCCCTCCTTCACCTCTTAGTGACTCTGAGATAAGAAATGATTTGATATTGGGATGATAAAGACATGTTGGATGGAATTGTATAAATTCCATATTCGAAACTGTACATCCTGCTCTCCATGCTGCCGCAATGCCATCACCTGTGGATGTATTTGGGTTAGAAGTAAATTGATATAATTTACTTGCTCCACCTGTAGCAAGAATTATTCTCTTAGCCTTTACTGTGAATATATCATTTGTGCTTGTAGAAAATATATATGCACCTAAACATCTATTTGTATTATCTAAGTCATTATTTTCTGTTATTAAGTCAACCAGAGAATTTTCCTCAAGGACTTCTATATTCTTCTTAAGTTTTATTTTCTCACTTAATACCTTATGTATTATAGACCCTGTCTCATCCCTAATATATGCAATTCTTCTTTCACTATGTGCACCTTCAAGTGTTAAATCTATTTCATTATTTTTTGTTGTAAATAAAATACCTTGAGATTGTAACCAATTAATACAGGAAGGACCTTCATTGATTATCGATGTAGCTATATCTTTGTCAACAAGACCAACTCCATTTTTGATAGTGTCATTAATATGTTTTTTAAAAGAGTCAGTTTCCGATAGTACTGTTGCTATGCCACCTTGAGCCCATGATGTAGAACAGTCCTTTGAATAACCTTTTGTAATTAATGTGACCTTTAAATTGTTTGGTAACATTAATGCAGCACTTAATCCAGCTATTCCAGAGCCAACAATTAATATATCTGTGTTTTTATTAATTCTCATAATATAATAAAGTAACACTTATATGTAAAATTGTAAAAAAACATATTTATAGACTAGGACAAATTATGCATGATGACGATAAAGAAATTCTTGAAGAGATTTTGGATGGAAATATTTCTAAATATGAAGTTATCATCCATAAATATCAAGCAAGAATAATTAGTTTATGCTTTAGATATACAAAAAGTTATCCTGATGCAGAAGAAGTCGCGCAAGAATCTTTCTTAAAAGCATTTAATTCTCTCCATAAGTTCAGATTTGAGAGTAAATTTTATTCTTGGTTACATAGAATTTCAATTAATTGCTCATTAAATTATATAAATTCGAAAGAAAAAACTAAAGAAAAGGAAACTATTTCAGAAAATTCTGGTCTAAACGAGGGTAGGAGAGAGATTAGCTCGGAGACACCATATAATGCATATAACATGCAAATTATGGCTGAAACTATAGAATCTGTATATAATAGTCTCCCGGATGATCTCAAATTAATGATAAAACTTAGAGATATAGATGATTTGAGTTATGATGAGATGACAAAGATAGCTAAGTTACCAATAGGAACTATTAAATCTAAGTTACATAGGGCTAGAGAAATACTAACTAAAGCCTTGGGAAAATATATTGATGATGAATGATAAGACGCAGAATATTAAATTATTAGGATTTTTAAAAGCTATTTTAAAAAAAGAATATCCGCATTATATCTCTAAAGATTTTTCATCTAAAGTTATGAGCAAACTTGATAAACCTTTTTATTCTCATGGCTTCTTCAATTATGGTCTACGTATAGCTAGTGCAGTCACATTCGCTATTATCACTCTATTTACGATGGACAGTATTCTCACAGATAATGTGAAGTATTCTAAATCTAATATAGAGCAAGAAATTCTAACGCCAACAAGGAATGTTGCTAATCAGATGAAAAAATGTGATTATGTGGAAAATGAACCACAACCATCTGATAGCTTAGAATGTCAATGATAAGAAATATTTCTTTAAAAAATATATTTATAATCAATATCATCACTTTGATATTATTCTTTTATTCTAATTCATTATACTCAAACCCTGCCTTCCCTAATTTTACTGATGTTGTTGAAAAAAACATACCTTCTGTTGTTATAGTTCATGCTAAGAAACAAATGAATACTCCATCTGCTGGTATGCCAGATATGCGTAATATGCCAGATGAATTTAAACCATTTCTTGATAAATTTTTTAATGAGAATCAGCCAAATGATAATCAACAGAGACAGACACCGAGTTTTGGTTCGGGTTTTATCTTATCAAGCGATGGTTATATTATGACAAATAATCATGTGATATCAAATTCAAATGAGATTAAAATTACCCTTAGTGATCAAACTGAGTTAGATGCTGTACTCATAGGAACCGATCCTAGAAGTGATTTAGCATTACTTAAAGTTGATGCTAATAATTTACCAGTTGTATCGATTGGCACATCTGAAAATCTTAAGGTCGGTGAATGGGTATTAGCTATAGGCTCGCCCTTTGGATTCGACCATACAGTAACCGCTGGTATTGTTAGTGGTAAAAAAAGAAACCTGCCTAACGAAAGTTATGTCCCTTATATCCAGACAGATGTAGCAATTAACCCAGGAAATTCTGGCGGCCCATTATTTAACCTAAATGGTGACGTCGTTGGTGTTAATGCCCAAATTTATACTAGATCTGGTGGTTTTATGGGTGTTTCGTTTGCAATACCTGCTGAGACACTAACTAATGTATATAATCAACTCAAAAATGATGGAAAGGTTAAGAGGGGCTGGCTTGGTGTTTTTATACAAGAAGTAGATCAAGATCTTGCAATGAGCTTTGGTCTTGAAAAACCTATGGGAGCAGTTGTCGCCAAGATTTTAGATAAAAGCCCTGCTCAAAAGGCAGATTTTAAACAAGGTGACGTTATATTGGCTTTCAATGGTAAAGACGTAAAAAAATCTAAAGATTTACCTTTATTAGTTGGGTCAACTCCGGTCAATTCGACTATCAAGGTTAAATTATTGCGTAATAAAAAAATTATTGAAAAATATGTGCTGATTGAAGAGTTACCTGAAGATGATTTGATAGCTAATATGAAAGAAAAAAAGGTTGAAAAAACAATGATTTCTGGTGTCACTGTAAGCGATATAGATGAGAATACTAAAAAAACACTCAATATCTATGGAGGTGTGAAGATAGACAAGATATCAACTGCTCAGTTAAATAATTCCAAAATACAGGTTAATGACATTGTTACCCATATAAACAATCAACCAATATATAACACCGATGATTTTGATAAAAAAGTTAAAAGTCTTCAAAATAATTCTATCGCAAATCTTTTAGTGTACAGGAATACTAATCCTATTTATCTTGCAATAAAAATTCTAAATGATTGATGTTTATTATTTGTTCGCTATTATATAGAGGACATGAAAAACATCAGAAATATTTCTATTATTGCTCATATAGACCATGGTAAATCAACCTTGGCTGATCGATTAATTGAAAAATATGGTGCTATGTCTTCTCGTGATATGCAAGATCAAGTCCTTGATTCTATGGATTTAGAACGAGAGAGAGGAATCACTATTAAAGCACAGACTGTTTCCCTGAATTATAAAAAAGATAATAATATATTTAAAATTAATGTTATAGATACTCCAGGACATGTAGATTTTTCATATGAGGTGTCAAGATCATTGTCAGCATGCGATGGAGCATTACTGATTGTAGATGCAACTCAAGGCATAGAAGCACAAAGTATCGCACATACAAACCTGGCTATAAATCTTGGGTTAAGAATTATCCCTGTTATAAATAAAATTGATTTGCCATCTGCAGATATACCTGCCGTAAGAAAAGATTTAATAGATTTTTTGGATGTTGTTGATGATGATATTTTAGAAGTTAGTGCGAAAAAAGGAATTGGTGTAGATGATATTTTTAACCAAGTTGTGGAAAAAATACCACACCCAGCTGAAACTACTGATAACTATTCGAAAGCTTTCATTATTGATTCATGGTTTGATAACTACCTAGGAGTTGTCGTATTAGTTAAAGTTGTCAGTGGGAAAATTACACCCAAACAAAAGATTAAGATCTTATCGAACAGAAAAGAATTTTTAATAGATAAGGTTGGCATATTTACCCCTAAAATTAGTTATTTATCAGAACTAAATGCTGGAGATGTTGGCTTTATCATTGCTTCTATTAAAACTTTAGATGCAGCGCCAGTAGGTGATACTATTGTAGACTCTAAGGCATTAAATCCTGTGCCTTTGCCTGGCTTTGAGCATATTCAGCCTCGTGTATTTTCTGGGTTTTATCCTATTGATGCACAAAACTATCAAGAATCACGCAAAGCTCTGGATAAATTATCGTTAAATGATAATTCTTTTACATATGAGCCAGAAAATTCAGATTCACTTGGACATGGATTCAGATGTGGATTTCTTGGTTTACTTCATATGGAAATTATTAGAGAGAGGCTCTCAAGAGAGTATAATTTAAATTTACTCATGACTGTACCCTCTGTAACTTATAAGGTTGAAATTAATGATGGCAAAATAATTGATGTCAAGAGTCCTAAAGATTTGCCTGAGCAGCATCAAATTAAAACATTTTTAGAGCCAATTGCAGAGATTAATATTATTACACCAGCTGACTATCTTGGGTCAATAATTGAATTATGTATTAAAAAAAGAGCTACGCAAACTAATTTACAATATAGGACAAATTCTGTTGAAATTTCATTTGAGATCCCATTATCTGAAATAATATATGATTTCTTTGATAAGCTTAAATCATGTACAAAAGGATATGCTTCATATGATTATACAATTATTGATTATGTTGAAAGTAAGATGATAAAGTTAGATATATTGGTAAATAAGAAAAAGGTGGACGCATTGTCTCAGATATTACACAAAGAAAACTCTGATAAGAAGGCGAGAGAGTTAATTGATAACCTGAAAGAATTAATTCCTAGACAAATGTTTGAAATATCAATACAGGGTTGTATAGGCGCAAAAGTTCTTGCATCTACCTCTGTTAGAGGGTTTAGAAAAGATGTAACAGCGAAATTATATGGTGGAGATGCTACTCGTAAAATGAAACTATTAAAGAAACAAAAAGAAGGTAAGAAGAAAATGAAAAAAATTGGAAATGTAGAAATTCCTAAAGAAGCATTCTACGAATTTATGATGCCGAAGAAATAATCATGGATTTTACATTACTTTTAATAATAATTACTCTTATATCAGGGGTTCTCCTATTTTTAAGCAAAGTATTTACAGGTGAGTTATTTTCTAGTCAAATCTATTTATTTTTTTCATCATTCTTTCCAATTCTCCTATTTGTATTGGTATTCCGCTCTTTTATTATCGAGCCTTATCGAATTCCCTCAGGGTCTATGATACCGACACTAGTTATAGGTGATTTCATATTAGTTAAAAAATATGAGTATGGAGTTAGGTTACCAATATCAAACTACAAAATCATTGATAATAATAAGCCAACATATGGTGATGTTATAGTATTTCAATATCCCCAAGATAAAAGAATTAATTATATTAAACGAGTTATTGCCTTGCCTGGCGACTATGTTGAATATTTAAATAAAACTATTTATGTTAATGGAAAAAAATATATTCAAAATAATATAGCACAAGATTTACTGTCAACAGCTGATTTAGGTGATAACGTTATTATGAATGAAAATAATAATCTAATAAATTATAATATTCTTAAGAATGAAAATAGAGGACAAGATTTCAGTTATACTGTGCCAAATAAAATGTATTTTGTATTAGGCGACAATAGAGATAATAGCAATGATAGTCGTTACTGGGGTCCTGTTCCCGAAGAAAATTTAATAGGACAAGCATTTTTTATTTGGATGTACTGGAATACAGATAATTCTTATTCAATGCTTGAGCGTATTGGATTATCAATAGAGTAAATATGTCAGATAAAGACAATTTAAATACTTTTGTAGCAGACATAAATAAGCTAATTAATTATAAGTTTAAGAATGAAAAACTTCTAACTGAATCATTCACTCATAAAAGTATATCCAGTGTTAATTACGAAAGACTGGAGTTTTTAGGTGATGCAGTATTGCAATTAATTATCACTAAATATCTCTACAAAACATACCCTTCTATAGATGAAGGTAGTTTATCTAGAGAAAAACAGTCTATTGTCAGCAGAAAAACTATTGCCAAGGTATCATTACAACTAGGATTAATTAATTTTTTGATTTCAAAGAATTTAGATTTTAACAGTAGTGCTTCATTAAAAAGTACTATTTCAGCTAACTTAATCGAATCATTAATAGGTGCATTATTTTTAGATAGTGACTATTCTATGTGCGAAGAAATAGTGAAAAAAATATTCTCAAAATATTTGGTCATAAAAAAAGATATTGGGGTTAAAGATCCAAAAACATTACTTCAGGAATATATGCAGTCAAAGAATATGTCTCTTCCAGTTTATACAACTTTAAATATCAGTGGGCCACCACATCAACCTGGTTTTAAAATAACATGCAAGGTATGTATTTATAACGAGACTTTTTCTTCAGAATCACTTACTGTCAGAGAAGGTCAGCAGGCTGTTTCACAGATAATATTAAAAAAGATTAATGATGAAAAAAATATATAACATTTCGATTGTTGGACAAAGTAATACAGGAAAATCTACTTTAATTAACTATCTCTGTGATAAATATGTGACAGCTGAAAGCAAAAAGCTTCAGACCACAAGGGTAAATCTTTATAATCAAGTTACTATTAATGATATTGATATTAATCTGATTGATACCCCTGGAGTTTCATTACAAAATAATGATTTACTTTCAACGTCTATGAAAAGCTCCTACATCAAAACACTTGAATCTATAGACCTACTTCTTCTAATGATTGATATCGATAATAAAGATCTAAAGCATGAAGACTCAATTCTAAATCTAGCAAAGGTCACTAATACCAAAGTTATTCTTCTCATCAATAAAATTGATCTTGCAGGCGATGATTTAATTGAACTTGAAAACATACAATCTAGAATATCTGATAAATATACTTTAGCTTCATATTTTATATCTCTTAAAAGTAAGCAAGGTCTAACTCAATTAACTAATGGAATTTGTGATAATATTCAAGTTAACCCACCTCTTAGCAAGAATAATATAATCCCTGAAAATCAAAAAACTATCTCTATCCAAGAAATTATAAGAGGAGTCATAATTGAGCATACTCATGGTGAAATACCTTATGACACAGCTGTGCATATTGAGAATCATCTAATAAAAAAGAAGATAATTGAGATTAATGCAAGTATTTATGTAAATAAAGAAAATCAAAAAAAAATAATAATTGGAAAAAATGGCTCAATGATTAAAAAAATAGGCACTGAGTCTAGATTAAAGTTGGAATTAATACATAAGAAAAAATTTTTTATCAGCTTAAATGTCTTAGTTAAAGAGAATTGGAAGAACAATTATAAGTTATTGAAAGAAATAGGTTACCTTGATTGAATAATATTTTAGTAAACTCCTTTATAATCCACTCACGCCCATATAGCGAAACCAGTATGATTTATGACGTCTTCACAGAGGATAATGGTTTGATGTCAGTAATAGCAAAAGGTGTGAAAAAGAAAAAGGATGGACGTTCATTGCAACCCTTTAAAGAATTGCAGCTAACTTTTACTAAATCTTCTTTACCGCTTTTAACTAAACATGAAGTCCTAACATCTTACGGAAAGGTATTCAGTGAATATATGCTAGAAGGATTATATTTTAATGAATTAATATATCGTTGCATTCCAAGAAATGAGCCATTGCCATCTCTCTTCTGTTTCTATAGGCATCATCTATCATATATCAATAATGGTTTTCATGACTCTTGGTTGATTCTATTAAAATTTGAGGTTTTCTTTTTAAAAGAAATTGGTTATCAAATGAATCATGCATATTTGGATAATTATATTGTTAATAACGATATGTTATATTTTTATCAATATGGCTCAGGATTTAAGGAAGCTAAAAATGTAAGCAAAAATATAATTACTATATCTGGGAGCTGCCTAAATAATTTATTAAATCAAAAATTTGAAAATATTAAGGATGTTAAAAATATTAGGCTTATCATTAAAAAAATTATTAAACAGACTCTTGGTGATAAAGACATTAAAAGTTATGACATGTTAATTTAAGAAAGGTTAGCTTTATCTATTGTTGTTTTATTTTCACTGATTTTTAAGACAAAGCTTTTATCATACCAGTCACCGAGCACTATTCTTTTACATTTTTTACCATCTATTGTTAATTGGTGGATATTTGGCCTATGTGTATGCCCATGAATAATCATATCTACATGATATTTTTTGATTATCCTTATGACTTCTTCCTCATTAACATCCATTATAATTTCATTTTTAGCATCAGTTTCTTGAAGACTTTTTGCTCTAAACATCTTAGCAATACTTATTCTATCACTTAATGATTTCTTAAGGATTTCATTTTGCCATGACTTGGATCTAACCATAGTTCTAAATTCTTGATATTTAAAATCATCAGTACACAAGGTATCTCCATGCATCAGAAGAATTTTTTTATCATATAAATTTATTATTGTTGGGTCATCCAAGAGTTTCATTCCAGAGTTGATACAAAAACTCTTAGATATCATAAAGTCTCGGTTACCATGCATAAAATATACATCTATTTTTCTAGATATACTTTTAATATTTTTGAACACATCTTCTAGACCATAAGCAGGATCATCATCTCCAACCCAAAACTCTACAAAGTCACCGAGAATATATAGCGAATCAATGTCCGCATCTAGGTTATCTAGTAGGTTATTAAAAAATTTTATAACCTGAGGCCTTTCCTTATCAAGATGTAGATCAGAGATAAAGAGGGAAGTCATAATTTATTCTTTAATAATTTCAACAGTTTCAATCGTAATAGTATCTTGAGGTACATCACTATGACCATTTTTGTTACCAGTAGAAACAGTTCCTATTTCTTCAACTATCTCAATTCCTTCAACAACTTCTCCAAATACACAATAACCATATCCATCAGGAGCATTTTTTTTATCTAGAAAATCATTATCTTTCAAATTAATAAAAAATTGTGATGTAGCTGAATGAGGGTCACTTGTTCGAGCCATTGCTATCGTTCCTTTCTTATTACTTAGGTCATTATTAGATTCATTGACTACTGGCGCGTTAGACGCAAATTCAGACATATCAGGTAATAAACCACCACCTTGTATCATAAAATTCTCTATTACTCGATGAAAAATAGTACCATTATAATTCCCATTTTCAGTGTAATTAAGAAAATTCTTAACAGTCTCAGGCGCCTTATCTGCGAATAATTTAATTACGATATTCCCTTTGGTTGTAGTAAGTTTTATCAATTTAGTCTCCTCTCCATGATTAATTTTTTGTATACTGTCGCCGTAACAAGATGATATAGTTATACAGATTAGGGCAAAAGTAGAAAAATATATGTTTCTTATCATCTCAGTTTATTTGATTAAAATCATATTATAATAAATACATCATATCATGACCATAAAAATATTTAATACAATTAGCAAGAAAAAAGAAATATTTCAAAGCACTCAACCTAACAGCGTTACAATGTATGTTTGTGGTCCCACAGTCTATAGTCACCCTCATATCGGTAATGCCAGAGCAGCTCTCGTACCAGATGTATTATTCAGGCTATTAAAAAGCAAGTATCAAAATGTTTTATATATAAGAAATATTACCGATGTAGACGATAAGATTTCTGAGGCTGCTTTTAAGCAAAATAAAACAGTTTATGAGATTAGTAATAAATTCATTAAAATCTATCAAGATAATATGGCTTCACTCAATATACTTGAGCCTACACTCCAACCAAAAGTTACTGATAATATGTTGAATATTATAGGCACTATTGAAAAAATACTCATGAATGGCTTTGCATATGTATCTGACAATCATGTTCTATTTGATACTAATAAATATAAAAATTATGGAGAACTCTCTAAGAGAACACTAGATGAAATGATTGATGGAGCAAGGATTGATATAGCAGATTATAAAAAATCACCCAGAGATTTTATTTTATGGAAGCCATCTGATAGAAATCAGCCTGGATGGGAAAGCCCTTGGGGTATGGGTAGACCAGGATGGCATATTGAATGCACATCTATGATTAAAAATATTATTGGTGATGATAATACTCTCGATATTCATGGGGGAGGGAACGATCTTATTTTTCCACATCATGAAAATGAGATTGCTCAAGGAAGTTGCATGTCATCATCAAAGTATTGTAACTTCTGGTTCCACAATGGAATTGTTTTAGTTAATAAGAAAAAAATGTCAAAGTCTTTAGGAAATGTAATATTGTTAGATGATCTTTTAGGTCAAAATACACCTAATTCAATTCGATTAGCTTTGTTATCTGCACATTATAGACAGCCTTTAAACTGGTCTGATTCAACTTTAATAGAATCAAGTAATCTTATAAAAAAGTTTTCTATCCTTGCAAAATCATATACAGGCGATATTAATAGTTATAATAATCTAGAAGAGGAAATGATTAGCATCCTTAGCGATGATCTCAATACTCCGGAGGCAATCAAATACCTCTCTGAGTTAGCTAAATCTGCAAAGAAAAACCAAAGAGATTTGGCAGCACTGATTAAATCTGCTGACTTTATAGGTTTAAATCTCTTGGTTAGCACTCCTCATACTAAAAATATTATAGATGAGGATCTTGTGCGATCCATGATAAACGAAAGGGTTAAAGCAAGAGTTGCTGGTGACTTTAAAAAAGCTGATAAAATTAGAGATAAATTATTATCTATGGGTATTTTAATAAAAGATTTGGAAGGTGAGACTGTTTGGGACTATAATCCAGACAACTAATAATTTCAATAATCTGATCTATAGGTATAATAAGCATTATTGCGGGGTGTAGCGCAGCTTGGTAGCGCGGCTGGTTTGGGACCAGTAGGTCGTAGGTTCGAATCCTATCACCCCGAATTTTGCGCCTGTAGCTCAGTGGATTAGAGTACATCGCTACGAACGATGGGGTCGGAGGTTCGAGTCCTTCCAGGCGCAAGTAACTATGATAGAATTGTTAACATGGTGGGTGTAGCTCAGTTGGTTAGAGCCCTGGTTTGTGGTACCAGTTGTCGTGGGTTCGAATCCCATCATCCACCCCAAGATTTGCGAGAGTGGCGGAATTGGTAGACGCGCTGGTTTTAGGTACCAGTACCTATGGTGTGGGAGTTCGAGTCTCCCCTCTCGTAATAGTCTAACTTGAAATTAGGATTATTATTAATAATCGTCTATAAAATATTGATTAGTATATGTTTTAGTATTTTATTTAAAGAATTAGGGTCGAGTTGAATAATATTTATATAATTTATTGTCAGAACAGAAATATAATAATTTTTTCAATCTAGATAAGTATACTATAAGTTAAAAATAGCTGTAAAATATCAAGAATAGGAAGGCATATGGGAAATGTATTATTAAATCAGTTTAAAGATAAACTTGCGAAGAAAAATAGCAAGGATTCTAGTCTTGGAACATCTTCCATTAAGATAGATTTTAATGATTTTAATAATAAGAGAAATCAGGCCTTCGTATCATCTTTGTCAAAATATCTTAAAGATGAAAAAATTCGTAAATCCCTCCTTAAAGTAAATCCACATACAGTTAGATTTACCTCTTTTGCTAAAAGCACTGGTTATGGAACTCATTCTGCTTTCCATTTAACACTTTCTTTGCTTTCTTTATCAAAAGATGGAAAAGAGTCATGGGAGTGTGTTTTATATGAATGTGACGATCTTAGCGAAAATGAAGTTGAGTCTATATCTTTCGATAATGGGCAAATTGCTGTAAAGTATTTTGTTAAACAAATAACTAACTTATATAAGAATTAAAACAATGAATATTTCATCAAAAGTAAATAATTTAGACGGGCTTAAAAGATCTTTATCTATAACTGTAGATAAAAATGAATATATTAATGAATTCAATAAAGGGCTAGGAAAGTATAAAGCTTCTGCTAAAATTGATGGCTTTAGAGCAGGTAAAGTCCCAGAAAACATAATCATTAAGAATTATAAAGATAGAATTCATGGTGATGCAATGAATGCATTAATAGAAAGCTCTCTTAGCGAGTCATTGGTAGAAAATAAGTTAGATACTGCAAGTCCTCCAAAGTTATCAATTGACCAAACTGGTTCGTTTGAAAATGATTTAGTGTTTACTGCAGAATTCGAAATATACCCCTTATTTTCAGTCAAAAATATTGGCGATATTGAAATAGAGCAGCCAGATGTAGTAATTAATGATAAGGACATTGATGAGGTTGTAAAGAATATTCAAAAACAACATATAAAATGGGAAGAAAAGAAAGATAAATCCATGACTGGAGATAAAGTTGTTCTTGATTACGAAGGTCTTATTGATGGAGAAACATTTGACAATAACAAGCAAGACAATTTTACATTTGTTATTGGAGATAAAGTAAACGGTGATTCTGCTACAACTGGTTTATTCAAAGCATTTTATAATAATACTTCAGGCGAGCTCATGGGAAGTGAAAAATCATTCGAGTATAAAATGCCAGATGACTTCAATGACAAAAAAATTGCTGGTAAAACAATTAAATACAATATCAAAATCAGGCATATATACGAAGGGGTTCTGCCTGAACTTAATGACGAGTTTTATAAAAAATTTGGAGTAGAAAATTCAGATTATGAAGTTTTCAAAGATAATGTATCAAAATACATGAAGGTAGAACTTGATCAAAAAATGAAATCAATCACATCTGCTGCAATAAATCAAAAACTACTGGATGAAAATGATTTTGAAGTACCTGAGCATATGCTTCAAACAGAAGTCCAGAGTATTTCATCTCAATATGAGGGAATGCAACAAAAAATAGATGATAAAATTAAATTAGAACTAGATTTGATTGCTCGAAAGAGAGTTAAACTAAATCTAATATATATGAAACTAACAGAAGAACACAAGCTCACCGTTGGTGAAAAAGATGTCTATGAGTTCATATCAAAATCTGACCCGGCTACACAGGAACAATTGATAAAAAAATCAAAAGAAGATAAAAATTATTTAAACCATATTAAGAACAAATTGCTTGAAGATGCTATCATTGATTTAATAGCATCAAAGTGTAAGCTTAAAAAAGTTACAAAGAGTTTTTTAGAGGTTGTTAATTAGATGAAAAATAATGAAATTATAAATAATTTAGTACCAATGGTTGTAGAACAAACCTCTCGTGGAGAGCGAGCATATGATATTTATTCTAGGCTATTGAAAGAAAGAATAATATTCTTGGTTGGCCCAGTTGAAGATTATTCTGCTAATCTCATTGTCGCACAACTTCTTTTTCTAGAGTCAGAGAATCCTACGAAAGATATTAGTTTATATATTAATTCTCCAGGAGGCTCAGTAACTGCTGGCATGTCAATTTTTGACACAATGCAATTTGTTAAACCTGATATTAGTACCTTGTGTATAGGTCAAGCAGCTAGTATGGGTGCAATACTATTATGCGGTGGAGCACAAAAAAAACGATATGCATTGCCTAACTCTAGGGTAATGATTCATCAGCCTTTAGGTGGTGCTCAAGGACAAGCAACAGATATTGATATACAAGCAAAAGAAATTCTCTTAGTCAGAGCAAGGTTAAATCAAATCCTAGCTAAAAATACAGGCCAAACCCTAAGTAAAATTGAATCAGATACTGAAAGAGATAATTTTATGACATCTCCAGAAGCTAAAAAGTATGGTTTAATTGATGAGATTTTAGAGACACGTCCTGAAGAAGAAGCTTCTTGATCTTAAGTATTTTATAGTTTGTACATTCTTTCAAAAGAGATATATAATAAAATAAAAGGCTCATTATGGTTACAAATACTAAAGAATCTAATAAATTGTTACACTGCTCTTTCTGTGGAAAAAACCAAAACGAAGTTAATAAACTAATAGCAGGACCATCTGTGTTCATTTGCGATGAATGCGTTGATCTTTGTAATGAAATAATCAGAGATGAGCTAGAAGAGAAGTCTCTTAAAAGTAGAGAAAATCTACCAAAACCACAAGAGATAAAAGCAATACTTGATGAATATGTAATTGGCCAAAACCATGCAAAAATAGTCTTATCTGTAGCAGTTTATAATCACTATAAAAGATTGAACTCTGTTGATTCTAAAAATGATGTAGAACTAAATAAAAGCAATGTGCTTTTGATTGGACCAACTGGTTCTGGTAAAACTTTACTAGCAGAAACATTAGCTAGATTATTAAATGTCCCATTTACAATTGCAGACGCCACAACATTAACTGAGGCTGGATATGTAGGAGAGGATGTTGAAAACATAATCCAAAAGTTGCTCCAAAAATGCGATTATGATGTAGAAAAAGCTCAGACAGGGATAGTCTATATTGACGAAATTGATAAAATATCAAGAAAATCTGACAATCCATCAATAACTAGAGATGTATCTGGTGAAGGTGTACAGCAAGCATTATTAAAGTTGATAGAAGGAACTGTTGCCTCCGTTCCACCACAGGGCGGGAGAAAACATCCTCAGCAAGAATTTCTTCAAGTTGACACATCTGGGATATTATTTATTGTTGGTGGCGCATTTTCAGGATTAGATAAAATAATCCAAGACAGAACTGATAAATCAGGCATTGGTTTTTCAGCAACAGTTAGAGATATAAACAAAAAAATAAGTTTAGCAGAAGTGTTAAGAACTGTTGGTCCAGAAGATTTAATTAGATTTGGGTTAATTCCAGAGTTCGTTGGTAGGTTACCTGTTATCGCTACACTTGAAGAGCTAGACGAAGCCTCTTTGATCAAGATACTTACTGAGCCAAAAAATGCTTTAGTGAAACAATATCAAAGATTGTTTGAAATGGAAGAATGTGCTCTTGAATTTAGGGAAGATGCTTTATTGAGTATTGCAAAAAAAGCAACTGAAAGAAGGACGGGTGCACGTGGCTTGAGAACGTTACTTGAGAAGACACTATTAGATACAATGTATGATTTACCATCAATACCAGAAATATCAAAAGTAGTGATTGATAAAACAGTTATAGAATCATCAAAAAAACCTTTGTTAATTTACGATAAAACTAAATCAGAAGCTAATTCTAAAGATTAGGTTGATTTATTGATAATCGTCTATATATTCATATTAACAACAATTATAGGAGATAGAGCATGGTTAAGAAGATTAATAGACAAAATATGCCGGTCTTACCTCTTAGAGATGTAGTAGTTTATCCTAATATGGTTGTACCACTATTTGTAGGTAGACAAAAATCTATAAAATCACTTGAAGAATCAATGAATGAGAATGATAAGACTATCTTATTAGTAACTCAAAAATCAGCTGATATTGATGATCCTTTAGATTCAGAATTATATGAAGTAGGGTGTAGCGCTACAATTCTTCAGTTGCTCAAATTACCTGACGGTACCATGAAAGTATTAGTAGAAGGAGTAACGCGTCAAAAAATATTAAATCTTAGTGAAAATAGTGATGTCATGTATGCAGAATGCGAAGATTTGAACCCAAGTGAGAGCTCTATAGGTTTGCAAGATGAAGCTTTAAGTAGAGCCCTAGAAGATACATTTAATAATTATGTTAAATTAAATAAAAAAATTCCACCGGAAGTAATGTCCTCTATCGCGGGTATAGAAGACTTATCAAAATTATCTGATAGCATCGCAGCACATATGACTATGAGATTAGAGGAAAAGCAAAAAGTACTAGAACTGTCTGTTACGAAAGAAAGAGTGGAGTACCTAATTAAAGCAATGGAATCTGAATTAGATGTTCTCCATGTTGAGAAAAAAATTCGCGGAAGAGTTAAACAACAAATGGAAAAAAGCCAAAGAGAATATTACCTTAATGAGCAAATGAAAGCTATTCAGAAAGAGCTTGGTGAAATTGGTGATGAACCAAATGACTTAGATGCTCTCCAAAAGAAAATTGAAACCGTAGGTTTATCTGCAGAAGCTAAAGAGAAGGTTATGTCAGAATTTAATAAATTTAAAATGATGTCACCAATGTCAGCAGAAGCTACTGTTGTTAGAAATTATATTGATACAGTGATTGCATTACCATGGAAACAAAAAACTGTAGTGAATAGTGATTTATCGCATGCAAGTAAAATATTAGATGATGATCATCATGGCCTGGAAAAAGTCAAAGAAAGAATACTTGAGTATCTGGCTGTGACCAAAAGAGTTCAAAAATTAAAAGGCCCAATTTTATGTCTAGTTGGACCTCCAGGTGTAGGTAAAACATCCTTAGGTATGTCCATTGCTAAATCAACTAATAGAAAGTTTATTAAAATGTCTCTGGGTGGTGTCAGGGACGAAGCTGAAATTAGGGGTCATAGAAGAACTTATATTGGTTCGATGCCAGGTAAGGTTATTCAAAATCTCTCTAAAGTTAAGCAAAACAACCCTCTTCTCTTATTAGATGAAATTGATAAGATGGCAATGGATTTCAGAGGAGACCCATCATCTGCGCTATTAGAAGTTTTAGATCCAGAACAAAACTTTGCCTTTAATGATCACTATTTAGAAGTTGATTTTGACTTATCAGACGTAATGTTTATTGCAACTGCAAATTCAATGGATTCCATTCCTCTGCCATTACTAGATAGAATGGAAATCATTAGATTGCCTGGTTACACTGAAGACGAAAAAGTTAGCATTGCTAAAAAATATTTACTATCAAAGCAATTTCGTCAAAACGGTCTTAAAAATAAAGAGTTATCAATTGCTACATCAGCGATTAAAGATATTATTCGTTATTATACCAGGGAAGCTGGTGTTAGAGGTCTCGACAGAGCTATATCAAAGATTTGCAGAAAAGTTGTTAAAAATATACTGATATCTACAAAAAAACAGAATCAAATTAAAGTTACCTCAAATAATTTAAGCGACTATCTAGGTGTTAAACCATTTAACTATGGAATTATTAACAAAAAAGATATGGTTGGGCAGGTTAATGGTTTAGCATGGACATCTGTTGGTGGAGAATTATTGAGAATTGAATGTGCCCTTATGTCGGGTAAAGGTAAAATTACTCAGACAGGCTGTCTTGGTGAAGTAATGCAAGAATCAATTACTGCTGCTATAACAGTTGTTAGATCGAGAGCTGCATCACTTGGAATTGATAATACATTTCATGAGAATAAAGATTTACATATTCATGTACCGGATGGAGCGACTCCTAAAGATGGTCCCAGCGCTGGTATAACCATGGCCTTAGCTGTAGCGTCATCACTATCTAACATCCCTGTTAGATCAGATGTTGCAATGACTGGTGAGATTACATTAAGAGGAGAGGTTCAGGAAATCGGTGGTTTGAAAGAAAAATTACTTGCAGCTTTGAGAGGTGGGATTAAAGAGGTGATTATTCCACTTGATAATGCAAAAGACTTAGTTGAAATACCAGATAATGTAAAAAAAGCCTTGAAAATTCATCCAGTAAAATTTGTTGATGAGGTCTTTGCAATTGCATTGAAAAATAAACCGGTTAAAACTAAAGCTGGGAAAAAAGGTTCTTCAGTTTCGTCAAAAAAAGCTAAAACTTCGAGGAAACAACTCCCTCACTAGCATATAATTATATGCAAGTAAATGATGAAAAAAGTCAGATGAGCATTATATTTCTTGTCAAATTCATGTAGAATGGAAGCAGTAATTAAAACAATTACCAGGTAGGTACTTCAGGAAAAATCATATCAACCTGAAATGCACAAAAATAAATATCAACTATAAAGAGGTCTAAATGAATAAAGCAGAATTTATTTCAGCAATAGCTGAAGCAGCAGGGAGTAGCAAGTCAGATGCGACAGCACATGTTGAAGCTATGATTAATGTAGTCACTAATACTTTAAAAAGCAGTGATCAAGTAACACTAGTTGGTTTTGGAACATTTCTAGCTAAGAAAAGAGAAGCTAGACAAGGAAGAAACCCAAGAACTGGTGAGACAATTCAAATTAAAGCATCAACTGTACCAGCATTTAAGGCAGGTAAAGCATTCAAGGATGCTCTAAACTAAGTCAATTGAACCAAGGGTGATTAGCTCAGCTGGTTAGAGCACCGCCCTTACAAGGCGGGGGTCGTAAGTTCGAATCTTTCATCACCCACCATAACAAATTGAAAGAAGCAGATTTATCTGCTTCTTTTTATTTATGTGTATACAGTTTAATGATAATATAACTTAGGTTTTTGGGGGTGTAGCTCAGCTGGTTAGAGCGCCTGCCTGTCACGCAGGAGGCCGAGGGTTCGAGTCCCTTCACT
>JABIVC010000008.1 GCA_018667355.1 Gammaproteobacteria bacterium | reverse complement strand
GACTTTTAGATTGTCATAGGAATAATGTATGTTGTTTGCTTGTATCATTTTCTGAGGTAAAGATAATCTAAATAATAAATTACTTTTAATGAAACACTATTTTGTTGCGCTAAGTTAAATGATTCTTCCACATTATCAACCCAATGATTTATTAAGATGTCATCTTCATTGTCAATAGCATTTTTCCAAACTAGGCTGATTTGACTTCCTGGAGCAAACCACCAGTTAAAAGCAATATCAGATGTCCAAGTAGTATAATTAATATTATGTTCTCCAATGTAATCACTTTCATTTAAGTAACCGTCATCACCTAAATATTTGAACTCTAAATTTTTAACTTGATCCATATGATATCTTAACTTGACTGAGAGATCCATTTTATTATTTAAAATATAATTTGCACTTAACACATTAGTAATCATATATGTGTTTCGTTTAGCAAAAATATAATCAATTTGTGGAGGTTCTATAAATAAACCTGACGTATCATTTGTAACAAATCCAATATCATTATATTGATTATTTATAGATAGCACATAACGTAATGACATCTTATTATTTACCCTATATCTTGGTGATACTCTCCAGTGATATATATAACCTTTATATAATGGTCCGAAACCACCACCACCTCCAATATCAATTGCTAGTTTTTTTCTATAATCTGTTGATATAAATCCACCCCCATTTATTGATTTCGATCTTTTAAGTGGGTGTGTTAAATTTCCTGTTCTTGCTTCAAAAAAATCATTCTTCTCATAAGGTCTTAAATTAGCACGCATAAAAACAGTAGTGTAGTTTTTTAATGTTGCTTTAGCTTCTAACTGGTAATGAAAGTCTACAAATTTTTGATCTGTGAATAAGGTTTGATGCTCTATTTCTATGGCACTACTAAGATCAATGAATCGTTTACTCTCATTAAATTGATGATAACTTAGAACTACTCCATTAGTTATTTCATTATTAGAGTACAAGAACCCTAAATCATTAGGGTTGTACTTATCATCCTCAAAAATAGAATATAAGTCATATTGGTAGTTTCCATTTGTTTTTCCAACTGCCAACATACCTGCAAATCCTTTTGTTAAATTTTTTCCTTCAAATTCCTGACTCATTTTCAATTTCCCAACATAAGTACGAGTATTCTCTTTGTTATTAATTCTTGTAAAAGCACCGGTTACATTTGCATCTTTTCCTTGCCCATTCTGCACCATATGCGTATTCATTAAGCTTACTGATGAACTATTTCCAAAGGCCTGATCAAATATCATTGCATTATAATTAGTTAGGGGATCTTGATCTGTTTTATTAGTTACAGCATTAAGTACAGCAATTCCTAGACCGTTTTTAGTTCTTCCTGTAACTTTTGAAGCATTTAATAAATCATCTTGAAGCCTTCTGCTATAAAACATATCATCTCCTTTTTCAAATAGCTCTGTTCCTTCATTAAAAAACTGTCTCTTTTCTTCATATTTAACCTCAAAAGGAGAGAGGTTTAATACCATGGCATCAGCCGAAACTTGTCCAAAATCAGGAATAAGTGTCATATCAAGCGTAAAGCTTTCATTTATTCCGTATTTAAGATCTGCTCCATAATTGTAAGGGAAGTTAGTTTCACCATCATAGTTATCAGCATAAATGGATGCATAAGGCATAAATGAAAGACGAATGGGTGAATCAATATCTTTTATGCCATCAAGAAGTCCAGCTTGTAATGCAAAATTAGAATATTCAACCTTTATTGGATTCCAGCTATAGTCTTCTCGATATCTTCTTATTCCTCTAGCCATATTAATTGACCATGATTTATTATTGTCTGGGAATCTTAATTGTGAGAAGGGTAAAGCAAATTCTACTACCCAGCCTTCTTTATTTATTTTAGTAGATGACTTCCACACTGCATCCCATGAATTATCATAAGAAGATGTAGTAATCTTGGCATCTGTCTGTACCCCTGAAGCTGATATCATGAATTCATATTCAATTTGCCCGTTATTGAATGGGTCAATATAAATGCCGAAGTGGTCTGAATTTGCATTATTATTATCTCTTATTGCTAGCTCTTTTAATATACTATCAGGTGCGTTATCATACATCATTACACCAAAATAGATATTCTTACTATCATAGCAGATCTTTACTTCAGTTCTTTGATGATTTCTTTCAGGAGTTCCGTTATTTGGAGAAATTTGAGAGAAATTGTTTGCAATATCTATCTTAGTCCAAACATTATCATTTAGATATCCATCTATTTTAGGTGCATTCTGTACTTTTTCTATATGATATACTTTCTTTTCTGAAAATTGACCAAAAGAAAGAATAGGTGCAAGTGTTAAAAAGAGTAAAATACCTTTAAAATTCATTAGGTTAAAAATTTGAAGCGCAAATATATAATTTTATCGCAATAGAAGATTGTTATTCAAATCAATCGTATATTTTTGCAGCACTTAAAAAAACAGATAATGAATTTACACGAATATCAAGGAAAAGAATTACTAAATAGCTTTGGTGTAAGAATACAAAGAGGAATAGTTGCAACAACAGCTGAAGAGGCTGTAGCTGCTGCTGAGAAATTAAATGCGAATACTGGTACTAGCTGGTGGGTAG
>JABIVC010000007.1 GCA_018667355.1 Gammaproteobacteria bacterium | reverse complement strand
GGTTTGATTCACGTACTATTATAAATAAACCAAGAAGGAATAAAATCATATTAAGAATAAAGATCATTGCTTTTCCACGCTAATATCATTGAATGAATAAAATACTAAAACCATTACATTGCTAACAGTTAAACCTACTCCTAGCTCAACTAGAAATACACCTAAAAGTTGACCACGCATCGGTGTACTTGACAAATCATTATATTCTAAAAAATTACCACCAAGCAAGATACCTAAGAAGCCAACAATTGTATATAGAATTACTCCTATAGCCATTAAAGATTTTGCAGTATTGGAACTGAGGATAGATTGGCCGACATCTAAACCGAAAACAATATTATATAAAATAAATCCTGCGGCAAATATCACACCTGCTTGAAATCCTCCTCCTGCAGAGAAGTCTCCATGAAATTGTACATATAGCCCAAATAATAAAATCAAGGGAATTAGTAATTTGGTCACTATCTTAAGAATTATATGATGCTTCATGGATTACTCTTCTTTTTTCTTAATATTCCCAGTACCGACACACCTGCTATAAATATTACAACTACCTCTCCAAGTGTATCAAAACCCCTATAGCCAGCTAAAATTGATGTCACAACATTAGGGATACCCATCTCAGATTTTGAATTGTTAATATAGTACTCGGTAGCCTGTGAATTGGATGTTTGATTAAACTTACCAAACTCAGGCAGATCAGATACAGAGAAACTCAGTAAACCTAGTAATAAAAAAAATAATACTATTAAAGGGAAAGAGGGTATGCTCGATTTTTTTATCTCAACATCAGTATGTTTTAGGGTGCTTAAGAATAGAATTGTAGATATACCAGCACCAACCGCTGCCTCAGTTAAAGAAACATCTATTCCATCTAATAATAAAAAGATAAGGGCAGATATTAAACTAAAAATAGTTGTTGCCATAATTGCTGAGAACAAATTTCTAACAAACATTATATATAGTGCGATAGCTATTAGGATTATTAATAGTAAATATAAAAATATAATAGTTATTTTATTTCTCCTTTATTCTCAGAGTGCTTTAAGAATGCTTGAGTTAAAGCATGAATCGCTGTGCTCCCAGTTATATATAAGAATACCAATATCAACAATAGTTTTAAACTTAGTAACGATAAGCCATAGTGGAGTACTAGACCAAGTATTATTAGCAAGGTTGAGAATGTATCTACAACAGACACTGCATGTGTTCGTGCTAAAAAATTATCAAACCTAAAGCAACCCATGGTACCTATCAACGCTGTTATAACTCCAACTATTAATAAAACACTAGTCACTGTACTCATTTTGCTGCCTCTTTATCTTCATAGTATTTTAATATAACTATTGTGGAGATAAAATTAATTAGGGCATATACTAACGCGATATCAGTAAAATCTTTTTCAATGGATACGGTGCCTACTAATAATATTAGGAGAACAATTTTAGTCCCAATTAAATTTACCACCAGTATTTTTGTATAAATCTCATTCGCTGTAATAAATCTGAAAATAGAAATAATGAGGGCAATGGATAATATAAATATTGCTAATATATTAATTTCAGACATTCTTATTCTCGTTTGGCAAGTAACCTATTTCTGTAGCTCTGACCTTTCTACCCATCTCATCCGACTTTAATGATTCTCTAAATTGATGATCCAAAGTATGAACTGTGAACTTATCTCCATCAATATCTATTGTGACTGTGCCAGGTGTTAGGGTTATTGAATTAGCATACAACACATGGGCAAAATCAGATATTTGAGATGACTTAATTTTAACAATTTTTGGATTAATTTTTTTAGTTGGCATAATTATATATAAACAAACTTTGATATTTGAAATTATTATTTCTTTCAATAGCCAAAAGATATACAGAAATAACGCTGTTATATTAAACTTATGAAAACTAATTTCCTCATCAATTAAGTCCATTCTATTGATGATATATATTACAAAAGCTGATGAAACAAGACCTAGGAACACTATAAATGGTATTATCAGACCTGATAACACGAACCAAAATGTAAAAATACTCACAAAAACAATGATGAGATGATTTTTTTGACTATATTTCTTTCTTCGGTCAGTCATACCCTATTATATATAGAATATCTGTGTTTAACCATAATCACTGTATGAGTAATGATATATCGATAACATCAATATTTTTTGTTATAGACCCTATGGAGATAAAAGAAACCCCTTTTACAGCATATTTATTAATATTATTGAGGTTGATATTTCCTGAAACCTCTAAAGGAGTCTTTTTAATCATAGCTAATGCTTTTTTTAGATTAGCTATGGAAAAATTATCCAAGAGTATGCGATCTATATCTAAGTTTGCTAAAACACTTGCCTCATGAGGTGTTTTTGCCTCTGCAATAATAGGTTTTCTAAGATTTTTAGCTCTTCTTACAAAATCTTCTAGATCATCTATAACCCTAAGATGATTCTCTTTAATTAATACAGACTCAGAAAGATTCTTTCTATGAGCGAAGCAACCCATTACCTGACAAGCATAATTAATTGCATATCGCCATCCTGGCAAAACTTTTCTTGTATATAGTAGTTTAATATTTTTATTTGAAATTTTAGCTTGATATTTATTAACTGAACTAGAAATGCCTGATAGTGTTTGTAGGAAATTCAAAGCTACTCTTTCGCCTATTAATATAGATTTAATACTCCCAGAAATACTTGCTACAGCTTCTCCTTTATTAACAGAATCTCCATCATTGAAATGCCACTTTATTCTAATCTTTGAATCTACCTTTTTGAATACTTCATTTACCCATTGTTTTCCACAGAGAATGCCTCGTTCCTTGAAGATTAATTTTGCTGTACTTTTTTTAGCATTTAATAATGACGAAGTAATATCATTGTTATAACAGTCTTCTATTAGGGCAGAGCTAATATGTTTTTCTAGTAATTCTTTATCTACTTTAACGATCTTCATTATTTCTCAAGTATTCTTTGGTTGTAGTAAAGATAATTGGACTCAGCAGTACTAGAGCAATCAAGTTTGGTAAAGCCATTAGACCATTCATGATATCTGCGATTAACCAAATTAAATTTAATTCTGTGGTAGCACCAATTGGTATAACTATAACCCATAAGATTCTATATAAGTTAGAAACTGATGATCCAAACAGAAACTCTGCACATTTTTCTCCATAATAACTCCATCCAATAATTGTACTAAATGCAAAAAGTACTAACCCTAGAGCTACAATATATTTCCCTATAACAGGAAGCCCTTGATTAAAGGCCATTGTGGTTAATGCAGCACCATTTATACCTGTTAACCATGTATCTCCAATTAGTATTACAAATGCTGTAATCGTACAAACTAACAAGGTATCAATTAGTGGCTCAAGCATAGAAACAGAACCTTGCTTAACTGGATTATTTGTTTTTGCAGCTGCATGAGCAATAGGTGAACTACCCAATCCAGCCTCGTTGGAAAAGATACCTCTCGATACTCCAAATCTAATTGCCATCCATATAGAAGCTCCTGCAAAACCACCAGTTGCAGCTGTAGGCGTAAAGGCTGAGTTTACAATGAGTAAAAAAATTTCAGGGATAAGCGAAATATTAGTAAAAATTATAAACAAGCCACCCAGGATATATATCAGTGCCATGGTAGGCACTAGCTTAGAGGCTGTCCTCCCTATACTTTTAATACCACCAAATATTACTAATGCAACCAAGACCGCTATTACTAACCCTATAATTATTTTTGACATTCCAAACTCAATAGAAAGCACTTGTGCAACAGAGTTAGATTGAACACTGTTGCCAATCCCGAATGCCGCTATCATTCCAAAAAATGCAAAAAAATAAGCCAAGAAATGATATTTTCTTGTTAAACCATTTTTAATGTAATACATAGGTCCACCAACATAGTTTCCTAATATATTTTTCTCTCTATATTTGATTGCAAGAAATGCCTCTGCATATTTAGTTGCCATCCCAAAGAGTGCAGTAATCCACATCCAAAAAATAGCTCCAGGCCCACCTAAAAAAATAGCTGTTGCTACTCCTGCAATATTTCCTGTACCTACAGTTGCAGACAATGCCGTCATTAGGGAGTCAAAAGAAGATATTTCTCCATCATCTTCAGTCTTTGATTTTTTAAATAAGGATTTGAATCCATATCCTAAGTTAAAAAAAGAAAAACCTTTTAAACCAAAAGTTAAATAGATACCTACTACTAATAACAAAATGAGAGTTATTGGTCCCCATATAATACCACTCATTATATTTAAGGTATTTTCGAGTGAAGAGATTTGGTTATTCATTTTTTTTGTAAAACATTTATTACATCGTTTCTTGTGCTATTTTCAGACTTTAGTTCATTAAAAATGATATCGGAGTAGTGAGCTATATTTTTTTTCTCATTATGCTTGGTTGCAACGATCGATGAATACTGAGAATGTTCAAGATTGTCTGACAAGTTATTAAATAAATCTTGAGTAAATTTTATATTATTAAATGACTTATCTTTTATGACCAATATGCCATTATTATTTAGACCATCATATGCTTGGATAATAAAGTTTATTTTTTCTTTATCTGAGATTTGATCGAAGATGTTTACCATGCTAATTACATCATATTGATCATTAAATTCTACCTGGTTGCTTTTATAAGAATTAATGTTTAGTTTATTTTTTAAATTACTTGGCAAATATTTCTTTATGTTATTTACATCAACACCTTCACTAATAATCTCAGTTGATTTAGTTACATTAACATAATCGCTCATTAATATTTCAGAAGATAGCAAGCCATCTCCTCCTATATCACAAAAGGATACCGCTTTGGTACGGCCAAAATAGTTTATTATAATCTGTTCAACTATCGCGCTTATAATTCCATTAGTATGATGCTTAATAACATCTCCTATATTTGAATCACTGCTAGATATATTTTCTAAAAAATGATTTAGCGAACTGTTTTTTTTGGGTGGCTGTTTTTTTCCAATTCGCATTGACATAACGCCATCATTCTCAGCCCAAATATTACTCATACCCCACCATTTCTGCCTACTTTGAAAAGTTACTTCCAGAGAACTCCTTGACCAGTAGTTTTTTTCAACCCCTTGTCTTTCAGCATATACTGGAAGAATTACTCCTCCTTCTGGCTCAATCAAATACATAAGATGCCTAAGAAAAGCTGCGCCCCAATTATTTGCAAACAAGGGAAAACTAATCCCTACATATATCCTATGAAAAGACCCCTTCTCGAATGGATAGTAAATAGAGCAAATTTGATCATTTGTTGGATTAGATTTAAATACTTTAGAATCACATGTAACGCTGACCAGATTATCACTTGGCTGAATCATCCCATGCTTATCTCTTATATCTGAGCAATAATAGTCCCTATCTTCCTCAATATAGTTATCTGATTTATGAATTAAAATTTCTTTCATTTTTTTGTTTTATTAAAGTTTATGAGATGATAACATGCGCTTATAAGAGCAACAATACTAAGAGAATGTTCATGGTAGAAAGGACATAGTATTTTGATTGAAAATACTGAAACGTGCATTGAGTGGAAAGAGATTACGATTGATAACAAGTCGCGTAGAATTTATTGTTGTAACAAAGAAATCAGCGTATCCCCAAAAGCTTATAAAATCCTAGAATTCCTTATAAAGCATCCAGACATCGTCTTTTCACGAGAAGGGATAATTGATTCTGTCTGGGCAATAATGTCAAAATAGGTCATAGAGCTATAGATGTCCATATGTGTGAATTAAGGAAGGCTCTTAAATCTAATGGTTTATGTGGGATGAGAATAAGATTAGCAAGGTCATTTGGCTATGCAATTGAGTACAAAAATAGTGAATGTTTATAATACTGACCTTAATAAAATCTTAATAAAAAATATCTTTACAATATGGTGAAATAAATTACTATCCTAATTATAAAGATGGAGCGATGATTAAATTATACATATAGGGGTATCATGGAAATTAGTATAATTTGGATGTATATAGGTTTTCTCTTAGCGGCTTATTCAGTCATTGCTAATGATTCTGTTCAAACTTTAGGTACTTTTTTAGCTTCTAATAAAGCACATTTTTCATGGTATACATTATGGATAGCAGCTTCTATCATGATGGTCTTTACAATATCTTATGGGTGGGTAAATTATAATGGTGACATTGCATATGGAAGGCTAACTCGTATTCCTTTCCAAGAAGTACAATGGTATCATGCTGCGGCTCCAGCTGTTTTGCTTCTTTTAACACGCAAAGGTGTTCCTGTATCTACAACATTTTTAGTTCTCTCAGCATTCGCTTCGTTTACTGTACTTGAAAAAATGCTTATGAAATCTATTGTCGGTTATGGTGCAGCAGCATTATCTGCATATTTGATTTGGGTAATCTTGGAGAGATACATAAATGAAAAAAAAGACCATCCTGAACATGTAAAGTTTTGGAGAGTAGGACAATGGGTAACAAGTGGTTGGCTATGGTTCGCTTGGCTACAACATGATATGGCAAATATTGCAGTTTTCTTACCGAGACAATTAGCGCTTAGTGATTTGATGATGGTTCTGTTTTCAACCGTCGCTATATTAGGATATGTGTTTTATACAGGCGGAGGTAGAATCCAGGAAGTTGTCATAAATAAGCATGGAACGAGATTCGCCAGATCATCAACAATTATTAATCTTGTATATGCCTTTATTCTTTACTTTTTTAAAGAACTTAATGATTTGCCGATGTCTACTACTTGGGTTTTTGTGGGATTATTAACTGGGCGAGAATTAGCTATTTCATCAGTGATTGAAGATTATCGTTTTAAATATGTCTTTCCAATTATTGCAAAAGATTTTGGTAAGATGATGTTTGGTTTGGGAGCAAGTGTAGCTATTGTTTTAATAATTCATCAAGTAATATTACCTAATGGCTTATAATAAGATATTTAATGGGTCGCATATTTTCCTGATCTGTATATATTTTGTTTTTGGTATAAATCTAGTAAATGCAGACACGGGAAGTTACCAGACAAATCCATCGGATACTACTTTATTTTATGGGAGGCTTTGGGTTCAGTATGATAACTCTGATGCTTCAACTAGCAATAATAAAGATGTGCAATCCATTCGTGATAATGAAGGAATGGGAAGACTTGGGATTAAGGGAAAATCATCAGTAGGTAACGGATATTTAGTTAATTATAAAGTTGAATATGCAATTGATATAGGCGATGGAACATCTAGTTCAGATTCTTCAACTTCTTGTAGTGGCGCCAGGGATTGTCGTACTTTCAGTTTAAAGCAAGGTTGGCTAGGTTTCAAAACACCATTTGGGCAATTTAAGGTTGGATCTATGGAGTCGCCTTATAAATATATGGCTAAGCATGATATCTTACATGACACTATATCTCAAGCACGTGATACAAGGATGATTTCCCAAGGCTCAATGTCCCATAGTTCATACTGGAGAGAGTCTATATTATATGAATTTAAATCGGGAGACTTGAAATTTGCTGTAATTTATGGAGTTGGCGAAAAATATAATACGATTACACATAAAGATACTGGGATTGGCATAGAGTATAAAAACTTATTTATTTCAGGCTTAGATATTGTTTATGCAAGAAATAAAGATAACAGTGTAACTGGCGTGGGTAATCAAAACTATAATGAGAAATTCACTTTAACTAAAAATTTTAAACTTGAGGGTAAGCGTAAGTTAAAAGTATGGTATATGCATGAAGATATTGGCTTAGATAGTAAATTATTTACGGGTGGAAATTCTGATGGTGAAATTGATTGGTATGGTATTCAATATATGTGCGGCCCAATAACTCTTCAATTTTCATATAGTGATAGTGATGCATCCGAAGGCCCAACATATGATAGAGATGGTTATAATATTGGGATCCAATATAAAATATCAAAATCATCTAGTGTTTATATTGGAAATTCATCAAGTGAAGCAGGTTCTGGCGATGGCATAAATAGTGACATTAGTTCAACCATGATTGGTCTGAGGCATGATTTTTAAAACTTACCTCATATTAAATATTCTCATTAATCTCTAAAACAAATACCTGTTATTACATAAATAAAATTTGGAATGTCATATTAATCGGTAGATAATATATGAATGGAAGCAGAAACTAAAAATATCGATAAGCATATAACACTTGATGACCTTGCAGAGGTATTAGATAGCGGAGCAATCATCAAAGCCCGAAATCTCTTGAATTCACTGTATCCATCTGAGATTGCTGATGTTATAGAAAGCTCTCCTAGAAATAGGCGCGAGTTAATTTGGAAACTTGTTTCGAATGAGAACAAAGGTGAGACACTAGCTGAGCTCACTGAGGAAATTAGAACATACCTTTTAGACGAATTATTAGATCAAGATGGCCCTGAAGCTTTAGCGTTAATCGCGCAGAACCTTGATACAGATGATTTGGCTGACATTATACAATCTCTTCCAAAAAACCTTATCAAGAAAACTATTAAAAGTTTAGATAAGCAAAACCAAGATAGATTATCTAAGGTATTGTCTTTCCCTGATGATGCTGCTGGTGGTCTAATGAACACTGATACTATTAATATTAGGTCTAGTGTGACAGTAGAAGTCTTGCTTAAGTATTTAAGACGTCTCAAAAAATTACCTGACCAAACAGACATTGTCTTTGTCACCGATATCATGAACAAATATTTTGGCTTTGTTTTGATTCAAGATTTACTAGTTGCGGATACTGGAACGTTCATATCTGAAATAATGATCAAGGATACAAATGTTATTGATCCATACCTAAATCAACATGAAGTCGCAAGAATATTTGAAACAGCTGATTTAGTTTCAGCAGCTGTAGTAGATCGCGATGGAATTTTACTTGGAAGAATAACAATTGATGATGTAGTAGATGTCATCAGAGAAGAAGCAGATGATTCTGTTCTAAATATGGCCGGTTTAAATAAAGACGATGACATTTTTGCGCCGATATTTCAAAGTACAAAAAGAAGATCTCTATGGTTGGGCGCTAACTTATTAACAGCAATTTTAGCCGCTGCTGCCATAGGCATATTCGAGGCAACTATTGAGAAAGTTGTTACGCTTGCCATACTAATGCCAATTGTTGCTAGCATGGGAGGAATCGCCGGAATGCAGAGTCTAGCTTTAGTTATAAGATCACAAGCTCTTGACCAAATAGGTAGTTCAAACTCAAGATTATTGATTATCAAAGAGGCATCTATTGGAGTATTAAATGGTGTGTTATGGTCAAGTGTAGTCGCTCTTGCTGTCTATATCTGGTTTAACAGTGTCTTTCTAGGTATAGTAATTGCTTCAGCCCTAATGATTAATTTGATCATAGGTGCAATAAGCGGAGTTAGTCTTCCACTGATTTTATCTAAACTTAAAATTGACCCGGCTCTAGCCGGCGGTGTTATTTTAACAACCATAACAGACATTGTTGGATTCATTTCTTTGTTAGGCATTGCTACGCTTATATTGTAGATTCTATATTAGTATATAGCTGAAAACTTATATCATCAATTAACATCTTATCCACAGGTTGTAAACAAAAAAAACACAACATATTGTGTTTCAATATAATTACAACCACAATAATTAGTGTTATAATTTGGTTAACCTCACAATAAAGAATTTAGGAAAATAATAAAAATGAAAGAAGAATTACAGGATAATATCCCCTCCGGAATTAACGAAAAACAAATAATGCCCGATGCGTCAAGCTTGTCTCCTATACCTGGTAAGTACAGAGTGATGAGAAGAAACGGGAAGGTAACATCATTTGATTTAGACAAAATTTCTTTGGCTATGACAAAAGCATTCTTGAGTGTAGAAGGAAGTAGTGCAGCAGCATCGACTAGAATACATAATGAGGTAGAATCTTTAGCGCAGAAAGTTAATTCTGCAATTAACAGAAGATTTCCTGAAGGTGGTGTAATACATATAGAAGATATTCAGGACCAAGTTGAGCTTGCTATTATGCGCGCAGGTTACCAAGATGTAGCAAGGGCATACGTAATATATAGGGAAGAGAGGAGCCAGGCTAGAAATCAAAATATAATCGAAAAACCAGAAGATTTACCTATAACCAAAGGTGTACTAAATGAAGATGGTTCCACTCAAGCTTTAGATCTTGATAGGTTAAGATTAATTATAGAAGAGGCATGTACGGGGGTTGAAGATGTGTCCGCACAAATGGTATTTGACCTAATAGATAAAAATATTTATGACGGAATTAAGAAAGAAGACTTGTCGAGTTCAATACTAATTTCAATTCGTCCACTAATCGAAAAGGATCCTAACTATTCTTATGTTGTTGCTAGACTATTACTAAATAATTTGTACGAAGAGGCACTATCATTTTTAAATTTTGATGAGAATACTCCAACTTTTAAAGACATGTCTAAATCCTATCCAGCATATTTTAAATCATACCTGGGTAGAGCAGTAGAGTTAGAATTGGTAGACAAAGAGCTATTAACTTATGATATAGATTATATTGCAAAACACATCAATCCCGCTAAAGATTTAGCTTTTACATATTTAGGGCTTCAAACTTTATATGATAGATATTTCATCCATCATAGAGAACAGAGATTTGAGCTACCTCAAGCCTTTTTTATGAGAGTTGCAATGGGTCTAGCTATCAATGAAAAGAAAAGAGAAGAAAGAACTGTTGAGTTTTATAATCTAATTTCATCTTTTGACTTTATGTGTAGCACGCCGACATTGTTTAATTCTGGTACATTGAGACCTCAGCTATCATCTTGTTATTTATCAACATTACCAGATGATCTTAAAGGAATTTTTGAGGGGATTAGTGATGATGCAATGTTATCTAAGTTTGCGGGCGGTTTGGGTAATGACTGGTCTCAAGTTAGAGCACTAGGTTCACATATCAAGGGAACTAATGGACAAAGCCAAGGCGTCATACCTTTTTTAAAAGTAGCAAACGATACTGCTGTTGCTGTTAACCAAGGTGGGAAAAGAAAAGGGGCGATGTGTGCTTATCTTGAAACATGGCATTTGGATATTGAGCAATTCTTAGAATTAAGAAAAAATACTGGTGATGATAGAAGAAGAACCCACGATATGAATACTGCTAACTGGATACCAGACTTATTTATGAAAAGGCTTCATAATGATATGGAGTGGACATTATTTTCACCGCATGATTGCCCAGAGCTCCATGATTTAACTGGTTTAGAGTTTGAAAATAAATATGAAGAATATGAAAAAGATGCTGACGAAGGAAAGATATCGAATTTCAAAAGGCTTAAAGCCGTAGATTTATGGCGTAAAATATTAAGTATGTTATTTGAGACTGGTCACCCATGGATTACATTCAAAGATCCATGTAACTTGCGTTCCCCTCAACAGCATGTTGGCGTTGTACATTCGTCTAACCTATGTACAGAAATAACATTAAATACATCCAAGGATGAAATAGCTGTATGCAACTTAGGCTCTGTTAATCTTGCAGCGCATATTGATGAAGATAAAAATCTTGATGTGAAGAAACTTGAAAAGACAATACGCACTGCCATGAGAATGTTGGATAACGTAATTGATTATAACTATTATAGTGTAAAAAAAGCACAAGATTCTAATGCAAAGCACAGACCCGTTGGCTTGGGATTAATGGGTTTTCAAGATGCGTTATATAAGTTAAGAATTCCATATGGATCAGAGGAAGCTGTAAACTTTGCTGATACAAGCATGGAACAAATTAGCTACTTTGCACTTCGTTCATCTATGGAGCTCTCAAAAGAAAGAGGGCCATACCAAACATTTGATGGTTCTTTATGGAGCCAAGGTATTTTACCTATAGATAGCTTAAGAAACTTCAAAAAGGTTCGCGGGAAATACCTAGACGTGAATATGAATCAAACTCTTGACTGGGATACCTTGAGAGAAGAAATCAAAAAAAATGGAATGAGAAATTCAAACAGCTTAGCTATAGCTCCTACTGCTACTATTTCTAACATATGCGGTGTTGCGCAATCTATTGAGCCTACCTATCAGAACTTATATGTTAAATCTAATCTTTCAGGTGAGTTTACTGTAATCAATCCTTACTTAATTAAGGATTTTAAAGATGCAAACATCTGGGATGAAGTCATGATTAAAGACTTAAAATATTTTGATGGGCAACTTAGTTCAATTAACAGGATTCCTGATGAATTAAAGTCTATATACCAAACATGTTTTGAAATAGATACACGGTGGTTAGTCGAGGCTGCAGCAAGGAGGCAAAAATGGATAGATCAGTCTCAATCATTAAATTTATATATACCGGATACTGATGGTAAGAAACTTGATAGTGCATACAAGCTTGCATGGATTAGAGGATTAAAAACAACCTATTATCTAAGATCATTAGGAGCAACACATGTTGAGAAAAGTACGTCTGATAATTCAGGATCAAAACTAAATGCGGTCAGTAGTTCTGCAGAGGTTAAACAATGTTTAATTGATGAACCAGACTGTGAGGCATGCCAATGATATATTTAGCCTCAATGTTAGTTATTATATGTCTTCTTGCTGTATATAGTTTTATAGATATAAAGCGCAGGAACGAAGAGTTAAGATTTAAAAATAATTCAATGCCCATGAAACCATGGGACTATTCAATGAAAAATAAAGGTGATAATAATGTATAACTGGGATGATCCAATAAATGAGGCCCTGCAAAAACCCGACGAGGTGGTGAAAACTTCACCAGTCATAGAAACGTCTGCTGAAAGCGATAGCAATAATACAAAAGCTCAAGAAGGAGCTACAGGTATTGAAAATGTAGAAATGGGCGCAGGAAGAATAGAGGTTGATGATAAAGCTATTATTAACTGTAGAGCAGATTTAAATCAGTTAGTGCCATTTAAATATGACTGGGCATGGCAGAAATATTTGGACGGATCAGCAAATCACTGGATGCCAGAAGAAGTTCCAATGCATGATGATATCAAGCTATGGCAAGATTCAAAAGGTCTTACAGAAGACGAAAGAAAAATAGTTGAAGTTAACCTAGGGTTCTTTTCAACTGCTGATTCATTGGTAGCAAATAATCTTGTGTTAGCTGTATATAGGCATATTACTAATCCTGAGTGTAGGCAGTACTTATTGAGGCAAGCTTTTGAGGAAGCTATTCATACTCATGCATATACATATTGTGTACAATCTCTTGGGCTAGATGAAAGCAAAATCTTCAATATGTATAGAGAAGTCCCAGCTGTTGCAACGAAAGCAGAATGGGCATTACCGTTTACTCAAAGCCTTGGTGATCCACTTTTTAAAACAGGCACGCAAGAAAATAATCAAAGACTACTACGTGATTTAATTGCATTTTATGTAGTATTTGAAGGTATATTCTTTTATGTGGGTTTTACACAAATACTATCCATGGGTAGAAGAAATAAACTTACCGGGGTTGCACAACAATTTCAATATATACTTAGAGATGAATCTATGCATATGAACTTTGGAATAGATGTTATTAACCAAATTAAATTAGAGAATCCAGATTTATGGACAGAAGCTTTTCAAGCTGAAATGATTGATTTAATTAAGACTGGAGTTGAGCTTGAAACCAGATATGCATACGATACAATGCCAAAACCAATACTTGGAATGAATGCTGTGCTATGTGAAGAGTATATTAAATTTATAGCAAATAGAAGATTTGTACAAATTGGTTTGCCGGAGCAGTACCCGGGTGCAAAAAACCCATTTGAATGGATGTCTGAAATTATGGATCTTAAAAAAGAGAAAAATTTCTTTGAGACCAGAGTTACAGAGTACAAAGTTGGCGGCCAGCTAAAATTTTAATACCACGAATAAAGAGATTATTTTTTAATTAAAATAATCTCTGTCTGTTCTTTTGCTATTAGTTTAATTACAGAAAATATTGTAAGCGCAAATATGACTGTTGATATCAAAGACTCATCAAAGAATGGAATGCCAGCTGTATAGCATGTAATTAATCCCGACATATTAAATGAATACATAGAACTTGATAGCCATACGCCAAAATTACTTATGATAAAAAATATTGTGGGTGAAACTAGAGATGTCAAAAGTACTGATTTTGTATTAAGAGTATTCATAATAATAGGACTCACTAATCCTATAACAACATATGCACTATATACAAAAACCATGGAAGAATAAATTCCTATATATAGATCGCTAGTAACTTGCGATATTAAAATTATAAAGATTCTCAGGAGCTTATTTTTAATTAAATAACCAGCGAACATAATTAGAGCTATTGTTGCTGTAAAATTAGGAATTTCAGTAATCATACGAGATAGCACGAGTAATAAAAAAATTATTATAGGTATAAGCAAATTAATTCTCATTATTAGAAACTCCTGGACACACTAAAACTATAAGACCTACCTTCACTATTATAATTATGTGCCTTCCTATATTTTTTATCAAAGATATTATTAAATTTAAGTTGAATATCATATTTTTCACTTTTCCTTAAAAACATAGCATTAATACTAGTATAGCCACCTAATTTATCATTATCGTAAATAGAGTTATCACTATTTGTTTCAGATATTGATGATAGGCTAAATATATTATTTAAATCATAATTATAATTAATTCTCCCAACGAATTTGCTAGAAGGCCTTCGTGACAGCTTAACATTATTTGTTATATCCCTGGCATTTATAAAACTATAGTCTAATGAATAATTAATTTTTGAATAGGTATCATAAAAGCTAAATTCCAACCCTTCTATTTTAGCCATATTAATATTTTGCATTATTGACCCATCTGATTCTATTAGATTGCTAATATTATTATTAAATAAAGTTATGATAAGGCCAGAATTATCATTTATTTTATATTTCAAACTAATCTCTCTTGAAATAGATTCTTCGGGCTCTAAATTTGGGTTACCCTCATAACCAAATAAGTCCGTACCATCTGGCGATCGAAATGACTTACCTATGCCAGCAATTATTTTTGAATTGCTAGTCAAATTATATCCAATATTAAAGTTACCAGCTAAAAAACCACCATATTGACTATGATTAATGTATCTTGACCCAATATTATATAATGCATCACCCATATAATATTCTGATTGAGCATAATACTCTGTAGTTATATTGCTTTTATTAAATCTTGTCCCATAGGAGAGTTCATATAATGTTTCATTTGTATACATCATCCCTAGTAATGTATTGGCTCCATTCAGATTATAATAATTTTTTTCTAATTTAATTTGGTAATTTTCAGTATGAGTATAATCGGTTGCACTAAATGCATTCTGATTTATTTTATTTTGTTTATGAATTAAGACTATAATAGATTCTGATTCAATATATTTTTTGTTCCATGATAGTTTTATATGAGCATCTTTATGATCTTGGTTTAAATTACTACCAAAACTATCATACTCTGTATTTCCATCACTTTGGTAAAAATTAATATTAAATAAATTATTATTTTCATTAAAAAAATAGTTAATATCTATGTTCTTATTTTCATAACCATGATTTTTTGTAGAAGTAACTTTAGCTTTATAACCATTAGTTTTAGTACTCATGAAATTAACCATTATATTATGATTTTTATAACTAAAATTTTTTTGAAAGCCTATCTTGTTAGTTTTATCTCTTCCGGTTTTAAAATATAGTTTTCCTTTGTTTGAATTGAGATCTTTTTTCAAAATAATATTAATTACACCTCCAATGGTATTTTTCCCATATAGTGTAGACATACTACCTTTGGAAATTTCTATTCTGTCTAACATTTCTACAGAGATATGTTGAATTGAAGCGACACCAAGGGTGCCTGGATTTAATTCAACTCCATTAATTAAAACTTTTGTATGATTGCTCTCTGTACCTCTCATAAATATTGATTTAGTCTGGCCATATCCACCATTACTTCCAATATTAATAGAACTAGAGTGACTTAAGATTTCATCAACAGTTGAATATCCTAATAATTCTATATCAGCAGAAGTTATAACTTCCACAGAACTGAGAGAGTCAAAAATTGTTGTACTTCTTGATTCTGGACTCACTAATATTTCGTTAAGATTCGATTCTGAAAACACTAGACTATTTGATAATAGTAAACTCACTAATATGATTATATTTCTAGTTTTTAACATTCTGTTCCTCTGGAAAAGGACACAGATATGCGGTAGATCACCATGGCAATGGTAAATATACCCACTATAAAAGCATCCGCCGCTTTTTGGGTTTAATCTCATCTTGTTGGCATTCGGGCTATTATACCGTTGCGGGGGCAGCGTCAGAATTTGTTTACTGACTTTCCCAACTTCATGAGTGAGTTAATTTTTAATTCCTGTACCTCTGGATAATAACATTAAAGCTAAAGAAAATAAAAATACTATAAGAATAATTATAATTGATAACGATAGAAATAGATTTGTTTCTTCTATGCCTAAGAAAGCTAGTCTATAGGTGCTAATTATATAGGCAATCGGGTTGAATATTGAAATATCCTGCCATACTTGTGGCAGTGCATCTATTGAATAAAATGTACCCCCCAGATATGTTAATGGGGTAAGTATAAAAGTTGTAACAATATTTATATCATCAAAGCTTTTTGCATAAATTGCATTGATGAATCCTGCAATTGAGAATAAAAAGGCAGTTAAAAAAGTCACGAGTATGACTAAAGGAATATTTGTAATTGGTATTTCTGTGAATAACGTAGTTACTAAATATACAGAAAACCCAACCACAAAAGCTCGCATCACACCACCTGTTACATAACCTAAAAGTATTATGTAATCCGGTACTGGAGATACCAATAGTTCTTCATGACTTTTTTGAAATCTGGAACTATAAAATGAACCAACTACATTCATATAAGAGTTAGAAATGATCGGCATTATTATCAAGCCAGGAATGATATAGTCTATATAGTTGAAACTTTCTATATTTCCTATCCTATCTCCGATAAAGTTACCAAATATGGTTATATATAAAAAAATAGTGATTACAGATGGCAAGATTGTTTGTATCCAAATTCTAGCAAATCTCACAAACTCTTTTCGCACGATGGTTTGATATGCAATAAGTAATCCATTGCTCATATCGAGATCTCCTCTTTTGTGAGATCCATGAATAATTCTTCAAGTCTATTTCTTTTACTTATGATGTTTACAACATTAAGATTATATGATTTCATTTTTTCAATTATATGCGTGACAGAGATACTATCATCAACTGTTATTTCACAAGTATTATGATCAATTCTTTTGAACAATAGACCATTAGATTTTATATCTGATTGTATTTCTTCTAAAGTTTTTACTATATACGTATGTTTCTTTTTCATGCTAAATACTTCATTCATTGATGAATTTTGTATTATATTTCCTTTATGAATTATTGCTAAATTTTTACATAATCTTTCAGCTTCTTCTAAATAGTGAGTTGTAAGTATAATTGTCACTCCTTGTCTATTAATCTCTTGAAAAAAATCCCACATTGTAAGTCTTAATTCAGTATCTACTCCAGCCGTTGGCTCATCTAGGATTAATATTTTAGGACTATGTATGAGAGCTCTTGCAATCATTAGTCTCCTTTTCATACCACCAGATAATTCTCTTGGTGTATTTTTTCTTTTATGCCAGATTCCTAATTGATTAAAAAGAGTATATATTTTTTTTTCTGCATCCTTGCGATTGATTCCAAAGTAGCCAGCTACATTTATCATTGTTTCTTCAATTGGTATAAATTGACATAAATTATATTCTTGAGGTACTAATCCAATATTTCTTTTTGCGAAATCTGGATTCTTTTTAATATTTTTTCCAAGAACATACACGTCTCCAGATGTAATTCTAACCAAAGATGAAATTATTCCTATAACTGTTGATTTACCAGCACCATTCGGCCCCAGGAAAGCGAATAAATCACCTTCTTCAACTATTAGATTTATATTTTCAAGCGCTTGCACATCATTTTTATAAATTTTGTTGAGCTCTATAATTTCTAATGCTTTATCCATAATAACAACTTAAAAAGAACTGTTTTTTCCTTAAATTCATTGACAATATTATATACTTCCGTAAACTTATCGAGTTATAACAGATAAACAACGTGCTTATCAAGTCTATAATGACAAATCGCATATGGAGATACAAATATGAGCCATACATCTTATGAAAACGCAAGAGCAAGAGTCCAACGAAGCGAGCTAGCAGTTCCGGGTTCTTCACCAAAAATGTTTGAAAAAGCATTGAATTCAACAGCAGATTTTATTTTCTTAGACCTAGAAGATGCAGTCTCTCCAAATGACAAGGTAACAGCCCGTGAGAACGTCATAAAGGCCCTTAAAGAAATGGATTGGAGAGGAAATGGTAAAACCATCTCAGTCAGGATAAATGGTCTTGATACACATTATATGTATAGAGATGTTGTCGAGATTATGTGTCAAGCTGGTGAGTTTGTCGATACCTTGTTGATACCTAAAGTCGGCGTTCAGGGCGATGTATATATGGTTGATTGCATGGTAAATCAAATCGAACAAGAAAGAGGATTAAAGAATAAAGTTGGGCTGGAATGCTTAATAGAAACTGCTCTAGGCATGGTTAATATTGAAGAAATCGCTCAATCATCGAAAAGATTAGAAGCGCTCCATTTTGGGGTAGCAGATTATGCAGCAAGTTTGAGGGCAAGAACTGTTGTTATCGGCGGACTAAACCCAGATTATCCTGGTGATCAATGGCATCATGGTCTAGCCAAACTTGTAGCAACATGTCGCGCATATGGCTTAAGACCAATTGATGGACCCTTTGGTGACTTCAATGACCCAGATGGTTACATTAATGCAGCAAAAAGAGGAGCTGCAATTGGTATCGAGGGTAAATGGGCGATACATCCTTCTCAAATCGAGCATGCCAATAATGTTTTTTCTCCTCCTGAGAAGGAAGTTGAAAAGGCTCATAGAATTATAGAAGAGCTAGCAAAAGCCGCTGCTGAAGGAAAAGGTGCTGCACAACTAGACGGTAGAATGATAGATGCAGCTTCTGAGAAGATGGCAGAAAACATTATAAATATAAATAACTTAATACAGTCGAAGAAAAAATGAATATACACGAATATCAAGCAAAAGAAATATTAACTAAGTTTGGAGTAGCAATTCCAAAAGGCGGAATAGCATACAGTCCAGAAAATGCCAAAGATAGAGCTAATGAGCTTGGCGGTGATATGTGGGTAGTAAAAGCTCAAATTCATTCTGGAGCAAGAGGTAAAGCAGGTGGGATTATAGTATGTAAGAGCCATCAAGAAGTTTCAGATGCTGCGAATGAACTACTTGGCAAAACTCTGGTTACCAATCAAACTGGTCCTGAAGGGCTAACAGTTCAAAGAATTTATGTAGAAGAGGCATCAGACATAAAAAAGGAATATTATTTGGGTTTAGTTTTTGATAGAAGCACAGAAAGCATTATGGTCGTGGCATCATCTGAAGGTGGCATGAGTATAGAGGAAATAGCAAAAGAAAAACCAGAGACAATAATTCGTGCAAAAATTGAAGCAGCTGTTGGCATGCAAAGTTTTCAAGCAAGAGAAATTGCCTTTGCATTAGGGTTAGAAGCCAAAGCAATATCAAGATGTGCTTCAGCAATTCTTGGATGCTATAAAGCATTTGCTACTTCAGATGCAACAATGGTAGAAATAAATCCATTAGTTCTCACTGGAGATGACCATATTCTTGCACTAGATTGTAAAATGTCGTTTGATGATAATGCTTTATATAGAATTCCACAAATTGCAGAACTTAGAGATAAAACGCAAGAAGATTCTAAAGAAACATATGCTCATGATAGAGGATTAAACTATATAGCTCTAGATGGAGATATTGGTAATATAATTAATGGTGCAGGTCTGGCTATGGCATCAATGGACATGATTCAATTAGCTGGAGGCAAACCTGCAAACTTCTTAGATGTAGGTGGTGGCGCAACACCAGAAAAATTTGTTAAAGCATTTAAGCTTATATCAAGTGATCCAAATGTTAAGGTTATCTTGATTAATATTTTTGCAGGTATTAATAGATGTGATTGGGTTGCCCAGGGCATTGTTGATGCTTTAGCTCAAATAACAATTGAACAACCTTTAGTTATTAGACTTGCAGGAACAAATGTCGATGAAGGCATGAAGATCTTAAAAGATAGTAATATTGATTATATTGAAGCTTCAACATTAGAAGAAGCTGCTAACAAGGCTGTTAAAGCACTTAAAGATTTGGAGAATAAATAATAATGGCTATATTAATTAATAAAGAATCAAAAATAATTGTACAAGGCTTTACAGGAAAGATTGGAAGTTTTCATGCGGAAGAAATGATTGAGTATGGAACAAATGTTGTTGGTGGAGTCACACCCGGTAAAGGTGGACAAAAGCATTTAGACAGACCTGTTTTTAATACAGTCAAAGAAGCAGTTGAAGAAACAGGAGCAGATTGCAGTATATTATTTGTTCCACCAGCCTTTGCTGCGGACTCTGCAATGGAAGCGGCTGATGCCGGAATAAAGACTCTCGTTGCGATTACTGATGGAATCCCAGCTCATGACATGATTAAAGTAAAACGCTATATGAGACGTTATAAAAATGAAGAAAGAATGACAATGGTTGGACCAAATTGCGCTGGAGTTATTAGCCCAGGAAAATGCATGTTAGGTATCATGCCTGGTCATATATATAAAGAAGGTAATGTGGGAGTTATTGGAAGATCAGGGACTTTGGGTTATGAAGCTGCTGAACAAATGAAAAATTTAGGAATCGGTATATCAACCAGTGTAGGCATAGGTGGAGACCCGATAAATGGCAGTGCCTTCAAAGATCATTTAGCAAAATTTGAACAAGATGAAGAGACAGAAGTGATACTCATGATTGGAGAGATTGGCGGACCACAAGAAGCAGAAGCTGCTGAGTATGCGAAAGAGAATGTATCTAAGCCTGTCATTGCTTACATAGCTGGACTAACTGCACCTAAAGGTAAAAGGATGGGACATGCAGGGGCAATTGTTAGCTCTAAAGGTGAATCTGCAGCAGATAAAGTAGAAATTCTTGAAGCTGCTGGAATAACTATTGCTAAGAACCCCTCTGTGATTGGTGACACAGTAGCCTCAGTTCTTAAAAGTTAATAATAAAATGAATCCTCTAGGTCTTATTGATATAGGAGCTAACATAACTCATCCTCAATTATATAATCAATTAGACAAAGTAGTTGAGAATATGAGAAGCAAGGGAATCTCTAAAGCCATAATTACTTCCTCCAATCTTGGAGATACAAGAACAGCATTAGATATTATAAAAGCATATCCAGATTTTTTTTATACAACAGTGGGGTACCACCCTCATAATTCAAAAGATTTTTCACATGATGATATTGACTTAATTATTAAATATACAAAAAATAACAAGGTATTAGCTATAGGTGAGTGTGGTCTTGATTATTATCGAGAATATTCATCCAAAGATGACCAGCTATTTTGTTTTGAAGAACAATTGGAAGTAGCTAAGGCTATAAGGTTGCCTATTTTTTTACATGAAAGAGAAGCTCATAAGGATTTCGTTAATACACTAAAAAAACATATCTTAGACATCAATAAGAGCGTCGTGCACTGTTTTACAGGAACTAAGGATGAACTAAAAACATATTTAGACATGGGATGTTATATAGGCATAACCGGATGGATAACTGATCTCAGTAGAGGAGAGCACTTACATCATATGATAAAATATATCCCAGAAGATAAACTAATGATTGAAACAGATGCTCCTTACTTAACACCTAAAAATATACCGTTTAAAACTAATGGCGTTAACGAACCTTCACATTTAAATTATGTTGCCCAATGTGTTGCTGAATGCTTAAATAAGGATATAAGCTATATAAAAGAAATTACTATTAGTAATACTAAGAGGTTCTTTTCGATATGAGTAATAATTTTACTACTAAATTACAATTACCAAGCGGTAAAAATAATTTGCTTTTGCATTCATGTTGCGCACCATGTTCTGGCGATATCATGAAAAGATTAATAGACTCTAATATAAATTATACTGTTTATTTCTATAACCCTAACATCCACCCCCATCAAGAATATCTTCTTCGCAAGGAAGAAAATATGTCATTCTCAATTAAAAACAATATTCCATTTATTGATGCTGATTATAATCCGAGAACTTGGTTCGATCTGACGAAGGGAATGGGACAAGAACCTGAAAGAGGAAAAAGGTGCTCTGTTTGTTTTGATATGAGGTTTTTTAAAACAGCTGAGTATGCGTCTACAAATGGATTTGATATAATTTCTAGCACTCTTGGAATTTCAAGGTGGAAAGATATGAGCCAGATTAATCTATCAGGAATTAATGCTGCTTCGAAGTTCAAAGATCTTGAATACTGGACTTTTAATTGGAGAAAAGAGAATGGTTCTCAGCGGATGATAGAAGTATCAAAGGATGAGAAATTCTATATGCAAGAATACTGTGGGTGCGTATATTCACTAAGAGATACAAATACCTGGAGAGAGAAAAATATGAAACCCATAATAGAAATTGGTAAAAAATTCTACTCTCATTCAGATAAAGATACCACCGATAATTAAAAAACCTATCAAGCTTAGCCATGAGAGGAAAGCTCTATATATAATTGATTGTATAAATATAATTTTTTCTTCATCTGCATCTTTCGAGTCAATCTCTAATTTTTCATATGATGCCATTCCAACAGTGTTTATAAGAGCAATATTTGAGTCATACAAATTTTTTTCTTTTTTTGATGTCCTCCATGCTTCACTACATAATTCATAGTTAGCAACTACTGCAAATGAGAATATACATAGCCTTATAGGGATATATTCAATTATGGACAAAATGATTTTTAATTCTTTTTTAGATTTTTGATTGATTTTCATCTTGTCATTATATATGTAGTTATCTAATATAATGAATGCCAGCGAGCCAGATGGCCCTAAAATAAGAAAATAAAATAGTACTGTAAATATATTTCTTGTAGAATTATAAAATATATTTTCAAAAAATTTTCTACCCTTATGATTAGGAAGAATATAATTGAATCTTGGAGAGCTAATGTCTTTCACTTCATTCTCTTGAGAAAACTTAATTTCTTCTACTTTTCTATTAAACTCGCTAGGTTTTAAGCAATAAAGAAGTACTGTCAAATCTAGAATAAATGTAAATATACTATGAAAATAATTATCTATTACATATGTTATTAATGAATAGAGCACGATTACAGCAATAGGAAAAACTAAGTAAATATAATATTTATCATATATATATTTTTTTACTAATGTTTTATATTTTTCAAATGTAATACTTATAACTGTAGTATTCTTCATATGTGATATCGGATCATATACATATTCAAGAACTAAAGCAAAAAATATTAGTAAAGCTGTAATCATCTTTTAACCTTTAATTTTATCCCATTCAAAGAATTTTCCAGGATCCTCTTTTCTTTCTGGTGAAACCTTATTATGACCTATTATGTTATCGTCTACAATTTCAGGATAGAAAGTCTTTGTTGTTTTAATAATTTCTTTTAATTTATTATACTGTTCTTCAGTAAATGATGAGTTTGATGTGCCTTCTAGCTCAATTCCAATAGAAAAGTCATTAAAATTCTCCCTCCCTTTATATTTTGAGATTCCTGCATGCCAAGCTCTCAAGTTTAAAGGAACAAATTGTATTATTTTGCCATCCCTTTTGATAAATAAATGTGCTGATACTTTAAGATCTTTCAATGAAACAAACGATTTATCTTCAGAAATATCCAAATTATTTGTAAATAGGTTGCTAACATTATCATTGTCATAAACGCCTGCTGGCAAACTTATACAATGTATGATTATCGTATCAATGCTTGTATTATCTGGCCTAGAGTCGTAATTATCTGAAGGAAGATATGTAATACCCTCTATTAAGTGAGAATTTCTATTAATTTTAAACATTTTTTATATAAGAACTCATCATTCGCTGATATCATGTTAACTATTCCTAATTATGCCAAACTTTTTAATTAATACAGATATAAAGTTACAAAATATCATTAAAGACCTCAAGTCTTCAAGTGCAATAGGTCTGGATACAGAATTTATTAGAGAATCTACTTATTATCCAATCTTGGCTTTATTACAGCTCAGTGATAAAAAACATACATACTGCATAGATATACTTGCATTAAATAATAAAGAACTAGTCATAGATTTATTAAAAGATAAAAATATTGTTAAGATAATTCATTCTTCTAAACAGGATCTTGAAGTTTTAAATCATTATTATGGATGTTATCCTGAGAATATATTTGATACACAATTAGCTGATAATTTTATTAACCCAGAAATAAGTATCAGTTATTCGAATCTTGTAAAAAGACACTTTAGTGTTTTACTTAAAGAAGGTTCATGGAGAACTGACTGGCTCAAAAGACCTATTTCAGATGATAAAATTGAATATGCTGGAAATGATGTAAAGTATTTGATAGGTCTATATGAGATTTTGAAAAATCAGCTGATAGGACTAAATAGATATGATTGGTTTCTTGAAGAGCAGAAGCTTGAGCTTGAAAAGTCTAATATAGTAACAGAACCAGATATTTCTTGGCAGAAAGTTAACTTACCATCTAAGATTACCAGTACACAATTAAATCATTTAAAAATTTTATCTAAATGGAGAGAGGAAAAAGCTATTAACCATGATATGCCGAAAAGATGGATTTTTAGTGATAGCGAACTTATTAAGATAACTTTATCTCGACCTAATAAGTTAATGCTCATCTTGGATAATTTGAAGCATCAACCTAGTGAAAAAGATGTTAAGCATATTCTTTCTGTCTTAAAGATTAAATGTAATGATGCACAAATTGAGTTTGAAAAATTTGACCCTTCAATGTACAACAAAAAAGTTAATATATGTCATCAAACATTAGAGATTGTATGTGAAGAATATAAGGTTGCTCCTTCATTAATTGCGAATAAACGTGATATTGATTTATTTGCAAGAGGAAAGAAAGATATTAGATTTTTACAAGGCTGGAGATTTAAAATATTTGGGAAGTTGGTACAATAGGCAATGCGTAAATATTCTTCAAAAGTAGTTGATGGTAAAGATAGGTCTCCGAGTAGGTCAATGCTAAGAGCCGTTGGCTTCAAAGACAAAGATTTTAAGCTTCCCCAGATAGGTGTTGCTTCGACTTGGAGCATGGTCACACCTTGCAATATGCACATAAATAAGCTTGCAGATGTTACAGCTAATTCAATTGATTCTAATGGAGGAAAGGCTGTCATTTTCAATACGATAACTATATCTGATGGTATATCTATGGGTACAGAAGGGATGAAGTATTCTCTAGTTTCTAGGGAAGTTATAGCTGATTCTATTGAAACTGTTGTTGGATGTGAAGGCTTTGATGGTTTTTTGACAATAGGGGGGTGTGATAAAAATATGCCTGGATGCATTATGGCTATGGCTAGATTAAATAGACCTTCTATTTTTGTATATGGAGGAACAATTCTACCAGGAGTACATGAATCTAAAAAAATAGATATTGTTTCTGTTTTTGAAGCTGTAGGTAAAAATGCAAATAATAAAATGTCTGATAAAGAATTATATGCAATTGAAAAAAAAGCAATCCCGGGTCCAGGATCATGCGGAGGAATGTATACTGCAAATACTATGGCATGTGCCATTGAAGCTTTGGGGATGAGTTTAACTAATAGTTCTGCGCAAGTAGCAATATCTAATTCTAAAAAAAATGACTGCAAAGATTCAGCTAAAGCACTAATGCTATGTGTGAAAAAAGACATTAAGCCGAAAGATATTATCACAAAACAATCACTTGAGAATGCAATAACTGTAGTTATGGCATTAGGAGGGTCAACTAATGCTGTACTCCATCTGCTTGCCATAGCTAATTCCGCAGGAGTAGATATTAATTTAAGTGATTTTGATACTGTCGGTAAAAGAACCCCTGTTTTAGCGGACCTTAAACCAAGTGGAAAATATTCAATGTCAGAATTAGTTAAAATTGGAGGTGTAGCACCATTAATGAAAATGCTTCTTGAAAAAGGGCTCCTTCATGGTGATTGCTTAACTGTCACTGGCAAGACATTGAAACAAAATTTAAAAAATATAAAACATTATAATAAAAAACAAAAAATTATTATGCCATTTGATGCCCCAATCAAAGATAATGGTCATCTAATTATCCTTAAAGGGAATCTATCCCCATTAGGCTCAGTTGCAAAAATATCTGGTAAAGAGGGTACTAAATTTACTGGAAAAGCTAAGGTATATAATTCAGAAGAATTAGCTCTTAAAGATATACTTAGTGATAAGGTAAAAAAGGGAACGGTCATAGTCATTAGATATGAGGGTCCTGTTGGTGGACCTGGTATGAGAGAAATGCTGTCGCCTACATCAGCAGTAATGGGTAAAGGTTTAGGAAAAGATGTTGCGCTTATTACGGATGGGAGGTTTTCTGGGGGAAGCCATGGCTTTGTAGTAGGACATATTTCACCAGAAGCATATATAGGTGGACCTTTAGCTATTATTAAAAATGGAGATATGATTGAGATTAATGCAATCACTCAAAAACTATCTCTCAAACTTAGTAAAGCAGAGATTAATAAGAGATTGAGTGCTTGGAAGAAGCCATCTAGAAAGACTATACCAGGTGTATTATCCAAATATGCAAAGCTAGTAAAACAAGCAGATGAAGGGGCAATTACTACTGATTAGTCATTAAGTCGTTTACTTCAGCTTTATATATTTTTTGAACTATCTTGTAAAGCATATCTAGTCGATCTATTGCATTATTCATAGCAATCAATTTATTTTTAGAAGAAGAATCTAGAGGCAAACACTCAATCAATCTAAAGCCTACCCATGATGCATCTGCATATTTTTCTTTTTTGAACCTTATAATATGTTTAATGCCTGGATATATTTTTTTATAAAATTTAGACAATAGTAAATACTTCTGAGGTATCATATACTCTTTTTCAGTTTCTATATTTTCTATTGTTCCTGTAAGTAAATTAGTTTCATCTAGATTACTGTCTAGTACTTTTATTTTATTTATCCCTTCAACAGTTATGCCTAATAAACCATCATCAAGTTGATTCCAGTCAGTTATTTTTACATAACATCCATAGTTATATATATTAGTTATATACTCTTCCTGAGAATTATTGCGAATCAGTGTAATGCAGAATCCAGTTTCATCTTTAATACAATCCCTTACCATGTCTAAATATCTTCTTTCAAATATTCTCAAGGGAAATATACCGCCGGGCAATACTATGCTTTGTAGAGGAAAAAAAGGTATTGATTTATTTTTCATTATTAATCCTTTTTAATAAATTTTAAAGCAACTGAGTTAATACAGTATCTTTTTCCTGTTGGCTTAGGGCCATCATCAAAAACATGACCAAGATGCGCATCACAATTGATACATAATGCTTCAACTCGAGACATGCCTAGAGACATATCAGCTTTGGTATAAATAGATTCATTAGAAGCTGCACTAAAGAAACTTGGCCAACCTGTACCAGAGTCATATTTATCATCAGATTTAAATAAAGTATTCCCACAGCAGATACAATTATAATCACCATTATCTAGATTGAAGTAAAGATCACCACTAAATGGAGTCTCCGTTCCTTTTTTTCTTGTAACAGTATATGCAGACGCAGAAAGCTCTTCTTGCCACTCACCATCTGTTTTATTAATTTTTTTCATTTTTTAATATAATTACGAATACCTATTGTACTTTTATTACTCATTAGCAATATAATATCTATTTTGTTTTCAAGTTTTCTCATGAACTCTAGTGCTTTAGCATAAGAGTTTACAATACATAAATTTCTATTTTTATTAACAATGGTCCATTTAGATAATGGTGATTTTATTATTATACTATAATGAGAATTACCCAATGCTATAGGAAGATTATTTTTATGAGCACCAGATATCATAGAGTGAGATTTTATCTCACATATTGACAGAATCTTCTTGCCCTTAAAGTTTTCTTTCAATGATTTAATTGAGCTTTCAATCTCTGTTGGATGATGTGCAAAGTCATCATAAATCCTCCATATGCCACTGTTTTCAATTTTTTCCATTCGTCTTTTAACCCCTTTAAATTTTTTTATTGCCTCTATACATGCTGAAAAAGAGACTCCGGCTTGAATCGAAGCCAGAATTGCTAACGAAATATTTTTATGATTATGTATCCCCATGAGGCTAGACTCTATTTTCTTTTTATAATTCGATTTCATTTTATTTTTTTCAAGAAAAAAGTTAATACCATCTTTAGAAAGTGACCAATCTGCATTTTTATTATTTTTAGATGTGAGCGAAAGTTCTTTTGACCAAATACCTTTTTTAATCATCTTTTTAATATTTTTATCGTCTTTATTATAAATAACTTTTCCATTTTTTGGCACTATTCTCACTAAGTGGTGAAAATTTTTAATCACAGCGTCTATATTTTCAAATATATCTGCATGGTCAAATTCTATGTTATTTATTACTAATATATTTGGGCGATAATGTATATACTTTGATCTCTTGTCAAAAAAAGAAGTATCATATTCGTCAGCTTCAATTACAAAATATTTTGATGTTGTTAATTTTGCTGGGGAGATTAAATTAATTGGTTGCCCTCCTATAAGATAGCTTGGGTTTAGTTTTGCATGTTTCAATATCCACGTGACAAGAGAGGATGTTGTTGTTTTACCATGAGTTCCCGATATAGCTATAACTTTTTTTTTGCATAATACATTTTCATATAACCATTGCGGACCAGAAATATATTTAATATTATTTTCAAGTAATCTTTCTATTATGCTCATTCCACGAGACATTACATTACCGACAATTACTAAATCAAATTTCTTATCTAATATTTTGGGATTATACCCTTCGGTAAATTTAATATTTTCTTTCTCCAGGACAGATTTCATAGGGTCATATAAATTTTTATCTGAACCAGTAACTTGATGACCTAACTGTTTAGCTATAATAGCTATACCAGCCATAAATGTTCCGCCAATTCCTAAAATATGTATTTTCATATTGCTAATACCTGGATGAAGATCATCATAACAAATACACATGCAATGCTATGTAGTAATGAAATTGCAAGCCCAATTGACATTGTAGTATCAAAAGCATTTTTAAATATATAGCCATTTACAAACCATGCATATAATGAAACTATTAAGAAAATAAATAATGTAGAACTCTCGTCTGTAATTCTACTTATCGCAATCATGCTGGTAAATAAAGCTATGATGGCATGTATACCTAGAATACTCGAAGAAACCTGCGTATGACGAGAGACAAACAAATCAGGAGTTCCATTATTTCTATCTTTTATTCCTAGACATGACTTTATGAATAAGAGTGTTACCGCGATATATATAATTGTAAATAACATATTGACCGTAAAACTAACGTTAGGATCAACTGAAATGAGCCCAATAGCTATGTTCATAAAGATAATCATTTTTAGAAGCAAAGAGCTTGAAGGGAGGTCTTGTGGACCTCGAGAAAACATTAGAATATCTAGAAAAATCTTTAAATTTAATATCATATTAATGCTATAATTAATACCTTCATAACTATACTAAGGATAACATATTGGACGAAAACTCGATAATCAAATCTTATAAGAGAGTCTCTGGGTTTTATGATGCGACTTTTGGACAAGTCTTTAGACCAGGTCAGAAAGCAATAATCAAAAAAATGGACTGCAGCAGCACCGATAACGTTCTTGAGATTGGTATAGGTACAGGTTCATCATTACAATACTATCCTGATGATACAAAAGTAGTAGGCATAGATTTATCACCAGATATGCTGGATGTAGCAAAAAAGAGAATTATTAAAGATCAGACTCAGAATAAACATATTTTATTAATGAATGGTGAACAACTGACTTTTGCTGACAATAGTTTTGATAAAGTGGTCGGCATGTATGTTGTATCGGTTACGCAGAATCCTAAAAGACTTATCGAAGAAATGAAAAGAGTTTGCAAGAATGATGGTGATATTTATATTGTGAATCATTTTAGCAACGAATCTGACAACAAGTTTGTTAAGATGTTTGAAAAAGGTTTGATGCCCATAAGCAAATTATTAGGTTGGAAACCATACTTTCCATTTTCTGAATTCAATGAATATGCAGATTTAGATGTACAAGAAATGTCAAAGATTAATATATTCGATTATTGGAACATAATACACGCAACAAATAATAAGTAGTGCTTTAAACTACAGCTTGATCAATCAGTTTCTTTAATTCTCCAGACTCGAAAAGTTCCAAGGTGATGTCACATCCACCAACTAGTTCACCCTTGATATAAAGTTGAGGAAATGTTGGCCAATCTTTGAAACTAGGTAAGTCTCTCATGACTTCTTGGTCAAGTATTACATTACAATAGCCAAATTCTTTGCCACACTGTTTTAACGCATCTACTGTTCTAGATGAAAATCCACACATAGGCATTTCTGGCGTACCTTTCATATACAACATGACTGGATTTTCTGTGACTTGCTTCTTAATTCTATCTAATGCTGACATTTACTTCTCCTTCAATTTGATATATTTACCATTTGTTTATACCTGACTACCAAAGCCAGGCATAAATTTAAATTTTGTTTACATACCTAATCCATTATGGCTATAACCCATAAATAATAACATTGGTATGCTGAGTAGAGTGTTTGTTCTTGACGCTAGTAATGCAACTTTTTTAGCTTTAGCTATTTCTTCTGGGGTTGCTGATACCATACCAAGAATTTTCTTTTGGTTTGGCCAGATTAAAACCCATACATTAAACAACATTATCGTACCGAGCCATGCTCCTATACCTATTCCTGCAGCTCCATCAGATAGTGTAAATGCAGCATGTAACATTCCATAATGTTGCAAGTATAATGCACCTGTTACCCATGTAACAACAGCACCCCACCTAAACCAAACAAGAGCTAGAGGAGCTACATATTTACCAATAGCTGCTGGACCAGGCTCTTTATCTGCAATCGCTGATGCCATAGCTGGAACTTGCACAAAATTAAAATAGTACAGCAAGCCAATCCAGGTTATACCTGAGAGGTAATGAAACCATCTTAGATAATGCTCAATATCAACCAATTTTCCGCCAATGGCGAGTACAAGTACCGCCGATAATACAAATCCTGAAATTATTGTTCCTTTTATTGATAATAGTGGGTTCATGTGTGCCTCAAAAATAATTATATTATGGATGATATAATAAATGATGTAAGCTATTTTATCTATCAGTAAGTTTAAAAATTTAAGTGTTTTAGAGGAACAACAATTTATGTGTGGAATTTGTGGTGAAATGAGATTTGATGGTGACAAGCCAAATCAGTCAAAAATGCATAATATGATGGATAGCATAGCAAAAAGAGGTCCAGATCATAGAGATGAATATCGCCATGGCAATATTTATCTGGGACATCGCAGATTATCAGTAATTGACATATCAAGTAAATCAAACCAACCAATGATGGATGCTAAATCAGGCAGAGTTATAGTTTTTAATGGGGTTATTTATAATTACAAGGAATTGAGAGAGCTACTAAAAAAGAAAGGGTATAGGTTTTCTTCAGATGGTGATACAGAGGTAATTTTAAAGAGCTATGATTATTATGGTCGTGATTGCGTCAAGTATCTCGATGGTGTTTTTTCATTTTGTATCTATGACTTAGAAAGAAAAGATTTTTTCCTGGCACGAGATAGATTGGGTATTAAACCCTTATACTATAAAATCAATAATGAATATTTTTCTTTTTCATCAAACACAAGGGCTCTTACTAGAAAAGATGATAATATAATTAGTCATCAAAGTCTTCATTATCAGTTTACTCTACATTCAGTTGTACCTGCCCCAAATACAATTTTTGAAAACTTATATAAATTAGAGCCAGGACATTCTATGATAATCAATCATAAAGGTGAAGTATCTAAAGATAAATATTATTCATTTAATGATATCAAGATTAACAGTAATATTTCAGAAAATGAAATTTTAGAAGAATCTGAGAGATTATTACTAAAAGCAATTGAAAAACGATTTTATACTGCCGATGTGAATGTGGGTGTATTGCTTTCTGGAGGATTAGACTCAAGCTTAATTGTGGCGATGGCTGCTGAAAATAAATTATCTAAAGTAAATACTTTTTCTATTGGATTTCCAACAATCAGTGATGAAGTTGGAGATGAATTTTATTATTCAGATATAGTTTCTAAACAATTTAAGACTAAACATCATAAATATCATATAAATCAAAATAGTTTATTTGAGTCACTAGATGATGTTATCAGAGAAATGCCTGAACCAATGTTTAGTCAAGATTCTTCTGCGTTTTACTTACTTGCTAAAGAAGTCTCAAAAAATCAAAAAGTAGTACTCAGTGGTCAAGGAGCTGATGAGTTATTTGGTGGATATTTTTGGTATGAGAAAATGAACGAAACTGCTGGTAGTGATTCAGAGAGATTTATGAGACATTATTTTGATCGTACTCATAATGATTATTGCAATACCATTAACAAACAGTATGTTCTGAATAATTATAGTCAAGAATTAATAGAAATACTATTTAAAGATCAAAGAGATGATATTGGTTATATAGACAAAGTACTAAGAATTGATTTATCTACCTTGATTACTGATGATCCAGTCAAAAGAATTGATAGCATGACTATGGCCCATGGATTAGAAACAAGAGTCCCTTTTTTAGATATTGATTTAGTTGAGTTTTTATCATCACTACCATCTACTCAAAAGCTAAAAAATAATGGAAAATACTATTTGAAGAAAATAGCCGAAAAATATTTGAGTAAAGAACTAATATATAGAGATAAGTTTTATTTTCCAGTACCTCCATTAAAGATACTAGAAGGTAAATTTCTCGATTATATTAAAGCTATTTTACTCTCTAAAAGTTGTTCTGAAAGAGGACTATATAATCAAGATAATATAAATACTTTATTACTTAATCCAAATTCACATTTTACCAAGTTAAATGGTAACAAGCTTTGGCATTTAGCATTACTCGAAAGATGGTTTCAATTAAATATTGATGCATAAAAAACCCACCTCATATAAGGTGGGTTTTCAAAAACTCAGGCTATTAAGCTTTAGAATTTATGTGTTAAACCAAGACCATAAGTACGGACAGCATTACCTGCTCCTTCAATACCTTTTCTAGTATATCCTATTACTAAATTAGTAGATTTACTTAAGTTCATTTGGTTTGAGATACTGTAAGTATCATAGTCTGTAGTTGCTGTATCCATGTTACCACTTGCTGCAACTAATTGAATCATATTATTACCCATAGTGTAATGAAGACCCATAGTTGTAATATCACCTGCTCCATGATTAGTACCAGCAATTTCAATGTCTTCATTTGTATAGAAAACACCAACACCTGGCATTACTTTATATGAAGCAAAGATTTTATCATTACTTGTACCATAGTTACTAGCACCACTCTTGTCATGTGCTCTAGCAAAACCAAACTCTAAGCCTGGCATAATATGTTTTAATCTCAGACCAAATGCATAGTCACCTTTTGCAACATTAGCAGCATTACTACCACCGACATCGTCAGCCATACCACGCATATAAGCAATTTCCATTGGTCCCATTGCACCATGATATGATACAGAAGAATCCCATGTACTTGCTATACCAAATGCACCATCACTTGTACCACCATGACTGTTTAGCGCAAGTGCAGTATCCATATTTGAATCATACATACCCATTGTTTTATATGGAGATTCATAAGAACCCATTCCAAGATAACCAAGTGGTGTTAAGAAACCTAAGTTACCAACATGTAAATCAAATGTACGGCAATCTCTCGCGCCAGTACATGCAGTAGTACTATCTGCACCAGATGTACCATCAGCAATATCAAATTCCCATTCAGCATGTCCAATTAGACTTATAGCGCCTAGATTTTCTTTAAATTTAATTCCTAATCTGCTTTTACCACCATTATCTCTAATGTTGTCAACAGAATCAGCGGCACCAGTTGTTTTGTTGTCATACCCTAAGTATAAACGACCAAAAAAGTGTACCCCGCTCCCTGATTTTGCAGCCGACGCATGTGAAGAATGATCCATACTTCCACCATGACCGCCAGCAATTGCTAGTGATGACGCAGTCAAAAACGTAACTGCAGTAAATAACTTATTCATATTTTCCCCGGTTTTTATTATTGTCTATTAGGAAGTATTTTGACATATAATGAGTCAAAAACAAGGGTTTTTAATATTAATTGAGTAGTTTTGGGCATTGGTTATACATTAATGCACCAAGATTGTGCATAGTACAATAAACTTAAAACTGTTATGTTTATTACTATTATTGTATTAAAATATTCCTTTATTTTTGCTGAATGGATATTATATTTTTGCTGAATGGATATTATGAAGAACTATTTAATGGATACGTATAATCGTAAGAATGTATCCTTTACCAAAGGTAAAGGAGTGTATTTATGGGATACAGATGATAATAAATATTTAGATGCATTATGCGGTTTAGCTGTTACAAGTCTGGGGCATTCTGATCCAGACATCTCATATGTTATATCGAAACAATCTGAGACATTAATTCACACATCTAATGCATTTATGATTCAACAGCAAGAACAACTAGGCGAAAAGCTATGTAAATTATCAGGTATGCAATCAGCTTTCTTTTGTAACTCTGGAGCAGAGGCTGTAGAAGCATCTATTAAGATTGCAAGAAAATATGGTAATGATAAAAAAATTAATAATCCAAAAATTATTGTCATGGAAAATAGTTTTCATGGAAGAACAATGGCCGCACTATCAGCAACTGGAGGAGGGAAAGCGCATAAAGGCTTCCATCCCTTGCTAGATGGCTTGCTTAGAGTACCGTATAATGATGTTGATGCAATCAAAATACTATCCAAAAAGCATAAAGATATCGTGGCTATACTACTTGAGCCCATTCAAGGCGAAGGAGGTATAATTATACCCGACAGAAGTTATTTGAAAGAACTAAGGATAATTTGTGATAAATTTAAATGGTTGTTAATGATAGATGAAGTGCAATCTGGCTTTTGCAGAACTGGGAAATGGTTCGGTTTTCAGCATAGCTCAATTATCCCAGACGTAATATCTGTAGCAAAAGCGCTAGGCAATGGGGTTCCTATTGGAGCTTGCCTCGCTAGCAATGATGCAGCTAAAGTGCTTGTTCCTGGGAGTCATGGGTCAACATTCGGTGGCAATTTTTTATCAACATCTGTGGGTTTAGAAGTATTAAATATCATGAAGAAGAAAAGCTTATGTAAAAATGCTAGAGACATGGGTGTATACTTAGAATCAGAATTGAATAAAAAACTAGCACACCTGGATATTATCAAAGAAATTAGATGCATAGGTTTAATGATAGGAATTGAATTAAAAGTAAATTGTATGCACCTTGCTCAGAATGCATTAGAGAATAGACTAGTAATTAATGTAACAAAGGAGAATACTATTAGAATGCTCCCTCCATTGATTTTAAACAAAGAACAGGCTGATGTAATTGTAACTACCTTAGAAAAAATTATAGGCGAAATTAAATATGAATAAAGCAAGACATTTTAAGTCTCTTTTAGATATAAATAAAAATGAATTCATTAAACTAATAGAGAGATCTATCGAGCTTAAAGAGGAGTCCAAAAACAAGGTTATTAATAATACTTTCCAAAATAAAACCATGGCTATGATCTTTAAGAAAAACTCAACCAGAACAAGAGTTGCTTTTGAAACTGCGATGACAACAATGGGTGGACATGCAATTTTTCTTTCATCAGATACGACGCAGATAAATCGGGGAGAAGATTTAGCTGATACAGCAAAAGTTTTATCAGGAATGGTCGATATAATTATGATTAGAACCCATGACCATAATGAACTCGAGGAACTAGCAAAAAATTCTCTAGTTCCAGTTATTAATGGCTTAACTGAAAAATATCATCCTTGTCAGTTGCTAGCAGATATGCAGACTTATCATGAACAAAGAGGTCCAATCGAAGGCAAAACAATTGCATGGATTGGAGATGGATGCAATATGTGTAATTCATATATTAATGCAGCTAAGATTTTAAATTTTAAACTCAAGATTGCAACACCATCAGGTTTTGAACCAGATGAAAAAACATTGTCATTAGCGAAAGATAACGTTGAACTATGTGACCTTCCTGGGCAAGCAGTTGAAAACTGCGATTTAGTGACAACAGATGTATGGACTAGTATGGGTGATGAGAGTGAGTCTGAAAAAAGAAAACATTTGTTTAAAGGTTATCAAATAAACCAAAGCTTGTTTGAAAAAGCTAAATCAGATGCAATATTTTTGCATTGCCTCCCTGCCCATAGAGGTGAAGAGGTGGATGCAGAGGTAATCGATGGTCCGAGGAGCCATGTATGGCAACAAGCGCATAACAGATTATTCACTAGCAAAGCTCTAATTGAGTTTTTATTAAATGAATCTAAATAGTTAGATATTATTGATTTTATCAAGCAATTTATTTTTCTCAGCAATAGAATCACAATTAATAATATCCCTTGAAATCCTTTTTAGTTTTTTTATGTCTGAATTCAGCATAATATTTTTTATTTCTGGAATGGCGCTTGGATGCATACTAAATGACTTAAGACCAAGGCCTAATAATAATCTTGTATAGTTAGGATCGCCAGCCATTTCTCCACATAAAGAGACTGGTATTTTATTCTTACTGCCTGCATCAATAACTATTTTAATAAGATTAAGAACTGCTGAATTAATAGGATCATACAAATAGTTGACCTCGTCATCCACTCTATCTATCGCTAAAGTGTATTGGACTAAATCATTTGTACCAATAGAAAAGAAGTCAACATTTTTGGCAAACCTATCTGCGAGTACTGCGCATGACGGTATCTCAACCATTATACCCACAGAGACATTATCACTGAATTTCCTCTTTTCTTTTTTAAGTTTGTCTTTAGCAACATTAATTAGTTTTTTTGCATCAGATATTTCCATAAAATTTGTAATCATTGGAAGCATTATTTTTACAGTTCCATAATTGCTAGCTCTGAGTATTGCTTTAATTTGATTAATAAAGACTGATTGATCGCTCAGACTATATCTGATACCTCTTAATCCTAATGCTGGATTACGTGCTATTGAGCCTGTTTTAATGTTATCAGGGACTTCTTTATCGGCACCTATATCTAATGTTCTAAAAATAACTGGGTTATTTTTCATTTTCTTAACTATTTGTTTATAGGCTATAAACTGTTCGTTTTCTGTAGGAAAATCATTCCTGTCGGTATACAAATACTCTGTCCTAAAAAGTCCAATCCCATCAATATTTTTTTCCTTTATAATCTTTAATTCTTGAGGTAGTTCTAAGTTAGCCATGATTTCTAATTTTTCTTTATCTAGAGAAATATTCTTTTTAGTCAATACATTAGACAAAAGTCTTTTCTTTTTAAGGGAGCTTTTCTTTAAGTCTTGATAATGTTTTATCAAATCTTTTTCAGGATTAATAAATATTAAACCTTCATTACCATCTAAGATTAAGTAATCATTATTTTTGATAATATCCAAGCCATTCTTCACTCCAACAATAGAAGGTATTTCTAAACTTCTAGTCAGAATTGAACTATGTGATGACCTACCGCCGTATTCTGATATTAAGCCTAGACCTTTTGATTCATGTGCTATTATGACATCTGCCGGACTAAGATCATCTGTCACCACAATAACATTATTAAAGCTTTTAGATACTACATTCATATTAGTCTTTTTTGTAATGAGATTTTTCAGAAGCATTTTTACCACATGACTCACATCATCTATTCTTTGTTTAATATATAAGTCTTCTATATTTTCGAAAGAATCTTTGATATTTAAGTATTCGCTATGAATTGCCCATTCAGATGAGCATAGATTATCTATTATACGAGACTTTATACTATCCAAGAATGTTTTATCACTGACAAGAAGTATATGTGTATCTAGAAACAAACCTATATTTTTTCTAATAGATGGGCTTATCTTAGCCCTTATAATATTTAACTCATCCAGTGTTTCATTAAAAGTTATTTCTAAGCGCTTGACTTCTTTTTTTATAGAACTTTTACTAATATATCTTTCTTCTACAATATTATTACCATGTTCTATTACATGACATGCCCCTATCGCTATCCCTTTTGATACCGGCAGGCCTTTTAATATAATTGAGCTAGGATTCTTCATCAAACTTTGCCTCAATAAGTTTCTCTAAACTTTTTATTGCTGCTATTTCATCTTTTCCAGAAGCAGTTATCGTTACTTCTGTCCCTTTAGGGGCGGCTAACATTAAGATTTTCATAATACTTTTTGCATCTGCTTTCTTTCCATTATTAACTATTTCTATTATAGATTGAAATTTATTAGTGAGTGTCACTATTTTTGCAGCAGCTCTTGCGTGTAAACCAAGCTTATTTGATATTATTACTTTTTTTTCTTTCATTCTTAATTTGTATTACCCCATTTTTCCCACCTTCAATAGCTTTTGCCGTCAATTCTTTTAGATTAAATTTAGGATAATTAAATATATGCAGTAACATAGATAAGTTAATTCCAGAGACAATATTAACAGATTTTAAATGAGAAAATTCTTTACCGATATTACTTGGAGTTGATCCAAACATATCAGTTAATATTAATACACCATTTCCTTGATCTAGTAGTTTTATATATTGTTTTGTGAGCTTAGTCAGATCTGATGGCTGATCATAATGATCAATAGATAGGACTTCTGTTCTTATAGGGATAGAGCCATAGGTAGATTTAGCAGCTAATAATAATTGTGCTCCGATGTCATTATGTGTTATGAGTAGTAATCCTATTGTCATTTTAAATCCCGATGCTTCACTAGGATATTATATTTAGTTATAAAATGTCTAGAAACCATTTCTGTCATATATACAGATCTATGTTGCCCACCTGTGCATCCTATTGAGATTGTAAGATAATTACGATCACTTTGGCGAAAATGTGGTATCCATTTATTTAAGTACCTAGTAATACTTGATAGCATTTCTCCAGATGTCTGATCAGATTCTATAAAAGATATTACTTTTTTATCTTTACCTGATAATTTCCTTAGCGACTTATCCCAGAATGGATTTTTTAAACATCTTACATCAAAAACAAAATCACTCTCATTAGGGATGCTATTCTTATAACCAAACGATTGCAGTTGTATAAGCATGTCTTTATTATTCTTTATAACTGAAATCTTTGAGGCAATTTCTTTTTTTAATTCCAATGGTAATAATTTATCCGAATCTATGATTAAATTAGACTTTTCTTTCAACAGTTGCATAATATCAGCTTCATTTGATATAGCAGTTTTTAAATCTACTTTATCATTTGTCAGAGGATGGAGTCTTCTTGTAGCATTGAATCTTGATAATAAAATATTAGGAGAAGAGTGCAAGAATACAGTTGTACTTTTAAAATCTAGTTTATGTAACTCTATATACAAGGAATCAATAGAATTTTGATAGTCTACATCCATTTTAATTGACCTGATATCAATACTGATAGCTATTTTTTTGTATATTTTTTGCCTTGATACCTTAATTACTTCCAACATTTGTATGATCATTTTTGGTGAAAGGTTATCAATACAGAAATAACCCAAGTCTTCAAGAGATCTCAGCGCAATTGATTTGCCAGATCCTGATAGGCCAGTGATGATTACTAATTTTGGTTTTACAGGTTTCAAAATATATTCTCTAATTTTTTTGGTAGCTACTAATTACTGACTTAATTTCTAGCTTATCAGCACAACTCCTTATTTTTTCTCTAAAAGTAGCATCATCAAGCATTTCTGCAATTTTAGATAAAATATTTACATGCATTTCATTTTCATTATTTGGAGCAAGTAACGATATAATCAAGTCAACTTTTTGTCCGTCACTTGAATCAAAGTCAATTGGTGTTTTAAGCATGAGTATTATTATCATAGCATCAGCTAAATTATCAATTCTGGCATGTGGTATAGCAATCCCATTTCCAAAAGCAGTAGTTCCAAGCTTTTCTCTCTCATAAAGTTTTTCAAAAACTTTATTTTCATCAGTTTGACCTAGGCTTGAAGCCATTTTGCTAATTAATTCTAAAACATTCTTTTTGCTTTTAGATGCACATTCCATGACAATGCTTTCTTCCGAAAATAAATCATTTAAATCCATTTATATACCTCTTATTTTCCTTTTTTTTGATGGAGGTATCTCTAAAGCCTCACGATATTTAGCAATAGTCCTCCTTGCCACTCTTATACCATTTTCTTTTAGATTATCAGCTATTTGAGAATCACTTAATGGGAAATTCTTATCTTCTTTTGATATTATTTTTTTTAACATTGATTTAATTGCTGTTGACGAAATCATTTTACCATAATCTGTATTAATTTCTGATGAAAAGAAATGTTTCATTTCATACACACCTCTTGGCGTTTGCACATATTTGTTGTTTGTACATCTTGAGATAGTGGACTCATGCATATCAACTTCCGCAGCTATATCTTTTAAGCCTAAAGGCTTCATAGATATATCGCCTTGATTTAAAAAGTTAACCTGTTTCCTAAATATAATTTTAGCAACTTTAAGTATAGTGAGATTACGATTTTGTAATGCTTTGAGAAAAAACTTAGCACTCTGTAAGTTTGTTTTTACGTACTCTTGGTCCTCTTCCTTAGAAATATTTTTCATTAAACCTTCATATGTCTTATTGATCCTAATCTTTGGATTAATAGATGGATTTAGTTCAGTGAGCCACTTATCATCCTTTTTAGATATTATAACATCAGGAATTATATGCTCTTGCTGTAATGATTTGGAAATTATGTTACCAGGTTTAGGATTCAATGATTTCACGAGCTCTGTTGCAGCTATATATTTATCATCTTCTTTATCAAATTCAGAAGTAAAGGCATCAAAGCTAATTGTAGATGGTTTTATATCATCCTCAAGCTTGTTAATTATAATATCTGCTAAACTATAATAGTCATGATTCTTATGATAATGATTAAGCTGAAGAGATAAACAATTTTTTAGAGATGTAGCCCCAACCCCTATTGGGTCTAAATGTTGAATTTTATGAAGAACCGCAAATATCTCCTGAAATGTAATCTCAATATTTTTTTTCAATAGTATATATAAATCTTCTATACTTTCTGTTAGAAACCCGTCATCGTTAATATAGTCAATTATATTATATGCTATAAATTGGTCATTTTGATTTATGGGTGATAATCCTATTTGCCACATTAAATATTCACGTAATGATTGATGAGTGCTAGGTAGCTGCTCATATGCATCATAATCACTAGTATTGTTTCTTTCAGAATAATTTGATGACATGAGTGGTACTTCTGATGTAACTTCCGTGGATTCTGAAGAATTTTCATTTTCCAAGAAGGGATTTTCCAATATTTTTTCATCTATCTCTTTTTGTAAATCAACTGAGTTTAGCTGTAATAGCTTAATAGCTAGCTGAATCTGTAATGTCATTGTGAGTTTATTATTGAGGGATAAACTCTGCTTTCCTTTTACATTCATAATGTAAAATTATCACCAAGATACACATCTTGCACAATCTTATCTTTTATGATTTTAGAGGGTTTTCCGTGAGCAATAACTTTTCCATCACTGATAATATATGCTTGATCACATACTTTTAAGGTCTCTCTGACATTATGATCAGTTATAAGGACTCCTATGTTTGCCTCTACTAATTGCTTAATAATTTTCTGAATTTCTATGACTGAAAGAGGATCTATACCAGCAAATGGTTCATCCAATAGTAAAAATTTTGGTTCTGTTGCTAATGCTCTTGCAATCTCAACTCTTCTTCTTTCTCCGCCTGATAGACTTGCTCCTTTATTTGATAAAATATGCTCTATTTGTAATGTATTGACTAACGATTCAAATTTATCATTAAGTTCATTAGAAGTAAGCTCTTTTCTTGTTTCCAAAATTGCCAATATATTATCTTTTACAGATAAATTTCTGAATATTGATGCTTCTTGGGGTAGATAACTAATACCCAAGTCAGATCTCATATGCATTGGCAAAGAAGTTATATCTTTACCATTTATTTTTATAACACCACCATTACATTTTATTAGACCAACCAGCATATAAAATGTTGTTGTTTTACCAGCACCATTAGGGCCTAGGAGTCCTATTACATTATTCTCTTGCAAGCTAATGCTAATATTATCAACTACAGTCTTCCCATCATAATTTTTATTGAGGTTTATACAATCTAGTCCAGCCATATTATTTCACTTCGCTTTTTTTTGTTTTTAAAATTGTTTTAACTCTTTCCTTTATCTTTACTTTATCATCTTGATTTTCTTTTTTAAGTAAAATCCAAGTTTTTTTAGTTAAATCATATAACATCCTATCACCTTCTAGCTGCTGAGATTGTTCGCCTGTATAAGACAATCGTTTAGCGTTTGATAATATCTTTATTTGACCATTTTTCATATCAGCTATGACTCCATCTCCGCTTGTTTTTGAATCCGGTGTTGTAATTACTGCAAACTTAGTTGTTTCAATTATTTCAGTATCTGGATATATTACTGCTTCTGTTGTTATTATATTGACTTCATTCGTTTTATTCTCGCTATACTTATTGAATTCTACATCATCAGTTAGGTATATAGACTTGAAAAGAGAGTCAGGGTCAAGGGCATGCTTAGCTTTTATAATCCACTTTTCATCTCCTATAGAATTAATCTCCATTACGGGATTCATCACTTCCGATCTAAGGCTATTCGGAAACTTTTCTAATCTATCACCAAGAAGAGTCCATGCTGTATTCCCATGAATATTAGTTTCCACCATTTTAAATTTATTTATAAAATGATTAGAGACATTCTCGTCTAAATCTAAATTATTATAATTTAGAGCGCTAGATAACAAGTGATTAATCCAAATTATTAGTATTAATAATATGCTAAGGGTAATAACATTTTTTCTAGAGAATTTCTTAATTAGATTGTTAGCTAATTTCATTATTATTTTTTGCTAAGCATATTAAATCACATACATCTCTTACAGCCCCACAACCTCCTTTTCTAGGAGTCATCCAATCTGTATATTCTAATAACTTATTATAGTTTGCATTTGGAACTGTTATGGCTAAACCAACACTCTTCAATAAATTAATATCAACGATATCATCACCCACAAAACAAACATCTTTTAGATTATATTTCTCTGAAAAGTTTTTCTCATAGTCCTCTAATTTATTCCTTGAGTTTTGTATTATAGTTTTAAAACCAAGTTCTTTTCCTCTATGTTCTACAGCCTTTGAGTAGCGACCACTGATTATTGCAACCTCAATACCCAATTCTCTGATAATCATGACGCCATGACCATCTTGTGCAAAAAATTTCTTTGACTCAGAATTAGTATCCGAGAGAATTATTCCACCATCAGTCATTACTCCGTCTACGTCTAAAATCAATAATTTAATATTTTTAGCTTTATCAATAACTGATTGATCAATAGAAAGCATATAGTCTGAATATTCTTTATAATCCATTATTCTATGCCCGACTTAAGTAGGTGATTAAGAGTTAATAAACCTGCAACTGTTTTGTCATCATTAGCAACAAGTAAACATGTGATTTGATTTTGTTCCATAATATTTAATGCTTCAGCTGCCATTATGTTTCTAGATACTATAAAAGGTTTTTTTCTCATTACTTTATATAGTTGAAGAGTGGATATATCATTATCTCTTTTTAAAGTCCGTCTTAAATCTCCATCTGTAAATATACCCAATAATCTTTTCTCTCTAGTTAAGGATATGATGATTCCATAATTATACTTTGTAATAATATCTATAGCCTTGACTAGTTTCATATCTGAATAAGTAAAAGGAAGCCCCTTCGTTATCATGATATCTTCTGTTTTCTTCAAAAGTCGTTTCCCTAATTCCCCCTGAGGATGGGATTTTGCAAAATCTTTGGATGTAAAACCTCTGCTTTTAAGAAGTGTTATTGCTAATGCGTCAGATAAACCAATAGCACTTATTACACTTGATGTAGGAGTTAAATTTAGAGGACAAGCTTCAGATTTAACACTAGAATCTAAAACTATATCCGATGATTTTGCTAATGTAGATTTCTTATTACCCGTAATGGTAATTAATGTGACTTTCAAAATTTTTATTAAAGGTAATAGAAGTAACAACTCTTTTGTTTCACCAGAGTTAGAATAACAGACTACTAAGTCTAGCTTTCCAATTAGGCCAACATCTCCATGCAAAGCTTCTGCTGCATGCAGAAACACTGATGGAGTACCAGTACTCGATAATGTTGCGGCAGACTTAGTGGCTACATGCCCCGATTTTCCAAGCCCAATAGTTATGACTTTCCCTCTACAATTAAGTATAGCTTCACAAGCTAGGGTAAAGTTTTTATCTAATCTATTAGCTATACTTTTGAGTGCTGTTGCTTCGGAAAGAATCACTTTCTTGGCTATAGATATCTTATCTGTCATTTTCATATATTAATTCCATACAGGTTAAACTGGTAAAGCACGAAAGAAAGTAGCAGTAACGAGCATAACATTTTAGTTATATATTGATTATAGTTCTTGATTATAATATAAAACACTGCCGTTGTAATCAGGATCATAAGTATATCTCTCATTACATCTATTATAGATAAAGCCTGAGTCAGATGATTATCTATTATCCCAACAACGCTTATTACGATAGCAATATTGAATATATTAGACCCTAAAATATTGCCAACAATAAAATCAAAATTCTTTTTTCTAGCTGATTCTATGCTTGATGCTAATTCAGGTATACTTGTGCCAATTGCAGTTATTGACAACCCAATCACATAATCAGTTAGACCAAATGATTTTGCGATAGTTATACTGTTATCTAGAAATATATTTGTTCCAATCAAGAGTAAAAAAAGACCAAAAATTAAGGATATGAAAACAAGTACACCATGTATATGCTTTTGATTTATCTTCATGCCACCATTTGAATAAAAATATTTATTATAAAAATAAAATGATATAACAAAAAATAACAGAAGACTTGCTGACTCATTTTTTGAAACAGTACCATCTATTAGAACAGGATAAACTAATATGGATAGTAATAGTGCAATAATCATAAAACCTTTAATCTCTTTAGATAGTATTTTGTTTTTTTCAGTAATATTGGATCCAAACAATAGGATAGTTAATGCAAATACTAGAGCTATATTAGCTATATTTGACCCAAGAGCATTCCCAATTGCTATATTGCCTTTCCCTTCTAAACTAGAAATTATAGAGATAAATATTTCTGGAGATGATGTTGCAAGCCCAATAAAGATAAAGCTTGAAATAAATTTTGATATATTAAATTTTTTAGATATATCCTCAGTGGAGGAAACTAGTACATTCGCACCATAGCTAATTAGCACCAAGCCAATAATTAAGTAAAGATAAACTAAGCTAGACATAGAGAAGAATTGTATTAAGTTTAGTAGTCAACCCCGTCAACATCAATCTCAAAAGTTTCTGCATTTTCACCATCATTAACCAGTAATTCTCTTTTTTGCAAGTATGATTCCCTGATGAATATATATTTATCTTTAGCAGCTGTATCTAGAATTTTTGAAGCTCTTAATAATCTCGCTCTGAGATTAACTATATTTAGTGTATTTGCTGCTAGCTCTTCTTTATTATGAAGTTGTTCCACCGGAGATATTTGCATATCAGCATAAAGACCAGGAGCATCTCTAAAACTACTTGCTCCTAAAAAAGGAAGAACTAAATATGGGCCTTGCGGCATACCCCAGTATCCTAATGTTTGTCCAAAATCTTCTTTATTTTTTGTTAAACCCATGGATGTAGCTACATCAAATATCCCCAAAACACCGAGAGTCGTATTTATTGAAAACCTTAAGATATCATGACCAGCCTGATTAAATTTTAACTGAAGCACATCATTTGCTATCGTGCTAACTTCTCCAATATTACTGAAAACATTAGATACTCCTGTTTCTATAGGATCTGGCGTTATATATTTATATGTTTTTGCGACAGGCTTAAGAATATTATCATCTACAACCTCATTGAAGCTAAATATAGCTCTATTCATAGGTTCGAAAGGATCATTTTTAGCCGCACCCGTAGTGCTGCAACCCGAGAGGATAAGTAGTATAACCATGGCTAATGGCAATGTAATTCTAAATTTGTCAATGGGGAAAAATTTGTAATTCATGGTATATATTCTGTATCCATAGTGAAACTTAATATAATATATAGTATACATATAACTATGAAAATAATTAAATACATAATAACTTTTTTTCTATTTTTTTCCACGGCAATCCATGCTGCGAGCGCTCCGGATGTGTTTTTAAAAGATAGCGTCAGGGAAGTGTCTCAATTTATTTCAGAAAATAAGGACATGCTAGAGAATGATCAAAGCTTTTTACAATCAAAGGTTGATGGGTTAATTATCCCAAAGCTTGATATATTATTAATGTCAAAAATAGTCTTAGGTAAGAAAAACTGGCTCTCATTGAATAAACATCAGAGAGACAGGTTTGTTCTAGCTTTCAGAGGATTAATGGTTAGGACCTATATGAAATCTCTTACAGCTTTCGACGGAGAGAAGATTTTCTTCTTACCGTATGCTAAAGGTAAAAGACCTGATGTAGCCAGAGTTCAGTCGAAATATTTATTATCAGAGGGTGAAATTTCAGTAAATTATAGTCTTAAACTAAACAAAGATGATCAGTGGAAAGTATATGATATTAATATAGATGGTATTAGTCTTCTTAAAAACTACCGTGCTGATTTCAGAAATCATATTGAACAACAAGGCATTGTTTCTTTAATAAATGTCCTGGAAGAAAAAAAATAAAACTATTATTATTTATCCTTTAAATGGTTTGAAATGAATAAGCAGTTTAGGTAGAAGTGTCAATACAGCTAATAAAGCTATAAACATGGCCAGCCCTGTTAATAGGCCAAAAATTATTGTTGGAATAAAGTTAGACATAACAAGAATTGAGAATCCAAATATAATTGTAATGCTTGTGAAGAAAATTGCCCTGCCAATACTATTATGAGCATTATATAGCGATGACTTATAATCATTAGCAGATTTATACTCCTCTCTAAATCTATAAATATAATGTATGCTATTATCCACAGCAATACCAATTGCTATGGCTGCTATAGTTATAGTCATCATATCTAAAGGAAGATTTATTAATCCCATCAAGCCTAAAACAAAAGTTGCTGCCAGTAAGTTTGGTATTATACCTATGACAGATAATATTATAGACTTGAATAAAACTAAGAACATAAAGAAAATCCCTGACATGACAAAACCTAGAGATAATATTTGAGAGTTAAATAAACTTTGCAACATATTGTTATAAAGTATTAATACACCTGTTAGGAAATATGATTCTTTTTTTAACCCTAGTTTGTTTTCAATATCATATTCTATCTTGTTGATTAAGTCATTTCTTCTTAAATCTTCTTTTGAATCAAGTATTCTTGCACTAATTCTAGCTTCATTTTTTTCAATTGAAATATATGGGTTTATCGCCATACTTTTGACTTCTTCCGGCACTCTTTTATAGAGTAGAGCCATTTCCATACTATTTAATACTTCGCCATTATTTAATTCTTCAGCAACTCTAATTGTTGATGCAAAGGACAGTACTTTTCCGATTTCTGGAAGTGAATCTAGGTAATCATGAACCTTTTTAATTTTTTCTATTTTTTTAGTGGTAAACCATTGAGCCTCTAAACCTCCATCATCTTCTTCTAATAAACCATCTCCAAACTCATCATCATCTAAAATTTGTTCTGGATTATCAAATTTTATAATTATATCCAATGGTGTTGTTCCACCCAACTTTTCATCTATTTGCTTCATCCCTTTATAAATTTCTGTATCAGATTTAAAATAATTAATAAAACTATTTTCGACACGTAGTTGTGAGATTCCATAAATTGTTGAAAATAAAATTATAACGGTGACCGCAATAATATATTTTCCTTTGTTAATTGTTAGATCAGCAAGAATTTTTGTGAATATAAAAGAGTTCTCTGCTTTGACATTACTTTCTTCTTTTTTCAATAATGATAGTATACATGGCAAAAGAATAAATGATGTTAGAAAAGTAACTATCAATCCAAACGTCATCATATAACCAAAATCAATTACTGGCTTTATATCACTAAATATCAAAGAAGCAAATGCTACGATTGTAGTAAGTGCTGTATACAAGCATGGCCAGACCATTTGTTGAGTTGTCATACTAATTGCATCATATTGAGTTGAGCTAGATGCAGATAACTGTCTATATCTAACGATTAGATGAATATTCATTGATAAGGTTAAAATTAACATAAGGGAAATAAAATTAGAGGAGATTACAGTTACCTGCCAATTTAATAAGCCTAAAAAACCAATCATGAATAATACTGCATAAGTGCAGCTTAATATTGGTAAAGCCACCCATTTAAGTTCTCTAAAAATAATTATTAAAGTTATTAATATGAAGACAAATACACCTAGTCCAAAATTGATTAAATCATTTTTAACATATGTGATCATATCATCAGCAATCATGGGTATCCCACCAATTCTTAATTCAACATTGTTTTTTTCAGAAAATTGACTTTGGATTAGTCTTACTGATTTAAGTAAATTATGCGTTTCCTTATCATGTGACTCTTTTGCCTTTAGATATTTTTCTAACACTTCTTCGAGGAAAATACTTTCTTCAAGAGTAATATTATTATCTATTTTTTTCTTAGTCAGTATTCTTTTTTGATTATTTAGTTCTAAGAGCTCTTTATTATTGTTTAGATTAATTTGTATTGCAGTTGTTGTTCCATCACTACTAATTATAAGATTCTTATATATAGGGCTACTGAGTATCTCATTTTCAGCTTTTACTATATCAACATCACTTGAAAGTATAGTTGGTACATTATTTATCATTTCCTCTAATGGTATTTCAGAGCTTTTTACTAAAGGAATATCAATTATTGATACAACTGACGATATATTTTTTATAGACAATAATTCTTCTTTTAGCTCTTTAATTAGAGAAAGATTATTTTTATCGAATATTTCCCCTTCTAATGGAGTATAGGTCATGACAATAAATTCTTTGGTCGAGTATCTTTCAATACTCTCTCTATATGTTAGAAGGTCATTATCATTTTCCAGGATTAATGAGTCTGCAGAGGCATCAAGTTTAAAATTTGAAGCATATGAACTCATCCCTAAGAGTATAATAAGCAAAACAACAAGCACTCTTTTAGGATTTTTGAGAATCAAATGTAAATATAAGTGTGAAATATTTTTAATCATGGCATTATTCTTTATATGATTTTAGAATATCGAATCAAAGAAGTTTTTAAAAGAAAAATATGGATAAATTAATTATAAGAGGCGGAGTACCATTGAACGGTGAAGTATCTGTTTCTGGAGCAAAAAATGCTGTATTACCAATGCTATGCGCTTCTGTTATGGCTAGTGATAAGCATGTAATACTGAAAAATATACCTCATCTTCATGATGTCACCACTACTGTAAGATTGTTACGTCAAATGGGTGTTAGCGTTACATTGGATGACAACATGAATATTCAATTAGATCCTTCTACAATCAAAAACTATTATGCACCATATGACTTGGTGAAAACCATGAGATCATCAATCTTGGTTCTAGGACCGTTATTGTCAAGATTTGGCTCAGCCAAGGTTTCATTGCCGGGTGGTTGCGCAATAGGAACTAGGCCGGTTGAGATGCATCTTGATGCTTTAACTCAAATGGGAGCATCAATTGGCATAGATAATGGTTATATCACAGCGTCATGTAAAAAACTTATTGGTGCAGAAATAAGGTTTTCAAAAACAACTGTAACTGGTACAGAAAATATATTAATGGCATCTACTCTCGCGGAAGGTAAAACAATTATATCGAATGCCGCAAGAGAGCCTGAGGTTGTTGATCTCGCAAATTTTCTTAATAAAATGGGGGCATCAATTACTGGTCATGGCACAGATATAATAGAAGTTACAGGAGTGGAAAAATTAAGAGGAGTATCTTATTCAGCTTTACCAGATAGAATTGAAACAGGGACATTTTTGGTTGCAGCAGCCATAACGGGAGGATGTGTAACTGTAAAAAATACTATTTCTTCTCATGTGAGCACAATTATTGAAAAACTTAAGCTTTCTGGAGCTGATATTACTTTAACTGACACCTCTATTACTTTAGATATGAAAGGGAAGAGGCCGCTAGCCGTTGATATCGAGACAGGAGCATATCCGCTTTTTCCTACGGATATGCAAGCTCAATTGACAGCATTGAACACTGTTGCAAAGGGTAAGAGTATTATTAAGGAAAATATTTTTGAAAATCGCTTTATGCATGTGCAGGAAATGACTAGAATGGGAGCAGATATAAGGGTAGAGAATAATTGTGCAAAGATATCTGGCAGTGAGAAACTTATTGGTGCATCAGTGATGGCTACTGACCTCAGGGCTTCTGCAAGTTTAATTTTAGCTGGATTAGTAGCTACTGGAATAACAGAGATTGAGAGAATTTATCATATTGACAGAGGATATGATTGTATTGAAGAGAAATTACAGCAGCTTGGAGCAAATATTAGTAGGGTCCCAGTTTAGGGATAAGTGGATATTAAAATGAAGAAACTATTGCTAGCGATATCAAAAGGAAGGATTCTAGAGGAAGCTTTAAAAATCTTAAAGACTTCAGGAATAGAGTGTATAGAGTCACCATTTAAATCTAGAAAACTTATTTTTGAAACTAATTACACAGGCTTGGATATCATAATTGTGAGAGCAAGTGACGTACCTATTTATATTGAATCTGGCAAAGTTGATTTTGGGATTGTTGGGAAAGATACTTTGTTAGAGACTGACCTTAGTAATCATTTAAGAATCAAAAACCTAAATATTGCTTCTTGTAAATTAGTTGTAGCTGGTAAAAGAGGTACAAAGCTGATAAATAATATGAAAGTTGCGACAAAATATCCTGCAATAACAAAAAAATATTTTCAGAGCAAGGGATTACCATGTTCTATACTAAAACTTTATGGTTCAATAGAGCTAGCTTCAGTGCTTGGTATGTCAGATGTAATAGTCGATCTTGTTGAATCAGGACAAACACTAAAACAAAATGGTCTTGCTGAGATAGAAACTATTGAAAAAATTTCATCTGTACTAATTGCTAATAAAACATCATATAAGGTTAATAGAGAACAGATAGATAAATTATTTAACAAATTAAAATTGGACTAAGAATGACAATAAGTAAATTAACAGATGATTTGAAAATCTCTTCAATGAAAGAGCTAATTTCTCCTAGTGAGTTGATAAATCAGTTGCCAATGACTGAGGAAGCTATTAGAACAGTCGTCAAGACACGATCAGAAATTATAGATATCTTGGATGGTAAAGATGAAAGACTGATTTTGATAGTGGGACCATGTTCTATCCATGATATAGATGCAGCTCATGAATATGCTAAAAAACTACTAGAAGTAAAAAAAAAGGTAGAAAAGAATATTCTAATCATAATGAGAGTATATTTCGAAAAGCCAAGAACAGTTATTGGCTGGAAGGGCTTAATCAATGATCCTGACCTTGATAATAGTTTTGATATAAATAAGGGTATAAAGATTGCTAGGAAATTATTAATTAATTTAGCAGAGTCTGGTATCCCAGCAGGACATGAATATTTGGACCTTATCAGTCCGCAATACATTTCTGATGTAATTTGTTGGGGTGCGATAGGCGCTAGAACAACGGAAAGCCAAAGTCATAGAGAGCTGGCATCAGGTTTGTCTTGCCCTGTAGGTTTCAAAAATGGTACAAATGGCAGCATACAGATAGCAATTGATGCTATCAAGGCTGCTAGCAAAGCACATAATTTCTTATCCGTCACTAAAGAGGGTAAGTCAGCCATTTTTTCTACGAGAGGTAATAAAGATTGTCATATAATATTGCGTGGTGGAAAGAAAGTTAATTATCAGAAGCCAGACATAAAGGATGTCTGTGATTCTTTAGTTGATAATAAACTGTCAAAAAATATCATGATTGATGCTAGTCATGCAAATAGTCAAAAGGACCATACCAAGCAAAGATTAGTTATTGAAGATATATCTAATCAAATTATAGAAGGTAATGATTCAATATGTGGAGTTATGATAGAAAGCAATTTAGTCGAAGGTAGACAAGATATTGGTACAATGTCCGATCTTGTGTACGGACAAAGTATTACAGACGCATGTGTTGGTTGGAATGAAACTGAAGAATTAATTGAAATATTAAATCAAGCTATTAATCAAAAAAAACTTTAGTATGAAAATTAATCCATTAAGAATAGATACATCTAAAAGAAATTATGAAAAAATAATTTTAAGTAGGACTGGAATTAATAGCAATACAAATAGAAAAGTTCAAAAAGAAGTTGATTTGATAATATCAAAGATAAAAAAAAGTGGTGACAAATCTCTACTTAGCTTCATTAAAAAATTTGATAATTATAATATCAAAAATATCAAAAATATTTTAATTACACCTAATGAAATCAAAAAATCTTATAAATATATAGATAAATACCAGCTATCTAATCTGAAGAAATCTATAAAAAGAATCCGTGATTTCTCTAAAAAACAAAAAGCCATGAGTTGGAGTAATTCAAAAAATGGTTCTATTTTAGGAGAGAAAGTCACTGCAATCGAAACAGTAGGGATATATGTTCCTGCTGGGAAAGCTTCCTACCCATCGACTGTTTTAATGAATGCTATACCTGCTAAAATTGCAGGTGTTGAAAATATAATAATGGCTTGCCCAATATCAAACATAGAAGATCATGCGTTGGCAATAGTTGCAGCAGACTTATGTGGTGTAGATAAGATACTGAGAATGGGTGGGGCACATGCAATTGCTGCATTAGCTTATGGAACTAATTATATTGATAAAGTGGATAAAATTGTTGGACCTGGAAATATATATGTAACCTTGGCAAAGAAAGCTGTTTTTGGTGATGTAGGCATTGATAATATTGCCGGGCCTTCAGAAGTAGTAATAATTGCTGATTCAACTAATAACCCAGACTGGGTTGCCATGGACTTATTTTCTCAGGCTGAGCATGATGAGTTAGCTCAACCAATATTAATTAGTTCTAATATGAAATTAATTAATGATGTTCATAAATCTGTTGAAAAACTTCTTCCCCAAATGCTTAGAAAAAATATCATTCTTAAGTCTTTCAACTCAAGAGGGATATATATCAAAACAAAGAATATGAGAGAAATTGCAAATATTGTTAATAAAATTGCACCAGAGCATCTAGAGATTATGTCTAAAAATAAAAACGATTTAATTAAATTAATTACTAATGCTGGTGCAATATTTTTAGGAGAATATACTCCTGAGGTATTTGGAGATTACTGTGCAGGTCCTAATCATGTTTTGCCAACATCGGGTTCAGCAAGATTTTCTTCTCCTCTTGGTGTGTATGACTTTCAGAAAAGATCGAGCTTAATTAATATTTCTAGAAAAACAGCTTTAGAGTTGAGTAAAATATCAGTATCCATGGCTTTGTCTGAAGGTTTGCAAGCCCATGCGCTTTCTGCTAAATACAGAGATAAATAATCTACCTAGATTGGTAGCTCATTTTTGAAACTAAAATATTGACGTTTATTATCTTCCTGTCCCTCAAGATTTCCATTGTCAATGTTTGTCCAGGCCTAACCATGCCAATTATTTTCTGAACTTCTTTTATTTCAGTAACAATATTATTATTAACTTTTCTTATAATATCGTATGCCCTAACGTCACCTTTATATGCTGGACTATCTGGAATAACACCATTCACTAATACACCTACACCTTTATAATTAATTTCTGCTGATATACCTACATAGCCTCTAATCACTTCACCATTTTCAATTATTTCCTTCAACACATATTTTGCGATATCAATTGGAATCGCAAAACCAATGCCATCAGCACCACCTGAAATCGAGATTATTGCGGTATTTATCCCAATTAATTCACCATTTGAATTTACTAGTGCTCCACCAGAATTGCCAGGGTTAATGGCTGCATCAGTTTGAACATATCTTTGGTAGGAGTAAGCATTAGGAGCAACTTCTTTATCAGTTGCAGAGATAATCCCCAGAGTTATTGTTTGCCCAACACCTAAGGGGTTACCTATTGCTAAAGCAATGTCACCTATGCTTATATTTTCAATTTTTCCTAATGTAATCGGGGTAGTATCCTTATTAATTTTCAATATTGCCAAATCGGTCAATGGATCTATACCAATAATAGCAGTAGCAAATTCATTACCTTTGTGATCCCGGATTAAAATTTCATTTGAACCTGCAATTACATGAAAATTTGTTACCACATGACCCTGGTTGCTAACAATAACTCCGGACCCTTGACCAGAAGGAGAGTGCTCTTTTTTAATAAGTGCTTTTTTTCTAGGATCTATAAAATACACATTATTTCTATCTGCAGATTTTCTGGTATAAATAGAAACTACGGACTTATTTACTTTCTGAAATACTTCGGCATAGCTATTGGGTTTGCCTTGTAACGGCTTATTATTAGATTCTATTATTTGAATATGATTACCAAATATGTAAGGGCTAATCATATATATAATGACAGCAGTTATTACACCTACAATTACATACCCGCGTATTTCTTTCATTTACTTATATACCCTTAAAAAATCACATTAATTAATTAATTATATTATATATTACTATAAGACACTTCATGAAATATATGATAGTATATACGCGATTAAGAGATACCAACTTTTTTAAAAAATAAATGAGCGACTCAAATAAACCGTCAAACAGAAGGAAATTTCTGACTAACTTAACTCAGGTAATGGGTGGGGTAGGAGGAATATTCGCTGTTATTCCATTCTTGTCTACAATGTCACCAAGTGAAAAAGCTAAGTCAGCAGGCGCTCCTATTGAGATAGATATCTCTAGCCTCAGACCTGGTTCATATAAAGTTGTAGAATGGCGCGGCAAGCCGGTATGGGTGGTTAGAAGAACACCAGAAATGATCGAGAATACATTAGAAGAAAATGATATTCTTAGTGATCCAAAATCTCTAGAGGATCACCAACCAAGTTATACGAAAAATAAATATAGATCAATAAATCCTGAATATCTAGTCTTGCTTGGTGTATGTACACATTTAGGATGCTCTCCATTGTATAAGCCTAATTCTAAATCTGCTGAACTTGGCCTTGACTGGAAAGGTGGTTTTTTCTGCCCATGTCATGGTTCTAAATTTGATTTATCAGGCAGAGTTCATAGCGGTGTCCCTGCACCTTATAATTTAGAAGTACCACCATATTATTTTGCATCTAAAGATAAAATAATTATAGGTGAGGACGGAGAGAGTGTTTAAATGAATAAATTTATGGCATGGATTGATGAAAGGTTACCAGTTAGTAATTTTGTAAGAAATCACTTGTCTCAATATTATGCTCCTAAGAATTTTAACTTCTTTTATTATTTTGGCGCTCTAGCTATTTTCATATTCATATTGCAGATTGTTACTGGCATATTTCTGACAATAAATTATAAGCCTGATGCAGCTCAAGCTTTTGCGTCAGTAGAGTATATCATGAGAGATGTAGAGTGGGGTTGGTTGATAAGGTATATGCATTCAACTGGCGCATCATTCTTTTTCGTAGTTATCTATCTACATATGTTTAGAGCTATGCTATATGGTTCCTATAAAAATCCTAGAGAACTTTTATGGTTATTTGGCATGGTTATATTCGTTTTATTAATGGCAGAAGCATTTATGGGTTATCTATTACCATGGGGCCAAATGTCATATTGGGGAGCACAGGTAATCATTTCTCTATTCAGTGCTATTCCCTATGTTGGAGAATCGTTAGCATTATGGATTAGAGGGGATTATGTGATATCTGATGCTACTCTAAACAGATTTTTTGCATTTCATGTCATAGCATTACCATTACTATTATTTGCATTAATCTATCTTCATTTAGCTGCTCTTCATACTACTGGATCGAATAATCCTGACGGCGTTGAGATTAAAAAGAATAAAGATGAAAATGGCATACCTAGAGACGGTATACCATTCCATCCTTATTATACTGTTAAAGATATATTTGGCTTATCGGTCTTTTTAATAATTTTTACATTTGTTGTTTTCTTTATGCCTGAGCTTGGTGGATTTTTTCTTGAAAAGGATAACTTTGTTCCAGCTGATCCTCTAAAAACTCCAGAGCATATTATGCCTGTATGGTATTTCACTCCGTTTTACGCAATACTTCGTGCGATACCTGATAAGCTTGGCGGTGTTCTAGCGATGGGCTTAGCAATATTTGTTTTATTCTTCTTGCCTTGGATAGATAGATGCTCTACTAAATCAATTAGATACAGATCTTCAACATACAAAACACTATTAACTCTTTTTGTCATAAGTTTTTTTGCTCTTGGCTATATTGGTATGAGCGCAGCTACTCCACTTTTAACATGGGCGGGTAGATTATTCACACTAATTTACTTTGGATTCTTTGTAGCTTTGTATTTCACAAGTGCTAACGAAAAAACCAAAGATGTCCCTGACAGGGTTACAATGCATGATTAGATTACTTGCAATAATAGTTTTTATTTTTACATCAAGCTTGTCTTTCGCAGCATCAGGTTCGATTCCATTGAAACCTGTACTAATAGATTTAAATAATAAAGCATCTCTACAAAGAGGTGCTCAAATCTATGTTAACAACTGCCTTGGTTGTCACACTCTAAAATACCAACGCTATGTTAAATTCATTGATCACCTTTCGCTTTCTAAAGAAACAATCGAAAATAATCTAATATTTACTACTGACAAAAATGGTGAGCCTACAAAAATTGGATCTTTGATGTTAAATGCTGTAAATCCTGATTCAGCTAAAGAGGCATTTGGTGTTATGCCTCCAGATTTAACATTAATTGCCAGATCAAGGGGAACGGAATGGCTATATACATTTTTAATCTCATTTTATCAGGATGATAAGAGACCACTGGGTGTTAATAATGCATTATACCCAAACGTTGGGATGCCTCATGTCTTGTCTTGGATGGAAGGCTTGAAAAAACCAGTTAATCTAGAAAAAGATCAATATGAATATATCTCGAAAGGCACCATGTCTGACAAGCAGTATAGAAAATCAGTAACTGATTTGGTTAATTTCTTAGCTTATGTTTCTGAACCAGCTCAATTAGACCGATATAGGATTGGTTTTTGGGTTATACTCTTTCTAGCTATTTTTTCATTTATAGCATTTTTGCTAAAAATTGAATACTGGAAGGACGTAAAATAAAATATGACATCACTAGCAAACAGAAGATCCGCTATACTCTTATTCTCTTTACCTGACTGCTTGCATAGTCACAGAACAAGACTTGTTATTAAAGAAAAAGAGATTTCTGCTGAATTACATGAGGTAGATATTGCCAATATAACTGAAGAAATTAAATTTATAAGCCCGTATGATGATTTCCCTACACTTGTAGATAGAGATCTTGTATTACAAAACTCTAGGGTCATTATTGAGTATTTAGACGAAAGATTTCCACATCCTCCGTTACTGCCTGTTGACCCAGTGGCTAGGGCAAAATTTAGACTGGCATTGGATCGAATAGAGCATACCTGGTATCCTGAATTTGATAAGGCATATAAAAATGGTGCACTTGAAGACTCTTTTGTAGATAAGATAAAATCATATTTTTTAGAGATTATTCCATTAATTACAGATAGTTATTTCATGAGTGATGATTTTGGTCTTGTTGATTGTAGCTTAGCGCCATTATTATGGAGAATTAAGTCACTAGGTGTTGAAATAACTGAGAATAAAAAAATTATAGACGACTATTCAGATCGTATATTCAACAGAGAATCTTTTCAGGCAAGCTTAACCGAAACTGAAAGAGATATGTAACTATCTATGCTGATAATGTTTATCTATACATTCACAAATAGAATGAATAATTAATAATGTAATTTCTTGAATTCTGCTAGTTCTATTACTAGGTATTACAATACTGACATCACCAGACTTAATTAAATTGGTAGCTTCACCACCTTTGCAACCAGCTATCAGTATTACTTTAATATCCTTCTTCTTCGCTACATTAATAACTTCTAGTATATTTTTAGAATTTCCACTAGTTGTAAAAACCATAAGGATATCTCTTTTATTTCCTATAGCACTTACTTGTTTAGAAAAGATATATTCATAGCCATAGTCATTGGCAATAGAGGTTATAGTTGCAGTATCAGAATTTAAAGATATTGCTGGTAATTCTTTTCTTTCTATTTCAAATCTATTAACAAACTCCGAGGTAATATGTTGAGCATCACCTGAAGACCCTCCGTTACCACATGACATTAGTTTTCCTGAATTATCAATCATGTTAATGATAGAGTTTATTGCAGACTCTATCGAAGGCAAAATTTTACTAACCGACTTTGAGTTAACACCCTGATTATCAATGAAATTACTTTCTATTATTTCTATATTTTTCACAATTTTACCATTGGACTTTGATTATACTACAATATAACCTAGCAAGAATAAACACAATAAATATTCCTAATTATGCAAGGTACTTTATATATAGTCGCAACACCCATTGGTAATCTTCAGGATATTACATTTCGAGCAATTGAGATTTTGAAGAACTCAGATTATATTTTGGCCGAGAGCTCAGCAAGAACATCCAAATTATTAAATGAATATAATATTAAAAAGAAAATTATTACCTTTAATAAAGATAATGAAAAGAGAAAAAGAAAATCTATAATACAAGATTTATCTGAAGGTATGAGTATATCTCTTGTATCTGATGCCGGAACCCCGTCAGTATCTGACCCTGGGTTTGAATTAGTAAAGCATATAGATTCAACATTCAAAGTCATCCCTGTACCAGGAGCTAGCTCCCTAACAGCAGCTCTATCAGTATCCAAAATTCCCATTAATGACTTTATCTTTTTAGGGTTCTTACCCAAGAAATCTTCGGAGAGAAGGACTCAGTTGTTAAAAATTAAGACACTAGCAGTGCCTGGAATAGTATTTGAAAGTAAACATAGGGTTTCCTCCTTACTTTCAGACATTGTCGATATATTGGGTGATGATACAAATATTGGAATAATGAGAGAATTAACGAAGGTCCATGAAGAAATATTTTTTGGTACAGCTAGTGAATTAGCATCAAAGTTTTCAAATGAACAGTTGACTGGGGAAATAACTATGATAATTGGAACAAGCGCCATAGAATATCAAAATGTAGAAGCGATGAAAAAACAAATACAAGAATTATCAAAAAAATACTCTGCAAGTGAAGTTGTTAATATAATTCGACTGTTTAATGATGTAAATAAAAAAGAATTGTATAAATATGTATTAAATATTAGACAGGAAGGCTAGTCTCACGTATTATTTAGTTTTAGATGCAAACTAAAAAAAAACAATTAAAGATGACTCAAAGAGAGCCATCTTTTTTTTTAACATACGTAAATAACCTTGAATAAATCTGAAGCAGTACTTTTATTAGAAGACGGTAGCACCTTTAGCGGCTATTCAGTTGGAGTACAAGGGCTCTCTGTTGGTGAAGTTGTATTCAATACGTCTATGACAGGATATCAAGAAATTCTTACAGACCCATCATATGATAGCCAAATCATTACTTTTACCAATCCACATGTTGGAAATACTGGGGTAAATGATGAGGATATAGAATCACTAAAAATACATGCATCTGGTGCAATACTAAGAGACAAAGAAATCCTTTCAAATAGTTGGCGTAAGAGTAATACTCTTCAAGAATTTCTCAAGAACGCTAACATTGTTGCGATAAGTGGCATTGATACCAGGAAGTTAACGAGAATTCTTCGGACTACTGGTTCACAGAATGGCTGCATTATGTCTGGTGACATAGATTTAGAAATTGCAAAAAAACGAATAGAAGAGTTCGATGGTTTAGATGGTGTAGACCTTGCCAAGAAAGTAACTTCAAAGTCTGTTTATGAGTGGGATGAAGGATTAGCTAATATATATCAAGAAAATAAAGTGCAAAAAAAGCAAAATATATTTAAGGTTGTTGCGTATGATTTTGGTATCAAACATAATATCCTTAGAATCCTTAAAGATCATGGTTGTAACTTGACTGTTGTGCCTGCAGATTATGATGTAAATAAAATTATAGAGATGAAGCCTGATGGAGTCTTTTTATCAAATGGTCCTGGGGACCCCAAGGCATGTAGCTATGCTATTAGTAATATCAAAATATTGCTTGATAATAAAATTCCATTATTTGGAATATGCTTAGGTTTTCAATTACTTGCATTAGCCTCTGGGAGTAAAACAATTAAAATGAAGTTTGGTCATCATGGAGCTAATCATCCTGTAATGGATTTAGTGACTAGAAAAGTATTTATTACAAGTCAGAATCATGGATTTATGGTTGATGATAAAACTCTTTTAGATAACATTAAACCAACCCATATTTCATTATTTGATAATTCACTTCAAGGCTTTGAGATTACAGATAAATATGCCTTTGGTTTTCAGGGACATCCTGAAGCTAGTCCTGGGCCTCAAGATATCAATCTAATTTTTGAAAAGTTTACTTCATTTATGACTGAGAGAAAAAATGCCAATAAATAAGAAAATTAGAAGTGTTTTAATTATTGGTGCAGGCCCAATTGTAATTGGACAAGCTTGCGAATTTGACTATTCTGGTGTTCAAGCGTGTAAAGCTTTAAGAGAAGAGGGTATAAGAGTAATTCTTGTCAATTCAAATCCGGCGACCATCATGACTGACCCTGACATGGCTGATAAAGTTTATATTGAGCCAATTCACTGGAGAAATATAGAAAAAATTATTATTAAAGAAAATCCAGATGCAATTCTTCCTACCATGGGAGGTCAAACTGCCCTAAATACTACTCTTGACTTGAATAGGCATAAAATTCTAGACAAATATGATGTAGAAATAATAGGTGCCAGTGTTGACTCAATTGATATGGCTGAAGATAGAGAGTTATTTAAAAATGCAATGACAGAAATTGGATTAGAGACTGCAACTGCATATATTGCTCATGATTATGAGGAGGCACTATTACATCAGAAAAAGATTGGTTTCCCTGTCTTAGTTAGACCTTCTTTTACCTTGGGTGGCTCAGGGGGAGGAATTGCATATAACATACAAGATTTTGAAACCATCGTAAAAAGAGGTGTAGATTTATCACCTACAAGTGAAGTATTAATTGAAGAGTCGGTGATTGGATGGAAAGAGTTTGAAATGGAAGTTGTCAGAGATAGAAATGACAATTGTATTATTATTTGTTCAATTGAAAATATTGATCCTATGGGAGTACATACTGGTGACTCAATAACAGTTGCCCCAGCTCAAACGCTAACAGATAAGGAATATCAAAAATTAAGAAATGCTTCTATACAAGTACTCAGAAAGATAGGAGTCGATACAGGTGGGTCAAATGTACAATTTGCAATCTCACCCAAAGATGGAAGAGTACTTGTTATAGAAATGAATCCTAGAGTGTCAAGATCATCAGCCTTAGCATCAAAAGCAACTGGATTTCCAATTGCCAAGGTAGCAGCGAAACTTGCGATTGGGTACACCCTAGATGAACTAAGAAATGAAATTACAGGTAATGTTATACCTGCATCATTTGAGCCTAGTATAGATTATGTGGTAACAAAGATACCAAGGTTTGCTTTTGAGAAATTTAAAGAAGCAGACAATAAATTAACCACTCAAATGAAATCGGTTGGAGAAGTAATGGCTATTGGAAGAAACTTCCAGGAATCTTTTCAGAAAGCTCTCCGCGGCCTTGAGATTGGCATTGATGGTTTAAAAGAAATGAGCCTGCCTAATGATGGGAAGAGTGATTTTTTAACAAATGAGTTAAGGTCTCCAACCCCAGAAAGAATTTTGTATATCTCAGAAGCATTCAGACAAAAATATTCATTATCTGAAGTCCACAATTTAACAAATATTGATTTATGGTTTTTGTCCCAGATAGAAGATTTAGTTAGAGAAGAAAGAGCTTTGAAAGATAAAAATATAGGTGACTTGAAGGATAAATATCTATTGAGTCTTAAGAAAAAAGGATTTTCTGACTCATTTATTTCGATGTGTATGAATTGTCAAGAAAAAGAGATAAAGAGCCTACGGTTAAAATTTAGTATCACCCCAGTTTTCAAAAGAGTTGACGCTTGTGCAGCAGAATTTGAAGCGACTACAGCTTATATGTACTCATCTTATGATGAAGAGTGTGAATCTAATCCAACCGACAATAAAAAAATAATGATTTTAGGTGGTGGACCAAATAGGATTGGGCAAGGTATAGAATTCGACTATTGTTGTGTTCATGCATCACTTGCTTTGAGAGAAGAAGGTTATGAAACTATCATGGTTAACTGCAATCCTGAAACAGTATCTACTGATTTTGATATCTCAGATCGATTATATTTTGAACCTCTAACTTTTGAGGATGTTATGTCTATTATAGATATAGAAAAACCGCATGGAGTTATAGTTCAATATGGTGGGCAAACGCCACTTAAATTGGCAAAAGAGCTCAAGGCTAACAAAGTAAGTATTATTGGGACCTCACCAGAAGCTATTGATATAGCCGAAGATCGTGAAAAGTTTAAAGATTTAGTAGAAAAACTAGGACTTAAGCAACCTAACAATGCAATTGCATCGAATACTACTCAGGCTATGCAAGCTGCAGATGAAATAGGTTATCCACTAGTAGTTAGACCGTCATATGTGTTAGGTGGTAGAGCAATGGAAATTGTAACAACAGATCAAGACCTAAGAAGGTATATGGAAGAAGCTGTATCAGTATCTAATGATTCGCCAGTACTTTTAGATAGATTTTTAAATGATGCAATTGAGGTTGATATAGACTTAGTTTGTGATGGCAAAGATGTTCTAATTGGAGCTATCATGGAGCATATCGAAGAGGCAGGTATCCACTCAGGTGACTCTGGATGTTCAATACCTCCTTATACATTATCGAATGATATTTTGGCAAGACTAAGAGAGCAAGTTAAGCAACTAGCGTTAGAATTAAATGTAATAGGGTTAATGAATACACAGTTTGCTATCAAAGAACAAGAGATATTTTTGTTAGAGGTAAACCCACGTGCGTCTCGCACAGCACCTTTTGTATCAAAAGCAATAGGCATACAGCTTGCAAAAATTGGAGCAGTTGTTATGTCCGGAAAGAGCTTAAAGCAACTCGGCTTAACAAAAGAAGTTACACCTAGTTATTTTTCAGTTAAGGAAGCAGTGTTACCATTCTCTAAATTTCCTGAAGTCGATGTATTGTTAGGACCAGAGATGAAATCTACAGGAGAGGTAATGGGTATTGGCAAAAGTTTTGGAGAAGCTTATTTTAAAGCGCAAAGGGCCGCAGGCGTAATATTACCTAAAACAGGAAATGTTTTTCTCAGCGTTAGAGATAAAGATAAACCCGCTATATGTGATATTGCAAGAGATCTTCTCGATATAGGCTTTAATCTTTATGGGACATATGGAACTCAGACATATTTAGAAGAAAATAATATTGAATGCAATAAAGTAAATAAAGTCAAAGAAGGTCAGCCACATATTGTTGATATGATTAAGAATGGTGAAGTTCATTTAATAATAAATACTACAGAGGGTGCAAGGTCGATTAAGGATTCGTTTTCAATAAGAAAAGAAGCTAATAATAATAATGTTTGTTTAACAACTACAATATCTGGCGCAAAAGCTTTTTGTAAAGCTATTTTGTTTATAGATAATTTTGATGCAACAGATATTCAGTCCAGGCATGATACAATTAATTAGTTGTCCAATTTATTATAATCTTTAGTATTAAGTAACCCTTCACTTCTCGCAACTATACATGTTATACATGTATCACCAGTAACATTTACACTTGTTCTTATCATATCAAGGAGCCGATCAACACCTAGTAATAATGTAATTCCTTCCAAAGGAATACCCAACTCGGTGAGTATGAGAGATAGCATAATAATACCAGCGCTTGGAATTCCAGCGGTACCTATTGAGGCAATTGTTGCCGTAAGTATTATTGTTATCATATCGCTAAACTCTAAATTTATCCCATAATATGATGCTAGAAAATACGCAGCACAACCCTGCATTATTGCTGTACCGTCCATATTGATTGTTGCGCCTAGGGGTATAGAAAATGAAGCAAAAGATTTTTTTACCCCATATTTTTGTATAACTGTATTCAGGGTATAAGGTATAGATGCGTTACTACTTGATGTGCTAAAGGTAAAAATTATCAGAGCCTTAAGTTTAGAATAAAACGAGTATATATTTAAATTTGAGAAAAGCCTGAGCAGTATTGAGTATGTTAAAACAAAGTGAGTGATTAATACAATAACAACTACTAGAAAATATTTTATTAGCGGAACAAAGACTTCTGTGCCTTCAGTTGCAAAAGTTTTTGTTAATAGTGCAAATACTGCTATCGGTGTTAGTTGTATTATTATCATAACCATCTTATTAAAAACTTTATTCAAATTATCGATTAGGTCTATAAATAATGGAATATCTTTTTTTACATATGACGATGCAACGCCTATGAATATTGCGAATGCTAAAACTTGAATTACATTACCATTAGCTAAAGCTGAAAAAAAATTACTTGGGAATATGCCTAGTATTATATTTTGTTGGCTATTATTCACTATATCATTTTTTTGAATACTATCTGTAATTACACCAATAGAATCATAACTCACGAAACTAGAAATAAATAATGCTAGAGTAATAGCAATTAGTGTAGTGAAAACATATAATGAGAATGTTTTTATTCCCAACCTTCCGAGAGTAGATACGTCATTGATAGAAACAATTCCTGAGATGATTGATACAAAGATTAGAGGTAACACAATCATTTTAAGCAGTATTAAGAAAAGCGAAGATATAGTATACAAGATTTGGTTAATAAAATAGTATTCTACAAACTCATTTGGAAGTACAAAATTACTAATTAGAATTCCAGCAGCTATACCTGATAGCATCGATATTAGTACTTTTTTTGTGAAACTCATTTAGCTATGATATGCAATTTAAAGCAGCATCATAATTTGGCTCATTGGCAATTTCTTTCACTAACTCAGAATGAATGATTTTATTATTTCTATCAATAACAACAACTGCTCTTGCAGTTATTCCAGATAACGGACCGTCAACTAATAAGACACCATAGTCTTTAGCAAAATTTCTAGACCTCATCATAGACAGAGGTATAACTGAGTTTATGTTTTCATCAGCACAGAATCTCTTCATAGCAAATGGTAGATCAGCTGAAACAGCTAAAACTACAGCATTATCCATAGATGCTATACGTTCATTAAATATCTTTGTAGATTTTTGGCACACAGGAGTATCTAAACTAGGGATAATATTAAGAACAATATTTTTGCCTTTGTATGATGATAATGTTATGTCGTTAAGTTCCGAGTCTACTAATATAAAATCTGGAGCCTCTATACCTGCTTTAGGTATTTCACCATTAGTATTGATTTTATTCCCTTGTAGTGTAATCTCAGCCATACAGCATCATATCAATCAAAATAATCTATTTCAATGATATAATCTTAATCATGACTAAAGTTAATAAAACTTCCAATTGGGTTAGGCGTCATTCTGAAGATGCTTTTGTAAAAAAATCTAAACAAGATAAGTATAGATCTCGTGCTGCTTATAAATTAAAAGCTATAGACGAGAAATATAATCTCTTAAAAAAAGTATCTTCTGTAGCTGACCTAGGCTGCGCGCCAGGATCTTGGCTGCAAGTCTTAAAAGAATACAAGAATATTAATTTTATAGTTGGAATTGATTTATTAAACATAATACCTATCGATGGAGTACATTTTGCTAAACAAGACATAAGTAGTTTTAAATCATATTCGAAGTTATTTGAGAAAAAAAAATCTAACTTAGACCTTGTATTGTCAGATATCGCACCCAATATTACAGGTATAAGTGATATAGATCAGAGTAATTTTTCTGATATTGCGTCAAATATATTAGGTTTTTGTAGATTTAAACTGAAACCTGAAGGAAGTCTGATTATGAAGTATTTTTTAGGAAGCAGCTTTGAATCAACATTGAAGATATTAGGTAATAACTTTAATAAAACTAATGTTTTTAAACCAGCTTCTTCTAAAAAAAAGAGTAATGAGGTTTACCTTATTTGTATTGGATTCAAAGACTGATATAGTAGTAAAGAGATTTATTAAATTGACAAAGATGTTTCATAAAATTAGAATAATTCTAAATAGAAGGGAAATAATATAAATGAGTGATTTAATTAAAAATTTAGTGATATGGACTGTGATAGCGGTAGTAGTATTGTCGTTATTTACAGGAATTAACGGACGTAATAATGCGGCTGATGAGTATAACTATTCAGAATTCATGCAACAAGTTCAGACTGGTCAAGTTGAAGAAGTTACTATTTCTGGTAGAGAGATTTCAGGAAGCCTAAAATCGGGACAATCATTTATAACATTTAGCCCAGAAACAGATAATTCAGCATTAGTCGGTGAATTGCTGAACAGTAAAGTTAAGATAGCTGGTAAAGCACCAGAGAAGCAGTCTTTCCTTGCACAAATATTTATCCATTGGTTCCCATTCCTATTACTAATTGGAGTATGGATATTCTTTATGAGACAAATGCAAGGCGGAGGAGGCGGTGGCCGTGGAGCAATGTCATTTGGAAAAAGCAAGGCTAAGCTACAAACAGAAGATCAGGTGAAAGTAACCTTTAAAGATGTAGCTGGAGTTGAAGAAGCAAAGGAAGAGGTTAAAGAACTCGTTGATTTCTTAAGAGACCCAGGTAAGTTTCAAAATTTAGGTGGTCAAATACCGCGGGGTGTTCTTATGGTTGGTTCTCCAGGAACAGGTAAAACTTTGCTTGCAAAGGCGATAGCAGGAGAAGCTAAAGTACCATTCTTCACGATTTCTGGTTCTGATTTTGTTGAAATGTTTGTCGGTGTTGGTGCATCAAGAGTGCGCGATATGTTCGAACAAGCAAAGAAACATGCTCCATGTATAATTTTTATAGATGAAATAGATGCTGTTGGTAGACATAGAGGTGCTGGCGTAGGTGGAGGTCATGATGAGAGAGAGCAAACATTAAATCAATTACTTGTAGAGATGGATGGATTCGAAGGCAATGAAGGAGTTATAGTCATAGCTGCTACTAACCGACCAGATGTTCTGGACCCTGCTTTGTTAAGGCCAGGAAGGTTTGATAGACAAGTAACAGTTCCGTTGCCCGACATTAGAGGTAGAGAACAAATATTAAAAGTTCATATGAAGAAAACACCTACAGCAAATGATGTAAAACCAAAGTTATTAGCAAGAGGAACTCCAGGTTTTTCAGGAGCTGACTTAGCAAACTTGGTTAATGAAGCAGCACTTTTCGCAGCAAGAGCTAGTAAGAAAATAGTTACAATGGATGATTTTGAAAAAGCTAAAGATAAGATTTTGATGGGTGGAGAAAGAAGATCAATGGTAATGAATGATGATGAAAGAAAGTTGACAGCATATCATGAAGCTGGCCATGCAATAGTTGGTAGACTTGTCCCTGACCATGATCCAGTTTATAAGGTAAGTATAATACCAAGAGGCAGAGCTCTAGGTGTAACAATGTTTTTACCTGAAGAAGACAGGTATAGTAATAGTAAACAAAGAATTAATAGCATGATAGCAGCTCTCTTTGGCGGCAGAGTTGCAGAAGAAGAAATATTTGGGCAAGACGCCGTTACAACTGGTGCTTCAAATGATATTGAAAGAGCAACAGGGCTTGCTAGAAGCATGGTTACTAAATGGGGTTTATCAACAAAAATGGGACCTCTTGCATATGCTGAAGAAGAAAATGAAGTTTTCTTGGGCAAATCAGTATCCCAGCAAAAAACTGTTTCTGATGAAACTGCTCATACGATTGATTCAGAAATTAGAAATATAATAGATGTTCAATATAAACGTGCAACTAAACTCATCAAAGATAATCTTGATAAGATGCATATCATGGCAGACGCACTAATGAAGTATGAAACTATTGATGTGAAACAAATCGATGAAATTATGGACGGTAAAGTACCTTCTGCTCCAGAAAGCTGGACTGATGATGACTCAGACACTAAGAGTGGCGGTAGTTCAAATGCAACCAAAGAGAGTCCGGCGACAACACCAGCATCATAAGTAAATACTTTTATATAGTTCATGTAATGTTTTGAACTTATGCTTTCTTTTTATTTAATAACATCTAGAATATTAGATTAATATGTTTTTGAATAAAATTTTCAATTATCCATCCAGTAGACGCACTTCAGTAAATGGTGCCCGGTATTATGAGATTAATAATACAAAGTTACCATCTGTCACAGAAATACTTAAAGCGACTGAATCTGAACATAAAAAAAAATCACTTTTACAGTGGAGACAAAAAGTTGGAGAGAAAGAAGCTAATAGAATTATGCATGAATCATCATCTAGAGGTACAGCTATGCATAAACATATCGAGAATTACTTGACTGGACAAGTTAGTTTAAACCTTGATTCTGTCAATACTGATGAATCTATATTAATGTCTGAAGAAATTATACAGAATGGTATATCTAACTTAGATGAATTATGGGGCGCAGAAGTTACGTTATCCTACCCCGGCTTATATGCAGGGACTGCTGATGCATCAGGTATATATAATGGAAAACAAAGTATACTTGATTTTAAACAGTCAAATAAACCAAAAAAAAGAGAGTGGATAGAAGATTATTTTCTACAAATTTCCGCATATGCGATGGCTCATAATAAAGTCTATAAAACGCAAGTATGTCAAGGAGTTATATTGGTTTGTACGCCACCACCTGATATTTTATTTCAAGAATTTATTATTGATGGAGATGAATTTACTCAATATCAAGAAAAGTTTTTGAAAAAAGTTGATCAATTTAATTTACTTTCAAAAATGTAGCATATGAATTTGGATCTTACTAAAAAAAAGTCATATGTCATGGGTATATTGAATATAACCCCGGATTCTTTTTATGATGGTGGAAAGTATACTACGCTTAATAACATCATGTTTAAAGTTGAACAAATGATAGCCGAAGGTATGGACATCATTGATATTGGGGGAGAGTCATCTAGGCCTGGATCAGCTAGAATCTCAACACAAGAAGAGATTGATAGAGTTCTTCCAGTTGTTAAAAAAATTAGAGAAAACTATGAGATACCTATTTCCATAGATTCAATGAAGCCTGAAGTTATAACTGAGCTTTTACCTTATAAAATTGATATTATAAATGATATATCATCTCTTTCTGATTTAAGATTTATTGATATTATTAAAGCAAATAATATTTATGTGTGTTTGATGCATATGCTTGATTGCCCAGAAACAATGCAAAATAATCCCACCTATAGTTCTGTTGTTGACACAGTGCAATCATATTTAAATGATAAGGTAAAGTTTTGTATATCCCATGGTATTTCAAGAGATAAAATCATTATAGACCCAGGATTTGGTTTCGGGAAAACACTTAATCATAATTATGAGTTACTTTTTAAATTAAAGAATCTAAAAACTATTAGTCAGAATATCTTAATAGGGATTTCTAGAAAAAGTATGATTGGTAATTTGTTAAATAAAGATGTAAAGGATAGATTACATGGGTCACTCGCAAGTGCTGTTATTGCGTTACTAAATAATGCTAAAATTATAAGAACTCATGACGTGAGAGAAACAAGTATTGCTATAAACATTGTTGAAAATATTATTGGAAAAGAATTATGAAATTATTTGGAACAGATGGTATAAGAGGTAAATTCAATGAGCCACCAATTAATTATGAGCACTTAGTAAAGATTGGCTATGCTTTCGCCAGATCTTTATTCGGTGATGAAGTTGGCCATGTTTATATTAGTCATGATGGAAGAGAATCTGCTTCAGATATTGAATCAGCACTATCTATCGGAATACTAGCGCAGGGATCTAAAGTTAATTATGCGGGATTGTTTCCAACTCCAGCATTGAGCATCTGTATGAATATGGAAGGATTGTCTAATGAATTACATGCTGGGATTCAGATAACAGCATCACATAACCCTTACTCTGATAATGGAGTTAAATTTTTTGATCAACATGGTCATAAGATAGATGATGCTTTGGAGAAGAGCATAGAAAATAACTATAATAATCAAGAAGAAGATATTATTAGTAAAGACTTAAGAGTATCTAAAGTTGATTGTTCTGATAGATTTAATAAATATTATATTAATTATATCAATGAGTATTTTATGTTGAAAATGAATGATATCAATCTACCTGTAAAAAAAATAAATATATTAGTAGATTGTGCTAATGGTGCAACATCTAAAATTATAAATAAAATACTTAAAGATAGTTTCATTAATATAATTTCTATTTATAACGAACCCACAGGTACAAATATAAATAGTGATTGTGGCGCTACCCATACAGATGCACTAAAAAGATTTATACATGATTTTAATAATATTAATGCAAATACTACTGATTATGATGAAACTCGTGAACCTAAAGATTTAAAGATTGACCTAGGAGTTGCACTTGATGGTGATGGTGATCGAGCAATATTTATTTCTCCATATGGAGTGGAAATAAATGGAGATGATACTCTATATATCTTAGCTCTCTTCCATAAATCTTTTAGTAAGAGTAATAAACCAGTTGTTGGGACTAAAATGACTAATCATGGAATACAGAATTTATACAAAAAAAATAATATTGAATTTATACAGGCAGATGTAGGAGATAAAAATGTTTTAAATGCCATGATAAAGTCCGGTGCTATTTTTGGCGGCGAATCATCTGGTCATGTATTGTCTCCTATGTTAAATAACTTATATGTAGGTGATGGCATTATTACATTAATTAATTTATTAGAAGTTATTTTCAAGCAAGATAAAGATATAGATCAGTTAAAAAATGAAATAATTTCTATTCCTAGTAAACTATTTAACACAAATGTCACTGATAAAAAAGCATTTTTAGAAGATGAGATAAATATCAAAGTATTTTCAGAATTAGAAAAAATGATAGGAGCTAATGGAAGATTGTTATTAAGAGCGTCCGGAACTGAAAACTTGATTAGATTATTAATAGAGCATCAGAATGAAGAAAAAATAGAAATACTTTCTAAGTACTTTTATGATAATATTAATAAAAATACCATAGTATGAATAATCAAAAATATCTTATCGCTGCAAACTGGAAGCAAAATGGTGACTCAAAATCCCTAATCAAATTAACTAATGATTTGATTAAATCTTATAAAAAATTTAGACCTAAATGTGACATTTTATTATTACCACCATCTATATATATTGGTACTATTTTAAATAGATTAATTCATTACAAGGTTTCTCGTAAAAAAATATCTTTAGGATCTCAAAATATATCACCATTTGATAATGGAGCATATACAGGCGAGATATCTGTTAAGATGACAAAGGATTTTGACTGTACTTATGCATTAGTGGGACATTCAGAAAGGAGACATATTCTCAAGGAAGACGATGAAACTATTGCTATCAAAACTAGAGTATCTCTGGAATCTAATATTAATACAATTTTATGTGTCGGTGAAACTATTACTGAATATAATAAAAATTTGACAAAAAGGGTTATTTTGAGACAGTTAAAATTAGCTTTAACAAAATCTGTTGCTTTAATTAAATCTGATCATAGTAGAATTATTATTGCTTATGAGCCTGTATGGGCTATTGGCACGGGAAAAACTCCTAGTCTAGATGATATTGCCGATGTTCATGGATATATACGAAGTAGTCTCAGCAAAATATTAAAAACAAAGACAAATTCTATTAAAATTATATATGGTGGCAGCGTGAATGAACTAAATGCATCATCAATACTAACTCTTTCTGATGTTAATGGAGCATTAGTTGGAGGAGCATCATTAAATTCTAAAAAATTTATTGATATTTGCTCTTCAATTTGAGATAACTACATCATGCAAACAATAATATTAAGTATACATATAATCTTGGCTGTATCGCTGATTGTTCTAATATTAGTACAACATGGTAAAGGTGCTGATGCTGGAGCAGCATTTGGAAGTGGGGCCTCATCAACAGTGTTTGGAGCTCAAGGTAGCGCAACATTTCTCACAAAAATAACAACTGTTATAGCACTTTCCTTTTTCTTAACAAGCTTATCTCTCGCTTATTTTGCTTCAAATGCATCACCTGTTAGTGAGAGTTTGATTGATAATACTAATAAAACACAAATTAATACAGCACCCTTAGATTCTAATGACACAAAGAATCTTCCTTAGTTTAGCCGATGTGGTGGAACTGGTAGACACGCAGTCCTAAGAAGGCTGTGACGCGAGTCGTGCCGGTTCGAGTCCGGCCATCGGCATAGCACTATGGCGCTATCCACTGACCTAAGAATTGATTTTCTTTCATAAATTTGACTCTAGTATGCCCAGCAGACGAAAGGTATAACCAATCAATTTTATTTATATTAATTGTGATAACAGTAAAATTTTGACTTAACTTATTTTCTAACTGGTTTTTAACTATTTTTGGGTCTTCAACAATTTTTCCTGGCGTTATATTTTGGTAATAACATTCTTTTGACTGATGACTCATTTTATCCCATCTATCTTTGCAAAATTGATTCATATTATTAATGACTGCAACACCATTGCATCTTATCTGTATTTTTGCTTTTTTATCATAGAATAACGCTCCAACATTTGGATTATCCCGTATCTCATTAATTTTACCCGTTAGATTATTTGTATGAAAAATTATACTCTGTTTTTCTTTATCATAACCTCTTAAAACAACTGTTCTAATCTCAGCAATATCATTTGATGAAGTGGCTAATGAAAAGGTGTGATAATCCGACACTCTATCTTTTACACCTTTATCCAGACATTCCCATATATTTTCATATATATCGTTAGTATTAGTATGGTTTTCAGTGTTATGCATTCATATTATTTTATCATTTTTGAAACTGTTACATAACACTAAAATGACATGATTGCCTAGATAATAGTATGTAATATATTTATAGGATATAATGAAACAGTTATGTTAATAGAGTATTTGCCAATATTTATTTTTTTAGTCTTTGCGCTCATATTTGCTAGTATAATGCTGGGAATCGGATTTACTTTTGGCCCTCATAACCCTGATGTAGAGAAGAATTCGCCTTATGAGTGTGGTTTTGAAGCATTTGAAGATACAAGAATGAAGTTTGATATTAGGTATTATTTAGTAGCAATATTATTTATTATTTTTGATTTAGAAATAGCCTTTTTGTTCCCTTGGGCAATTGTTATTCATGATATTGGTATTTATGGGCTTGTTTCAATGGCAATATTTCTCTTTATTCTAATTGTTGGTTTTATTTATGAATGGAAGAAAGGAGCATTGGAATGGGATTAGAGAACATACATAAAGATGGTTTCGTCCTTGCCAAATCAAGTAATTTATTTGACTGGGCCAGGACAGGGTCGTTGTGGCCAATGACATTTGGCTTGGCATGTTGTGCTGTAGAAATGATGCATGCTGGAGCATCTAGATATGATATAGATAGATTTGGAATGCTTTTTAGACCAAGCCCTAGGCAGTCAGATGTAATGATTGTAGCTGGAACTTTGGTTAATAAGATGGCCCCTGCTCTCAGGAAAGTTTATGATCAGATGGCTGACCCTAAATGGGTTATATCAATGGGCTCGTGTGCAAATGGTGGTGGTTATTATCATTATTCATATTCTGTTGTACGAGGTTGTGACAGAATTGTTCCTGTAGACATATACGTGCCAGGATGTCCTCCCACTGCTGAAGCATTGTTGTATGGTATCTTGCAACTACAGAATAAGATAAGAAGAAAAAATATTATAGTGGCTGATACCCCTAACAGGGCCTATAAATGAAAGAGTTAATTGCTAAACATATTGTCGATCAATATGAGTTAGAAGAATCTAGTGATATTTTAACAATAAAGACTCATAAAGACTCATTGCTGGGTGTAATGAGCACTCTAAAGAATAATAAAGAATTAGATTTTGTTCAGCTGACAGATATATGTGCTGTAGATTACTATACCTATGGTGAAACCGAATGGGGTACTAAGGAAGCAACATCAACAGGTTACAGCAGGGGAATCAAGCCATCATCTCATGGAAGAATAAAATTTGAACATAAAGCAAAGCATACTCGTATGAAAAATAGGTTTTGTGTTGTATATCATCTGCTGTCAATTTCAAATAATAATAGGATTAGGGTAAAAGTCTATCTTAGTGACGAACCGCCTGTAATAAAGTCTTTAACTCCATTGTGGCCAGCAGCCAATTGGTATGAAAGAGAAGCATTTGATTTGTTTGGAATATTATTCGAAGAACATCCAGACTTAAGAAGACTATTGACTGATTATGGTTTTATAGGACATCCCTTTCGAAAAGACTTTCCATTAGTCGGTAATACTCAAATCAGATATGACCCTGTTTTGAAAAAAATTATACAAGAACCTGTGGATATAACACCAAGAGTACTAGTCCCCAAAGTAATTAGAGAAGATAAGTAATGAAAGAATTTAAAAATTTTACTATGAATTTTGGACCACAGCATCCAGCTGCTCATGGTGTTTTAAGACTAGTCCTGCAAATGGAAGGAGAGGTTATCAAAAGTGCTGACCCTCATATCGGATTACTCCATCGAGCAACAGAAAAATTAGCAGAATCCAAGCCATATAATCAATCTATAGGGTATATGGATAGATTGGATTATGTGTCTATGATGTGTAATGAGCATGCATATGTACTGGCTATTGAAAAATTACTAAATATTGAAATTCCTGAAAGAGCTAAGTACATAAGAGTTATGTTTGATGAGATTACAAGAGTGTTAAACCACCTTCTATGGCTTGGTGCCCATGCTTTAGATATTGGGGCTATGTCGGTTTTCTTGTATGCATTTAGAGAAAGAGAAGATTTAATGGATTGTTACGAGGCAGTCTCAGGCACTAGAATGCATGCAACATATTATAGGCCTGGCGGAGTTATAAGAGACTTACCATCTAAAATGCCTAAATATGTAAAATCATCTTTCAAAGACAATAATCAACTAGATATTCAAAATTATAATCGAGAAGGTAGTATGCTAGATTTTATCGAAGATTTTGTTTCTAGATTTCCGAGTTGCGTGGATGAATATGAGAATCTCCTGACGGATAACAGAATCTGGAAACAAAGGACGGTTGGTATAGGGATAGTCGAACCTGATAGAGCCATAGAGCTTGGGTTTACTGGTCCAATGTTACGTGGTTCAGGAATAGACTGGGATCTTAGAAAAAAACAACCATATGAAGTTTATGACAAAGTTAACTTTGATATTCCAGTTGGCAAGACAGGTGACTCATATGATAGATATTTGGTTAGAATGGAAGAACTGCGTCAATCAAATAAAATTATTAAACAATGTATAGAATGGCTAAAGAATAACCCGGGACCAGTAATGATAGATGATGCTAAAGTAGCTCCTCCAAACAGAGAGAATATGAAAGTTGAAATGGAATCTTTAATACATCATTTTAAATTATTCACAGAAGGCTTCTGTACACCAAAAGATGAGGTTTACACTGCCGTCGAAGCTCCAAAAGGAGAGTTTGGAATATATATGATTTCAGATGGTGCAAACAAACCTTTCAGGTTAAAAATAAGGGCACCAGGCTTTCCTCATCTAGCTGCTTTGAATGAAATGAGCAAAGACCATATGCTATCAGATGTAGTAACTATTATAGGTACTCAAGATATAGTTTTTGGAGAAATTGACAGATGAGTCAAGAATTTAAAATTAGTAAAGAGCTAGCAAGCTTAATTGACAATGTTGTAAAAAAATTTCCTTCGAATAGAAAGAGGTCTGCTGTAATAGAAAGTTTATTAATTTTACAACACGATAACCATGGCTATGTCACAAAAGATATCATAAAGGCGTTATCAAATTATCTATCTGTTAGTGAAATAGATATTTATGAGGTAGCTACTTTTTATACAATGATAAATGTAGCCCCTGTAGGCAAAAATGTAATCGCAGTTTGCAATAATGTTTCTTGTATGTTGAGAGGTTCAGATGAGATACTCACCCATATTGAGCAAAAGTTAAAAATCAAAGTTGGTGAATCAACTTCTGATAACAAATTCTATCTTAAAGATGAAATTGAATGTTTGGCTGCTTGTAATGGCGGACCAATGATGCAGATTAATCATAAAAACTATGAGAATCTTACATTAGAAAGAGTTGATAAAATCTTGGAGAAATTTGATGACAATTAAGTTATGTACAGAAACATTTGGTATGCAAGAGCCTGATACTCTAAAAACATATATTGATAATCAGGGCTATCAAGCCTGGAAAGATATTATTAACAACCAAACTCCTAAATCAAAAGTTATTGAGAAGATTAAAGATTCAGGCTTGAGAGGAAAGGGAGGAGCAGGATTTTTAACAGGACTCAAATGGTCTTTTATCCCGTTAATAGATGGGCAAAAATATTTAGTATGCAATTCAGATGAAAGTGAGCCTGGGACTTGCAAGGATAGAGATATTTTGAGATACAACCCTCATGCTATAATTGAAGGGATGCTAATAGCTAGTTATGCAATAGGAGCATCTGTTGGTTATAATTACCTACGTGGCGAATTTATGGATGAACAGTGGAAAATTTTCAAACAAGCTTTATCAGATGCATATAAAGAAAGATTAATAGGTAAAAATATTTTATCCTCTAACGTTACAATTAATCTCCATGCTTTAATCGGTGCTGGCGCATATATTGTTGGAGAAGAAACAGCAATGCTCGAATCAATAGAGGGTAAGCGCGGAATGCCAAGAATAAAGCCACCATTTCCAGCTATAAAAGGGTTATATGGCAAGCCTACAATTATTAATAATACAGAAACACTCGCAAGCATACCTAAAATCATGTTAAATAAATCTGGGTGGTATAAGTCTTTAGGTATTGATAATTCTGAAGGAGTTAAAATGTTTTGCATGAGTGGACATATAAATAATCCTGGTAATTTTGAAGTCCCTCTTGGCATACCTTTTTCTGAGTTATTAAATATGGCTGGAGGAATATTAAATGGAAAAAAAATTAAAGCAGTCATACCTGGAGGGTCATCTGTTCCTGTAGTTAAAGGAGACATTATGATGCAAGTAAACATGGACTATGATTCTATTTCTGAAGCTGGTTCAATGCTAGGGTCCGGAGGGGTAATAGTTATGGATGAAAGTGCATGTATGGTATCAGTTCTTCATAGAATATCTAGATTTTACTACTCAGAGTCATGTGGTCAGTGCACACCTTGCAGAGAGGGAACTGGATGGTTATACAAAATATTAACAAATATTGTCTCAGGTCATGGCACGCAAAATGATCTCCACCAGTTAGAGCGAATAGCTACTCAAATAGAAGGTCATTGTATATGTGCATTAGGCGATGCGGCAGCGATGCCAGTTAGAAGTTTCTTAAAAAATTTCTGGACTGAGTTTGAGTACTATGTAGATAAAAAAGAATCAATGGTTTCCTGATAATGAAAGTTTTTATAGATAATAAAGAATATAACGCAAAACCTGATGAGACGATTATTGAGCTATGTGACAAGATTGGAGTTCATATTCCTCGATTCTGTTATCATAAACACCTTTCTATAGTAGCTAGTTGTAGAATGTGTTTAGTTGATATAGAAGGAGTTAAATACGCACAACCTGCTTGCTCAACACCATTGCGAGAAGACATGAGGATTTCAACTAAATCAGAAAAAACAAAGAGTGCTCAAAAAAATTCAATGGAATTTTTATTAATTAATCATCCTTTAGATTGCCCTATATGTGATCAAGGAGGTGAGTGTGAATTACAGGATGTATCATTAGAACATGGAGACGACCATTCAAAGTATATGCAGTTCAAACGAGTAGTCGTTGATAAAGATATTAGTCCGTTAATTTCTACTGACATGACAAGATGCATCCATTGCTCACGCTGTGTTAGATTTGGCGAAGAGATTAGTAATGTTAAAGAACTTGGGCTACTGAATCGTGGAGAAGATATGAAAATAGATGTTTTTATCGAGAGCGGCGTTACATCTGAATTATCTGGTAACATGATTGATCTTTGTCCCGTAGGAGCGCTTAATAATAAACCATATAGATATAAAGCAAGAACATGGGATTTAAAACAAATTTGCGGAATCTCTCCTCATGATTGTATAGGTTCTAATATTAACTATCATACATATAACAATAAGATTGTCAGAGCAGTTCCATTTGAGAATTTAGCAATCAACCAGACATGGATATCTGACAGAGATAGATTTGGTTATGAAGGCATCTATTCGAATGATAGGTTAGATAAAACCTTGATTAGAGAAAATGGAAAGTTAGTTGAATTAGATTTTGACTCAGTATCATCTGAAGTTAATAATTTAATTATCAGCAATATTAAGAAACATGGGCGCAAAGAAATTGGATGTTTAATTTCAGGACAGTCAACATCAGAGGAATTATTTTTATTTCAAAAAATATTTAAGGGTCTCGAGATTTCAAATATTGATCATAGAACAAAAGAGAGAGATTTTTCTTACCAAAAAAGTTTCCCTATAATGCCATCACTGGGATGTAATATTGATGATTTACATTTGTATAAAAATATTATACTGATTGGTGTGAATGTTAAAACTGAGTATCCCATTCTCTCAGTAAGACTAAATAATGCAACAAAAGGTAACTCTAAAATATATTCTTTTAATTTTAGTTCTTTAGATGAAAACTTTCCTTTATATTATAAAAAAGTTATAGATGATAATAACATTGAACCACTTCTGAATACTAATGATTTAGGATTAGATAATGGTGAGACATTAATTATTCTAGGACCATTAATCTCTAGATTACCTAATCAGTCTAATATACTAAAAAAGGTGCATGACTTTAGTCTGCTCATAGATGCTAAAGTTGGATTTTTAGCAGAATTTTGTAATTCTACTTCAGGGTGGTTGTTAGGTAATTTACCTCATAGGAACCTAGGAGGGAGCACATCAAATATAATTGGTAAGAATTCATACGAAATGATAACAGAGAAACTTTCAACATATATTATGTATAATTTAGAGCCAGAGTCTGATTTTTTTGATAAAACCTTAGTTGAGGTTGCGCTCAAATCATCTGAGTGTAATATATTTTTTACCAGTTATATAACACCTATGATGGAAAAGTATGCCGATATTATTATTCCAATAACAACATTTGCAGAGACAGATGGTAGCTATATTAATATTGAAGGAAGATACCAAGTTTTTCAGCCTGTAGTGCAACCCAGTAAAGATATACACGAAGGTTGGTCTATACTAAATAATATTTCAATACTCAATAATTTTGGAGACTATACTATTGATACTATCAGAAATGAATTAGAAGAGTCTTTGAAGAAGATTGATTTTTCTCTATCTGCTATAGATATAGATAGCATTGATGCTAGCAATATGGTCGAAGATAATGTAATTGATAAGTTTACTCGTGATACTTATGATACTGACATGATTGTAAGAAGGTCAGAATCTTTAAATAAGGTTTCATTATCAAAGCATAAGCCGTCAATCAAAAATATTACTAATGAACCAAAAAATATATAACATAACTTGATAAAATGAATATTATACTTACAATATTTTATATTTTAATAGATATTATTATAGTTGTGCTACCATTATTTTTAATAGTTGCTTACACAACTTATTCTGAAAGAAAAATTATAGGGTTTATGCAATCAAGATTGGGTCCTACTAGAGTTGGTCCTTTTGGGTTTCTTCAGCCAATAGCTGATGTTATAAAACTTTTAACAAAAGAAATTATTATTCCATCTAATGCTAATAAGGGTTTATTTTTAACCGCGCCTATTATAATGCTTGTACCATCTCTATTAGTATGGTCGGTTATTCCATTATCTGAATATTTTGTTATTGCTAATATTAATGCAGGATTATTGTTTATCTTGGCTTTAACTTCACTTAGTGTATATGGAGTAATATTGGCTGGGTGGGCCTCAAACTCTAAATATGCATTTTTAGGTTCTATGAGATCAGCAGCACAAATAATCGCTTATGAAATAGCTATGGGTTTTGCATTAGTAGGTGTTTTAATGGCAGCAGGTAGTTTGAATTTACAAGAAATTATATTATCACAACGAGGTGGTATTTTTAACTGGTACTGGTTACCATTATTACCATTATTTGTTATATATTTAATTGCAGGTATTGCTGAGACAAATAGAGCACCATTTGATGTGTCAGAGGGAGAGTCAGAAATCGTAGCTGGATTTCATGTTGAATACTCAGGAGTTGCTTTCGCAATGTTTTTTCTCGCAGAATACATGAACCTGATTCTTATTAGTATACTTGTAAGCATTATGTTTTTTGGAGGATGGCTCTCACCATTTGAAAATACTTTCCTAGAAAATTATTTAAGTTGGATACCTGGTTTTGCTTGGCTTTCTATCAAAACTCTCTTTTTTATATTTATTTTTCTTTGGCTTAGAGCAACATTACCAAGATATAGATATGATCAAATTATGAGACTAGGATGGAAAATATTTCTTCCAATCACCATTATATGGATTTTCTTAGAAGGCATTATGATATATTACAAAATTGAACCTTGGTTTATTGCATAATGAAAAATATAATTAAATTACTAAAAAGCTTATTTTTATTAGAAATTCTGAAAGGCTTGTCTATAACTGGTAAAAAACTTTTTACTAAGTCTATAACAGTACAGTATCCCGAAGAGAAAACACCCCAATCACCAAGATTTAGAGGATTGCATGCACTTAGGAGATACCCTAATGGTGAAGAAAGATGTATTGGCTGCAAGTTATGTGAGGCAGTTTGTCCTGCTTTAGCAATATCAATAGATACTGAGATGAGAGATGATGGAACCAGAAGAACAACAAAGTATGACATTGATTTATTTAAATGTGTTTACTGTGGTTTTTGTGAAGAAGCTTGTCCGGTAGATGCTGTTGTAGAGACAAAGATATTTGAATTTCATTTTGAATCTAGGAATGAGAGAGTTATTTCTAAAGACAAGTTGCTTGAAATAGGTGATATTTATGAGAAAGAAGAAATAAAAGATAGAAACAATATAAATTAGTGTAACCTTATGAATCTAGAAATAATAATATTTTATATATTTTCTTTATTGCTATTAAGTAGTTCTATAGCTGTGATAATGGTAAATAACCCAGTTAAATCTGCGATAAGCCTTGTTCTCTCTTTTTTTTCCTCAGCAGTATTATGGCTGCTTTTAAATGCCGAATTCCTTTCTATAATATTAATACTTGTTTATGTCGGCGCTGTTATGGTCTTATTTCTTTTTGTAGTTATGATGTTAGATATTAATATATCTCGCACTGAAGAAGGTTTCGTTAAATATTTGCCGATCGGGATTATTGTATTTGCTACTATAGCTGGGTTACTCTCATATTTCTTTTATAATCAATTTGATAATGCAGGCGATAGTATAATTACGTCTATAGATTTAATAGGTAAAGATAATACAAAAAATCTTGGCTATCTTTTGTATACAGAATATCTCTTAGCTTTTGAAATAGCAGCAATAATTTTATTACTTGGAATTATATCGGCAATTACGCTTACACATAAGAAAAGCGAGACTAATAAATATCAAAATCCTGGGGATCAGGTTAATGTGTCCAAGAATGCAAGATTAAAAATCATCAGTGATGAGGATAGAGCAAGATGATACCAATGTCTCATTATCTAATTCTTAGCTCTATATTATTTAGTATTTCACTTGCAGGTATATTCCTTAATAGGAAAAACATCATTATAATGCTTATGTCATTAGAGTTGATGTTCTTATCAATTAATTTTAATTTTATAATATTTGGAAACTACTTAAGTGATTTAACGGGTCAAATTTTTGTATTTTTTATCCTAGCAGTTGTAGCAGCGGAATCTGCAATTGGACTTGCTATAATTGTAGTTCTTTTTAGAAATAAACAAGGTATTAATGTTCAAGATATTGCGAGGTTAAAAGGATAGTGTATTGGCAATCCATTATAATAATATTTTCTCCTTTAGTCGGTGCTGTCACTCTTTTGCTGAAAGATAAATGTACAAATATAGCTAGTAGTATAATTGCTAACTTATCCATCGGAATATCAATGTTATTATCCTTATGGCTTTTCATCTCATATATATCTGGTCATAATTTTAGTGAAAGTCATACGTTATATACTTGGTATGCTACAAGCGGCTATACTTTTGAAATTGGTATATTGGCCGATAGCTTGACTATCATTATGTCTTTTATAGTGACATTTATTTCATTTTTTGTGCATATGTATTCGATAACATACATGAGCGGGGATAAGAGTTATAAGCGATTTTTTATTTATACTAATTTCTTTACATTTTCTATGTTATTTATTGTTTTTTCTAATAATTTTCTACAGTTATTTATAGGCTGGGAATTAGTAGGATTATCCTCATATTTATTAATTGGCTTTTGGTACAACAAACCTAGTGCCGTAAGTGCTAACTTAAAGGCATTTGTTGTAAATAGAGTTGGTGATATTGGTTTACTATTAGGAGTTATTCTAATTTTTATTACTTCCAATAGCCTTAGCTATAACGATTTCTTTGATAAATTACCACTTTTAAGAAACGATACGGTTAACTTACTTGGATTAAATATAGATCTTTTGCCGTTTATAGCATTACTACTTTTTATTGGTGCAGCTGCAAAATCCGCTCAAATCCCACTTCACTTTTGGCTCCCAGATTCTATGGAGGGTCCAACTCCAATATCTGCATTAATTCATGCAGCTACAATGGTAACTGCAGGTATTTTTATGGTTGCAAGATTATCTCCTCTTTATGATTTATCTGGTTACGTATTGGATATAATTTTAGTGATAGGTGTATCTACAGCTTTATTTATGGGAATGGTCGCTTTAGTTCAAAATGATATAAAGAGAATAATAGCATATTCAACAATTTCTCAGTTGGGATATATGACTGCGGCATTAGGTGCCTCATATTATTCGTTTGCAATATTTCATCTTTTAACACATGCATTTTTCAAAGCCTTATTATTTTTATGTGCGGGCTCAATAATACTAAAATGTCATCATGAGCAGGATATTACCAAGATGGGAGGATTGAAAAAAATTATGCCAATAACATTTATAGCATTCCTTATTGCCGGCATATCTTTGATGGGGGTGCCATCAATGTCAGGATTTTTCTCTAAAGACTTAATTATAGATATATTTAAATATAGTGATAACTCTATTGCCTATTATTCTCTTGTTTTAGGAGTATTTATTACAACTCTATATACATCTAAAATATTTTTTAAAGTCTTCTTTGGTGAGAATCAATTAAATATCAAAAAAAGGTCAGATTTAGAACACAACCATACTTTAATAATTCCTCTAGTAGTTCTTGCTATACCAAGTGCTTTCATAGGTTGGGCTTTATTTGACTCAGTATTATTTAATAATTTTTTTGAACAATCAATTACTGATAATACTAAGTTAGTGAAATTTTATGATTTATATATTTATCACTCTGTATCTTTTTTTCTCCACTCATTTGCTAGTTTAAGTTTTGCTATGGTAACCATAGGTCTCCTACTTTCATATTTTTTATATTATAAAAACATGAACTTTTTAGAAAAAATAGGCAGTAAGTTTCCTCTGCTACGCAACCTACTTCTTAATGAGTATGGTTTCACGCATATGTCAAATATATTTATACCGAGACATGTTAAGAAATTGGCTAATCTAGTTTGGGTTAAGTCTGATGTTAATATAATAGATAATTTTTTTGTTAACGGTACTGCCAAATTAGTTTCTTTTATTTCATCTAAGGTCAGAGTTATACAAACAGGGTTCTTATACCACTATGCTTTCACAATGATTATTGGCTTATTGCTATTCTTAATAATTTTTATTAAATTTTAATATGTATGATTTAAATATTCCAATACTTAGCTTACTGATATGGACACCTTTGATTGGTGGCTTAGTGCTTTTTTTTATTAATCATAAAAATGATTCTTTCATAAAACTAATAGGATTTAGTGTATCTACGCTAACTTTATTCATTTCAATACTTTTGCTGATTAACTTCAATACATCTCAATACTTATTACAGTTTGTGGAGAAGCATGTATGGATTGAGAATTTAGATATTAATTATCATCTTGCAATAGATGGGTTTTCAATGTTGTTTATATTATTAACAACTACCATAACATCTATCATAATAATATTTAATTTTTCAGAGGAAAGGCAACAAAATAATAAATACATAGCTTTGTTTCTCATTCTTGAGGGCTTACTTTTAGGTGTTTTTTGTGCTTTTGATAGCATACTTTTTTATATATTTTTTGAGGCAATGCTTATACCCTTATTTCTTATTATAGGCATCTGGGGTGGGCCCAATAGAGTTTATGCTACGATTAAGTTTTTTATATATACACTACTTGGGTCAGTACTGATGTTGGTAGCACTTTTGTATTTGTCTTTCCAAGCTAATAGTTTTTACATATTAGACTACTATAGTCTTGTATTAAGCCTTGATACTCAGATATTCATTTTTTTAGCCTTCTTAATTGCTTTTGGTATAAAGGTACCAATGTGGCCAGTTCATACATGGTTACCAGATGCTCATGTTGAAGCTCCATCATCAGGTTCAGTAATATTGGCAGCAGTTTTACTTAAAGTTGGGGGCTATGGAATGATTAGATTTTTGTTACCTATTACTCCTGATGCAGGCCTATATTTAAATAATATACTAATTCCATTATCGTTGATTGCGATAATCTATATTAGTTTCGTAGCAATAGCTCAGCAGGATATGAAGAAATTGATTGCATATTCATCTGTTGCACACATGGGGTTTGTTACTCTTGGCATATTTCTTGTCTTTAACACAATAGGACAGGCAGAAGATATCCAGATTATTTCTCATATCGGCTTGCAAGGATCTATCATGCAGATGTTGTCTCATGGTTTGATTTCAGCTGGGTTATTTATTTGTATCGGAATCATATATTCTAGAACTAAATCAAGAATGATAGATGATCAATCAGGAGTTGGCCAAGTAATGCCATTATTTTCTGCATTAATGATGTTCTTCTTATTGGCTAATTCTGGATTACCCGGAACATCAGGTTTTGTTGGAGAATTCATGGTGTTAATAGCAGCCATAAAAAATAATATAATATATGCAATTCTAGCATCCACAACATTAGTGTTGGCAGCAACTTATTCTCTATGGCTTGGGAAAAGAGTTTTGTTTGGCGAGGTTAACAGTGATACTGTGGCATCTATGAAAAAGTTACGTTTAGATGAGCTATGGCCATTATTAATGTTGGTTATGTTAGTAATATTGATTGGTATTAAACCAAACCTTGTTCTTGATATTAGTGAAGAGTCATCTATAAATATGATTAAAATTATAACTAATAAGTACTGATATGATAAATTATTTATATATATTTCCAGAAATCATAATAACTTCAGCGCTATGTTTTATAATTGTACTGGATTTATTTTTACCCAGTAGGCTGAAGTATATTTCTTATTACCTCATTCAATTCTCATTGATTTTTTGTGCATATTATATTTATTCGCATTTCAGTTATTTAAATACTAATGTTTCTCAATTATATGACACAAGTATATTTTCGAATACATTTAAAATATTTATACTGCTTAGCCTAGCAATCATATTTTATTATACTGCTGTTTTCTTAAGGTATTTTAATATTTATCAGACAGAGTATTTTTTAATTACAATGTTTGGGCTGCTAGGAATGATGATAATGATATCATCTCAAAATCTTATTTTACTATATCTTGGTATTGAGCTGCTGTCACTTTCACTTTATTCTGTGATTGCTTTCAATAAAAATTCACTTTTTTCATCAGAAGCAGCTGTTAAGTATTATATTTTAGGCGCTATCTCATCTGGATTTTTATTATTTGGTATTTCATTAATATATGGGTTAACTGGGAGCCTCAGTTTTAATGAAATATTTATACACATCTCATCTCTAGAAGTCTTGAATAATATGGACAATGTTCAGATAATAGGATTATTATTTGCTTTAATATTCATACTTATTAGTCTTTCGTTTAAGTTTGGTGCAGCGCCATTTCATATGTGGATACCAGATGTTTATCATGGCTCTGTGATTACAACAACGTTATTGCTTAGCACAATACCCAAGATAGCTGTATTTGTTATACTAATTAAATTATTAGCAAGTGTCTTTTCAGGATTACTTTTATTCTGGACTGATATGACTATTGTTCTTTCTGTGTTGTCTATCTTGATTGGAAACATTATTGCAATATCTCAAACCAACATTAAACGGATGTTAGCATACTCAACAATTGCTAATATTGGGTTTATATTGTTAGGCTTGTCAGTTGGATCAATCATAGGATATAAAGCAGCAATGTTTTATACTTTAACTTATGTGATTACTACTATTGCTGCATTTGGATTATTATCTCAGCTAGTATATGAAAAAAAACCTATAGAGAATATTAATGACTTAAGTGGATTGAATTCATCTAGTCCATTTACAGCTTTTCTTCTAATGATTATTTTATTATCTTATATAGGTATACCACCATTCATAGGATTCCATGCGAAACTTCTCATCATCCAGTCTCTAGTAGAGACTAATAATATTTCTCTTGGAATTTTTGCGGTATTAATGACCGTCATTGGATCATTTTATTATCTAAGAGTTATTAAAGTTATCTATTTTGATGAATCTAAAAATGATTTATCCACTACTTCTAAATTACATTTAACTGGTATATATATCATGGGACTTGTGCTCTTAGGGCTATTGCCTGATATACTTGGACAGCTCAGCCAATACTCTATAAGCAATCTTTTTAATACTTGAAAATTATTTTTATAGACTATAGACTCCTTATACAGTGTGGGGTGGAGCAGTCTGGTAGCTCGTTGGGCTCATAACCCAAAGGTCGTAGGTTCGAATCCTGCCCCCACTACCATAAAACTCTTAAATTGAGCACATAAAAACTAAAAAATACCAATAATTACCTATTTAAAGCAAATAATTTGTTATACAATATCGTGAAAGCCCCATTAGGGGCTATTTTATTGGCTGTATCAAAATGAACGATATTGATGAAAAATTATTTAAAGCCTTGGAAGAGGTAATAAGTACAAAAGATATGAGAATTGTAAATATTAATATTTCTAATAGCTCATCGAGTCCTAGTATCAAAATTATCATTGATTCGTCTAGAGGCATAAGCCTAGAAGATTGTTCTCTTACTTCTAAGTTGGCGGATGATTTGATTAAAATAAATAGTTATTTTGATGATTATGATATAGAGGTATCATCACCCGGTATCAATAGACAATTATTTAGTATTACTGATTTTATGTTGTATAAAGGTTTTACGGTTAAAGTAAAACTAAAATCTGGAATAGGTAATCAAAAGAATTTTATTGGTAAAATAAAAGATATAGTTGGAGAAAGTATAAATATTGAGTTGGGTGATTCTGAGATTACAGTTGATTTTAAGAACATTAAAAAAGCAAACATACAAGAAATTTAAGGTTAGAGATTATGAACAAAGAAATATTAATGGTCATCGAGACAGTATCTAATGAAAAAAATGTTAGCAAAGAGGTCATTATTGATGCCATAGAGCATGCTTTAGCAAGCTCTGTCAAAAAAAAATATAGACTTGATAGAAAATGTGAATTTGATATAGATGCAAGAGTAAGTATTGACTTGGATACTGGAGAATATACGACATATAGAAGATGGCAGATTGTAGAAGAGATTGAAGAAGAAATGAGTGATCAGCAAATAATACTTGAGGATGCTAAAGTTAAAAGTAAAGACCTTGAGATAGATGATTATTATGAAGAGGAAATTGACTCAATAGAGTTTGGCAGAATTGTTGCTATGGCAGCAAAGAATGTTATCGTTCAAAAAGTCAGAGAAGCCGAGAGAAATAGAGTTGTTGATATGTATCAGTCAAAAATAGGACAACTAATTTTTGGTATAGTAAAAAGAATAGAAAAGGGAAATGTATATATGGATCTTGGTATGCCAGATAAACAGAACTCAATGGAAGAGGCTATGATAATGAAGGATGCTCTTATACCAAGAGAAGCAATAAGACCTGGTGATAGATTAAGAGGTTATTTGCGTGATGTTCAATCTGAGCTCCGTGGCCCTCAATTATATATCACAAGAAAAGCACCAGAATTTCTTGTAGAGCTATTCAAGCTTGAAGTTCCAGAGGTTGGACAAGGATTAATAGAAATCTTAGGTGCAGCAAGAGACCCAGGCCTGAGAGCAAAAATTTCTGTAAAATCTAATGATCCCAAGCTTGATGCCATAGGCGCATGTGTTGGTATGAGAGGCTCACGCGTACAGTCTGTTTCGAATGAATTAAGTGGTGAAAGGATAGATATAATAATGTGGGACGAAGATCCAGCTAAATTTGTTATCAATGCGATGTCACCAGCAGAAGTTTTATCAATCGTTGTGGATGAAGAAAAGAAGTCTATGGATATTGCTGTTGCTGAAGAACAACTATCTCAAGCTATAGGGCGAGGTGGTCAAAATGTTAGGTTAGCAAGTGAGCTAACAGGATGGGACTTAAATGTTATGTCTAAAGATGATTCCGACAATAAGATAATGGAAGAAAATCAGAGTTTAAGCGCAATATTTATGGATGAACTTAATGTGGATGAAGATGTTGCAGATGTACTTGCAAGAGAGGGATTCTCGTCTATAGATGAGGTTGCCTATTGTTCTATGGATGAGTTTAGTTCGATAGATGATTTTGATGAAGATTTGATAAATGAACTCAGAAAAAGAGCTATTGAGAAAATAGAAGCAAAAAAAGAAAAGCTTGATCAAGAAAATTCATTATCCAATTTTAAGATACTTTCAAAAGATAATATAAATAAATTAATTTCTAATGATATTAATAACAGAGAAGATTTAGCTGATTTATCTGTAGATGAACTGCTGGAAATGATAGAATTGAGCCAAGAAGATGCTGGAAAAGTTATTATGGATGCACGAGAGCCTTGGTTTAACCAAGATTAATAAAAAAGGGAAAAATGACTGAAAAAGATATAAAAAAAAGTTTGTCATTAAAAAGCCAAAAAGGTTCTGGTGGAAAACAGTCCAAATCATCTGCTGGTTCAAAAAATGTCACAATCCAGGTTAAACGAAAAAAAATAATTATTCCAGATAATCCTAAAGAAAAAGAACCTATACCGGTAACTGATGAGCTTCCTATAAAACCAAAAGAAAAACATGAAAGTATTAGGAGTGATATAAAAAAAGCTAGTAATATCAAGAAACCTGAAGTAGCTAAGTCTGACAATAACCAATCAGCTAAAAAGAAAACTAAAACAGACAAAGATGATAAAGTTGAAATCTTTGAAAATAAAGAGCTGCACTTGAAAGAACCGAAGCCCAAAAAAGTTCATAATAATCAAGAAAAATTATCTGACCCTGAGATTTCTCAACAACATCAGTTTGAGAAGCCAACCGAACCTATAAAAAAAGAAATTGAAATACCCGAAGCGATTACAGTGAGTGAGTTAGCACAAAAAATTTCTGTTAAGTCATCAGAGTTAATAAAAATTATGATGAATATGGGTGTAATGGCAACTATCAATCAATCTTTAGATCAAGATACCGCAATATTAATTATTGAGGAATTAGGGCATACCGCTACAACTGTTAATGAGAGTGCAGAAGAAGAGATGACGCTACAGTTTGATGAAAATAATCATCAGGATTTAGAGCCAAGAGCTCCTATCGTTACAATCATGGGACATGTTGATCACGGCAAGACCTCTTTATTGGATTATATAAGGAAAACCAAGGTAGTAAGTTCTGAAGCTGGTGGTATAACACAGCATATAGGAGCTTATAGGGTGTCAACGGATAAGGGAGATATTACGTTTTTAGATACACCTGGACATGCGGCTTTCTCGGCAATGAGAGCAAGGGGAGCTCAGGTTACAGATATTGTTATATTAGTAGTATCAGCTGATGACGGAGTAATGCCTCAAACAGAAGAAGCGATAGAGCATGCTCAAGCTGCTGGTGTACCTATAATTGTTGCGGTCAATAAGATAGATAAAGAAAATGCAGATCCGGAAAAAGTTCAAACAGAATTAGGGAAGAAGAATGTGATACCTGAAGAGTGGGGTGGTGATACAATATTTATAAAAATATCTGCGTTAACCGGAGAAGGTATTGATTCATTGTTAGAGGCAGTATCTTTACAATCTGAAATTTTAGAATTGAAAGCTAGTAAAAAAGGATCTGCAATAGGTTCAGTTGTAGAGTCATCTCTAGACAAAGGAAGAGGGCCAATCGCAACAATCTTAATTCAAAGCGGAACATTGAATAAAAAAGACTATGTTTTAGTTGGAAAAGAATTTGGTCGAATACGTGCAATGTATAATGAATTTAATAAAGAAATTTCATTGGCGGGTCCGGGCTGTCCTGTCGTTATAACAGGTCTTTCAGGCACACCAAATGTAGCCGATCAGTTAATTTCCGCCAAAGATGAAAAAAAAGTTAAAGATATAGCCTCGCTAAGAGAAGCTAAGCAAAAAGAAGTTGAAATTCAGAGTAAACGCAAGACTTTTAGTTTAGATACATTTAACTTAAATGATACTTCTAAGAAAAAAATTATTAATTTATTGATTAAAAGCGATGTTCAGGGAAGTTCAGAAGCTATTAATAGCACTCTAAGAAATATTAAAAATGATGATGTAGGGCTTGAAATTGTATATAGCGGAGTAGGCGGTATTACAGAATCTGATGTAAATCTTGCTGCAAGTTCTAATTCAATAATAATTGGATTTAATGTAAGAGCTGATTCTAAAGCTAAAAAAACAATAGAAACCAATAGCCAAGAGTTATTTTATTTTAGCATTATTTATGAACTCATTGATTTAGTTAAACAAAAACTATCAGGGTTATTAGACCCAGAGGTTAAAGAAGAAATTATTGGAATAGCTGAAGTTCGAGATGTATTTAGATCTTCAAAACTTGGAGCTATTGCCGGATCTATTGTGAGCGAAGGTGTAGTCCAAAAAGATCAACCTATTAGAGTTCTAAGAGATAATGTTGTGATTTATGAAGGTGAGCTAGAGTCTCTAAGGAGATTTAAAGAGGATGTTAAAGAAGTTAAAAGCGGTACTGAGTGCGGTATTGGTGTAAAAGATTATAATGATATTAAGTCTGGTGATCAAGTTGAAGTTTTTAGAAGAACTGAGATTCAACGTAAGATTCAGTAATTATGACCAATAGGCTGCTAAAGGTACAAGACTTACTCCATAAAGAAATAGCTCTCTTGCTAATCAAAGATATTCAAAACCCTCTTATAAAATCTGTGACGATATCAGGAGTCAAGGTCAGTAAAGATTTGAGGTACTCTGAAATATATTTTACATCATTAAATAAAGATAATAAAAAAATAGAGATTGAGTTAAATAAGGCTTCTGGATTTATAAGAAATGAGTTGTCAAAAAGTATTCATTTAAAAAGACTTCCATCAATAAGATTTACTTATGATGATACGGCTGAACGTAGCGAAAGAATTGAAAATATTCTAAAAAGTGATCAGAAATACTAGACTATGATTCATGGTATTTTACTTTTAGATAAACCTGTAGATATAACCTCTAATAGAGCTTTGGGTATTGTTAAAAAAAAGCTATCTATAAAAAAAGCAGGTATAGTTGGAATTCTTGACCCATTAGCCTCTGGAATGTTACCGATAGTTCTTAATGAGGGAACTAAGTTAGCACAGTACATTGAGTCTTATGAAAAAGAGTATCAGGTTATTGCGAAACTAGGATTAGTAAGTTCAACAGGAGATGCAGAGGGAATTCTCAAAAATACTGATAAAGATAATCCTTTTAAATTATCAAATACATTTATTAGAGCTACGCTTAAAAACTTAGTCGGAAAACAAATGCAGATTCCTCCAATGCATAGTGGTCTCAAGATAAATGGCGTTAAATTATATGATCTTGCAAGAAAAGGATTAGTGGTAGATAGAAAAGCTAGAGAAATTAATATCGCCAGTATTCAATTAATATCTTACCAAGAAAATGAAATACATTTGAATATCGTATGTAGTAAAGGAACTTACATTAGAACTTTTGTGGAAAAAATAGGTGAACAACTTAATACTGGAGCTTATACATTTGGATTAAGAAGACTACGTATCGGGTGTTTTGTAGAAAAACAGATGGTTGGATTAGACAATTTAACTAAAGAAATCAGTAAAGTAATTCATGTAAACGACATGTTAAGCAATATAAAATCAGTAGTAATAAATAAGTCGGAAATACTAAAAATTACTAGTGGACAAGCTATTTCAACCACTTACAGTGATATTTATGATGAAATTGCTATTAAAGATAAAAATAATAATCTTTTAGGTATAGGAAGGGTTGACAACGGTCTTATTTACCCAAAAAGATTGATAAACTTTAATAAATAAAGGATTGTATTACTCCAAACAGATGATAGAATAACTGTCATTAATGGAGAAGTTTATGGCTTTGGACAATAGTGTCAAAGAAGAGATAGTAAAAAAATATGGGAAATCCGCAGGTGATTGCGGTTCTAGTGAAGTTCAAATTGCATTGCTTACGGCAAATATCAATAGTTTATCAGACCATTTTTCGAAAAACTCAAAAGATTTCCATTCTAAGCGTGGACTACTCAAAATGGTCATGAAAAGAAGGTCTCTAATTAAGTATCTTAAAAAGAAAGATATGTCAGGTTATGAGAACCTTATTAAACAATTGGGATTAAGGAAGTAAAAATAAATGCATACAAAAATATTTGACTTAGGTAGTCAATCTGTAAAGATTGAGACAGGACTAATTGCGAAACAAACAGACGCATCTGTCATAGTAGACATAGAAGGAACAGTAATTTTAGCAACGCTCGTTGCAGCAAAACAGGATAGTGACAGAGATTTTTTTCCACTCACAGTAAATTATAATGAAAAAACATATGCAGCTGGAAAAATCCCAGGTGGTTTTTTCAAAAGAGAAGGAAGACCTTCAGAAAAAGAAACACTTATTAGTAGATTGATTGATAGACCATTAAGGCCATTATTTGATTCTTCTTATACAAGAGAGGTGCAACTTATTGTCACTCTAATATCATATAATCCAGATATAGATCCAGAAATACCAGCTCTTATTGCATCATCAGCTGCTGTCAAAATATCAGGTTTGCCGTTCAATGGCACATTAGGAGCAGTAAAAGTTGGTTATGATGGAGAAAATTATCTATTAAATCCTAGAACTCCAGAATTGAATACATCATTGCTAGATTTAACCGTTGCTGGTACTGAAAATGCAGTAATGATGGTTGAATCAGAAGCTAAAGAGCTTAGCGAAGAAATAATGTTGGGTGCTGTTAAATATGGTCATGAACAAATGCAGACTATAATTAAAGCTATTGATGAATTTACAGCTGATGTTGGTGTAGATAAGCTTGAATGGAATCCAGCAAAAATCGATGATGCTGCTTACACTGATCTTAAGAATAAATATAAAGACAAAATATCTGAAGCATATGCAATTACAAAAAAACAAGACCGAAATGAGTCACTATCTAAAATTAAAGAAGAGATTTTAGAGAATGAGATTAATGACGAAGCAGATAATGAGGCAGATATCCTTTCTTATTTCTCTAAAGCTCAGAAGAGTATTGTTAGAGATAGAATTATTGCTGGTGAGAAAAGGATTGATGGAAGAGATAGCTCAACTGTAAGAGCAATTGATGTAAAGATTGGTGTTTTGCCAAGAACACATGGCTCAGCTTTATTTACAAGAGGTGAGACACAAGCACTTGTGGTTACCACTCTTGGAACTAATAAGGATGCTCAAATGATTGATTCATTAAACGGAAGAATTGATGAGCCATTTATTTTCCATTATAATTTTCCACCCTATTCAGTTGGTGAAATTGGATTTATTGGTTCACCAAAAAGACGAGAGATAGGTCATGGAAAATTAGCTAGACGTGGTGTACAGGCTGTAATGCCAACTTTAGAAGAATTCCCGTATACTATAAGAGTTGTCTCAGAAATAATGGAATCTAATGGATCTAGTTCAATGGCATCGGTTTGCGGCTCAAGTTTAGCTATGATGGATGCAGGCGTACCAATCACTGCACCAGTAGCTGGAATAGCTATGGGTTTAGTGAAAGAGAATGATAAATTTGTTGTATTAACGGATATCCTTGGTGACGAAGATCATCTAGGAGATATGGATTTCAAGGTAGCAGGAACAGAAGCCGGTATAAATGCATTACAGATGGATATTAAAGTAGATGGTATTACTTCAGAAATCATGTCTCAAGCACTAGTACAAGCTAAAGAAGCTAGACTACATATACTTGCAGAAATGGCCAAAGTTATCAGTAAACCTAAAGATGATATGTCTCAGTTTGCACCAAGGTATACTCATATCAAAGTTGACCCATCAAAAATAGCGGCAGTAATAGGAAAAGGCGGCGCTGTTATCAGATCTATAGTCGAAGCTACAGGAGCTGTAATTGATATAAATGATGATGGAGTGATTAAGATTGCAGCAACTGATCAAACTATTAGTGATCATGCTAAATCAATGATTGAAGAAATAACAGCAGGTCCGCAAGTAAATAAAATTTATGAAGGTAAAGTTGTAAAAATAATGGATTTTGGCGCATTTGTAAGTATTACACCAAATCAAGATGGTTTGGTTCATATTTCACAAATTAGTCAGGAAAGAGTCAATAATGTTAGTGATGTTTTGTCTGAGGGCGATGTTGTAAAAGTCAAAGTTCTTGAAGTTGATAAACAGGGCAGAGTGAAGCTTACAATGAAGGACATAGAAAACTAACGTAAACAAGAGAGGATAGTATGAGTGACGGAGTAGAAATAGGTAAAGTATATACTGGTAAAGCGAAAAAGATTATGGAGTATGGTGCGTTTGTAAACATTCTTCCAGGTAAAGATGGTTTAGTCCATATTTCACAAATTAGTAATGAAAGAGTTAATAATGTTAGAGACGTTATGGCTGAAGGCGATGATGTCCAGGTTAAAGTACTTGATATCGACGGCCAAGGTCGCGTAAAACTAACAATGAAAGACATAGACTAATTCATTATAAATTGAATTAACTATGTAGTTTAAATTTTAGGCCACACTTCTATGTGTGGCCTTTTTTATAGAATATTTTTTAATTGAACCAGTATATTCTCATTTTCTAGAGTAGAAGTGTCACCACTAATATCTTCACCTCTGGCAATATTTCTAAGAAGTCTTCGCATAATCTTCCCCGACCTTGTTTTTGGCAATGAATCTGAGAATGAAACTCTATCGGGCTTTGCTATAGACCCAATCTTTTCTTTAACCCAATCCCTTAATTGAATTGAGAATTCGGTATTATTATAATTTTTGAAACTATTTTTTAGAGTCACGAATGCATGTATTGCTTCTCCTTTAATTTCATGTTTATAACTAACTACAGCTGCTTCAGCAACGTATTCATGAGATACTATTGCAGATTCAATTTCCATGGTACCTAATCTATGCCCTGAGATATTTACCACATCATCTGATCTTCCCATAATCCAGATATTTCCATTTTCATCTTTCCTGGCTGTGTCTCCAGTAATATAAAACCTATTATTGAATTTCTTCCAATAAGTATCTATATATCTCTCTTCATCATCCCAAATTCCTCTAAGCATTGATGGCCATGGATTTTTAATAACAAGATTTCCACCCTGATTTATTTCAGTAATATCATTACCTTCTTCATCAACTATTCCTATTTCAATTCCTGGTAAAGGCTTCGTACACGTTCCGGGTGTTGTATGAGTAATTCCAGGAATAGGAGCAATAATATTTGCACCTGTTTCAGTTTGCCACCATGTGTCTACTATAGGGCATTTTTTATTACCAATTTTCACTTGATACCATATCCATGCTTTAGGATTAATTGGTTCACCTACTGTACCTAGTAACCGTAATGATCTTAAGTTGTAATTATCAGGAAGATTTTCTCCAAGCTTCATTAATGTCCTTATTGCAGTTGGAGCTGTATAAAAAATACTTACATTATTTTTTTCTATAATATCCCAGAATCTGTCTGGCTTAGGAAATGTTGGTGCACCATCATATATAAGAATAGTCGACCCTGTTGCTAAAGGTCCATAAACTACATAACTATGCCCCGTTATCCACCCTATATCAGCTGTACACCAGAATATATCATCATCTTTTATGTCAAAAACCCATTTATTTGTAATTATACAGTTAAGTAAGTAACCAGCTGAGCTATGGACGATTCCTTTGGGTTTTCCTGTTGAGCCAGAAGTATAAAGAATAAACAAAGGATCTTCAGATGCCATTATCTCGGGATCAACTATTTTTGACTCAGATGGTAATATTTCATGCCACCATAAATCATTATCTTTTAGATCTATTTTTTTTCCAAGATTTTTATATATTATACATTTTTTGATTGTTGGACAATTTTCATCTTCTATGGCTTTATCAACGATATCCTTAGCTTGGATTATATTTCCATTTCTCATAAATGCATCAACCGTAATAACAACTTTTGCAGAACAATCATTTATTCTATTTCTTAAAGATTCAGATGAGAAACCTGCGAAAACAACTGAATGAATAAGTCCTAATCTTGCACATGACTGCATAGCTATAATTGATTCAGGGATAGTAGGCATATATATGATAACTCTATCGCCTTTTTTTAAACCAATATTCTTTAATGAATATGAAAAGTTATTTACTAACGTATAAAGATTATCATATGTTATTATTTGTTTTTTATTGTCTTCTGTTATATGAATTATCGCATTCTTATTTTTATTTATATGTCTGTCTATGCAATTTTCAGAAACATTTAATTTTCCATCCCTGAACCATTCATAGAAAGGAGCATCACCTGTACAAATAGATTTAAAATTTTTAATCCATTTTATCTCTTTATGTCCTAGAATTGACCAAAAATTATCTGGATCTTCTTTGTATAAGTTATTTAGTTTTTTCAAGTCCGTTGGACTTAAATTGGAGCTTGCTATGAATTTATCATCTGGCTTATATTTTCTTGATTCTACTAGCTTGGATTCGATATTTTTCATGATGAAAATATGAAAGTAATTAGTCTACCTGAGTTTTTTCCATTCTTTCATGTCTTTCTTGGGCTTCTATACATAATGTTGCTATTGGTCTAGCTTCTAATCTTTTTATCCCAATAGGTTCCCCAGTATCTTCACAGAAACCATAAAAACCACCATCAACTCTTTGTAGCGCTTGATCAATCTTTATAATCAGCTTCCTTTCTCTATCTCTCGTTCTAAGTTCTAGTCTAAACTCTTCTTCTTGCGTCGCAGCATCATTTGGGTCGGCAAGCTTAGTTGAGTCATTTTTCATATGCTCGACTGTCTTATCTGCTTCCTTCATTAACAATTCTTTCCATTTCTCTAATATTGTCTTGAAGTGTTTGATTTGCTTTGGGGCCATATATTTTTCACCTTTTACTGGCTTATATGGCTTAAACTCTAAAAACTTTGATAAATCTCTTTTCATATAACTAAAGATAATTGGTTAATGTGATATTTTGCATCTACATTAAATTTTTAGCAAGACATTTTTTATTTAATCCTAATAGGCTTTTTTATCTTAGCTATCCCATCTTTGAATTCTGCACTAAATGATTGTATTTTGCCTAAATGATGCTTACTTTTGACTATTTGACCCTCAGTATCTCTTATTATTGAATACCCTTTTTTTAAAACTTCTAGTGGGTTATTAGCAGCCAATTCAGTGGTTAATGCTTTACACATGCTTGTTTTATTATTAAATATACTTTTCACCTTCTGATTCATTTCCTTTGTGATATTAGCTTTAAGTCTAATTCCAGTCATGACTTTTTCAATTACTATTTTTCTTGTTTGCTTCATCCTTATAATTTGATATTCATATTCTGCAACCAATTCATTTAAAATATTTTTGATTATATTATGGAAGTTTTTGTCAATATTCTTCCTTACATCTTGGAGGTTATTTATTATTCTCGAGGGGTTATAATCCTTTATTCTCATGATACTGTTAACAAGCATATCCTCTTTGTTCTTTACTTTGAGGTATGAAATATTTCTAAATTGTTCTTCATAGTCATTTATTCTCTGCAATAATTCAAACTGATCTGGAGTTATATGTACAGCAGCAGCGGTTGGGGTTTCTAATGAGGCATCTGCCACATAGTCAGCTATTGTAATATCTGGTTGGTGACCAATGCCGGTAACTATTGGTATTTCTGACTCATAAATTTGTCGCGCAAGTTTCTCATCATTGAATGCCATTAAATCTTCTAATGAACCACCACCTCTAATTAATAAAATTACGTCCACATCATTGTCTTCATTACATCTATTAATTTGTTTGACTATGTTTTCTGGGGCGTATTTACCTTGCACCAAACTTGGATATATAATTATCTCACTCAAAGAAAATCGAGACTTAATCTTTGAACATACATCATGCAAAGCATGACTATCTGGTGACGTTATAAGACCTATACTTCTAGGATATTTTGGTAATACTTTCTTGTTATCAAATAAACCCTCTTTTTCAAGCCTTAATCTTGTCTGTTCTATTACTTTTTTTAATTCACCTTCTCCATATTCAACTATATCAGTGACTTTAATCTGACAATTGCCGTTGCCCTTATATAAGTCAACATTTCCTGTAATTAAAACCTCATGAGCATCGTAATCTTTTATATTTTTGTCTAGCTGGCCGTTGAATATTACACAGTTAATGCTACTTTGGCTCAAACCATCTCCATCTCTCAATGTGAAATATTGATGTCCTCTTGGTGATACCCTTGGATTAGCAATCTCGCCTTTAATAGTGATTGGGTAACCAAATTCACTGACTATTAAATTCCTAATGATATTTTGTAATTCTTCTACGCTGAATATTTTCATATTTATTAATTTTAGTATTTCCTATGATAGCTTTAATATGTATAATATAGAATGGTAAATTCAACAAATTCAAATAAATCTAGTAGTATTATAAGTGAAGAAGGCCTCGCATTTGATGATGTCTTATTAGTACCTCAGTATTCTGAGATATTACCTTCAGACGTTACTCTAACGACTAAGCTAACGAAAAATATAGAACTGAAGACCCCAATTTTGTCAGCAGCAATGGACACTGTGACTGAATCAAAAATGGCAATAACTTTGGCTGGCGAAGGCGGCATTGGCATTATTCACAAAAATATGTCTATTGATGAACAAGCAAAACAAATTAGATTTGTTAAAAAATTTGAAAGCGGAGTTATCAGTGATCCTGTGACTGCTTCACCTTCCATGACGATAAGTGAAATCAACACAATAACTGAAAAGTATAATATCTCGGGAGTACCTATAGTTGATAAGAACCTACTCGTCGGTATTGTTACTAATAGAGATTTGAGGTTTGTTGATAATTTAGATTTAAAAGTTTCAGAAATAATGACGCCAAAAGAAAGACTGGTTACTGTCAATGAGGATTATACTAAAGATGAAGTCATCAGTGCTCTTAGAAAGAATAGAATTGAAAAAATATTAATCACTAATAAAAAAAATGAACTAAAAGGGATGATAACCTTTAAGGATATACAAAAATCTACAACATTCCCAAATGCTTCTAAGGATAAATTTGGAAGCCTACTTGTTGGTGCTGCTATAAGCACAAATATTGATTCAATAGAAAGGGCAGAGGCTCTTATAGAACAAAAGTCTGACGTAATTGTGATTGATACTGCACATGGTCACTCAAAATTAGTGATTAAAATGCTGAAGCATCTTAAGAAACAGTTTCCAGAGCAAGAGGTGATTGTTGGTAACATTGCTACAGCAGAAGCTGCTAAAGATTTAATTTCATATGGGGCAGATGCTATTAAGATTGGAATTGGCCCAGGATCTATATGTACAACTAGGATTGTCGCAGGAGTTGGTGTCCCTCAATTAACTGCCATTATGAATGTTGCTAAATTCGCTAAAAGTAAAAAAGTCCCACTCATAGCAGATGGAGGAATAAGGTATTCTGGCGATATTGCGAAAGCCCTGGCTGCTGGAGCAAATAGCGTGATGTTAGGTGGATTGCTTGCAGGTACTGATGAAGCTCCTGGTGAGGTAGAACTCTTTGAAGGTAGAACATATAAAGCTTACCGTGGCATGGGCTCTATAGGTGCAATGCAGAAAGGTTCAAAAGATAGATATTTCCAAGATGGTGTTCAAAAATCATCTAAATTAATACCAGAGGGTATCGAAGGAAGAGTTGCATATAAGGGAACGATGAAAACAATATTACATCAGTTAACAGGTGGCTTGAAATCAAGTATGGGTTATGTAGGCTGTAAAGACATACAATCTATGCAAAGTAAAACCAGATTTATAAAAATATCATCATCAGCAAAGCAAGAAAGTCATGTTCATGATGTAACGATAGTAAAAGAACCACCAAATTATCAAACCAGATAAGTATGGCCAATCTAATTTTAATAATTGATTTTGGCTCTCAATATACTCAGTTAATTGCAAGACGAGTCAGAGATTCTGGTGTATATAGTATGGTAAAATCCAACAAGATTACTAAAAAAGAACTTAATGACATTAACCCTGCTGGAATCATACTTAGTGGAGGACCAAGTTCAGTAACCTCAAATAAAAAATATCACCTTTCAAAACATATCATAGACATGGGTGTTCCTATACTTGGTATTTGTTATGGAATGCAACTCATAACGGATTTTTTTGAAGGTAAAGTCAAGCCGTCTAAGAAAAAAGAATTTGGCCATGCGATTTTTAAAATAACCAAGACATCCAAGTTATTTTATAATCTGAAGAAAAATAAGGGTTTAAATGTTTGGATGAGTCATTCAGACAAAGTCATTAAACTACCTAAAAATTTCGAATCTCTCGGCAGCAGTAATAATACTAAGTTTGCTGGAATGTATAATAAAGAAAAAAATATATTTTGTCTTCAATTCCATCCAGAAGTAACACATACGGATAATGGAAAAAATATAATAGAAAATTTTTTATTCCGCATATGTAGTTGCAAAAAATCTTGGACTACAAAAAATATCATTAAAGATATTGTCTCTAATATAAAATCTCAAGTTGGTAATAAAAAAGTTATCCTGGCATTATCCGGCGGAGTCGATTCTACAGTAGTAGCAGCACTTCTTAGTAAAGCAATATCAAAAAAACTAACCTGCATTTTTATTAATACTGGTTTGATGAGAAAAAATGAAGTTAACGAAGTAAAAGAGAATATATCCAAAAAATTAGGGATTAAACTAATTACAGTAGAAGCTTCTAAAATATTTTTTAGTAAGTTAAAAAATATTCATGACCCTGAGAAAAAGAGAAAAATTATTGGAGAGACATTTATTAGAATATTCGAGAAAGAATCAAGAAAGCAAAAAAATATAGATTTCCTTGCCCAAGGAACAATATATCCTGATGTGATAGAGTCTTCGTCTAAAGATTCTAAGTCAGATGTTATAAAGTCACATCACAATGTTGGTGGGCTGCCAAAAGATATGAGTCTCAAGCTAGTAGAGCCAATAAGATCATTATTTAAAGATGAGGTTAGAAAAATAGGTAGATCGCTTGGTATACCAGTTAGTTTGATAGAACGCCATCCTTTCCCTGGCCCAGGTTTAGCAGTAAGAATACTAGGGGATATTACTATAGAGAAAGTTAATATTTTACAAGATGTTGATAGTATATTTATTGAAGAATTAAGAAACCATAATTTATATAATAAAATTAGTCAGGCACTTGCTGTATTTTTACCTATAAAGTCTGTTGGAGTAATGGGTGATCAGAGACAATATAACTATGTTGTAGCTTTAAGAGCAGTAAAAACTATAGACTTTATGACTGCCACTGTTAGTGAAATTCCGTATGATGTCCTCAACAAAATATCTACAAGAATTGTTAATGAGGTAAATGGAGTTGCTAGAGTTGTATATGATATAACTAGCAAGCCACCTGGTACAATAGAATGGGAGTAAAGTAAGGGATGTCTGAACTAATAATATACCATAACCCTAAATGTAGTAAATCACGACAAACATTAGATATTATAAAAAATAATAAGATCACACCCAGAGTTAAACTTTATCTAAAAGAACAACTTACCTATAGTGAACTTAGTGACATCTTAGACAAGCTCAAAATCCAGCCAAGACAGCTATTACGTAAGAATGAAGCTGAATATAAAGAAAACAATATGGATAATCTAGATATGAGTGACAAAGAAATAATTATGTTAATGATTTCCTTTCCTATATTAATTGAAAGACCAATTGTGATAAGCAAAGATAAAGCCATACTAGGCCGCCCTCCGGAAAAAGTTAATAATATAATTAAATATTTAAGATAGTTAATAATGATTTATTTATATAAAAAAATTAGAGAAATAGTTTATAGAAACATAGTAAGAATTTTAAGATTATTTCAGAATATTTCTTCAAAATCATTTGCCTGCACTATTCAAAATTATTTTTCATTACTTACCAATAGTAGTGCAAAATTCAGGTACTGCTCTGAAGACAATATGTATTTAGCTTATAGTGATCATAGTAAAAGATTTTTTAAGCATCAAGTCAGAGGGTTCAACTTGTACCATAGAGGACTTAAAAAAGAGGAGAATATATTTTTAACTCTTATTGCTTGAATCATATCAAATTTGGTGAAAATGATATTGTTATAGACTGTGGTGCAAATTATGGTGATTTATTTCTAGAGTTATCAAAATATATAAAGGAAGAGAATTATATAACCCTCGAACCCAGCCTTTCAGAATTCAAATGTATCGAAAAAAGTCTCCCATTAGCTAATAATTTTCAAGTTGGTCTATCTGATAGACCTGGCGAGCTCATGTTTTACTTATCTTCAAATGAGGGTGACTCTAGTTTTATTAAACCTCAATCGTATACACATACAATTAGTAGTGAAGTTACCACATTAGATATATTTAAGAAAAAAGAAAATCTTAAGTCATGTAAACTTTTAAAGTTAGAAGCTGAAGGCTATGAGCCTGAAATTCTGGATGGCGCTATATCATTTTTGACTATATGTGATTATGTTGCTGTTGACGGAGGTCCAGAACGTTATGGCCAACCTACTTTTCAAGCAGTGGACAATCAACTAAATGAGTCAGGTTTTAAACTGATCGATAGATTTAAATCTAAACATAGAGCTCTATATAAAAATACCGCTAGAATCAATTAATATCTAGAGGTATAGTATAAAAATGAGAGTCCTTTTTCAAAATCACTCAAGTTTACTTATACAGGTGGGTGAACGTTACTTGCTTACTGATCCTTGGTTTAATCAACCAGCATTTGGGAGTTGGCTTCCTACATTTGCTCCATACATTCATCCAACTTACCTTGCTGCACTAGGAGATAAGTTAAATATATTGATATCACATGGACATGATGATCATTTCGATGACAGGTTACTAAAAATATTTGATAAAAATACCAAAGTAATAACTGCTAGCTACAAAGCACCATCAGTTGTTAATAGACTTAAGAATCTTGGATTTGAAAATGTAACTACAGTTGGTGAAGAAGAAAAAGAAATTGATGGATTATTAATTTCTAGTTACATTGTTGAGGAATTTTCTCATGATGACTCAGCTTTTTTAATTAGAAATTCTGATGGAGCTATAATACATGCTAATGATAATTGGCATATATTTGAGAAAGAACATGAGAAAATATTATGCGAACGTACCAAACAATATCCCAAGGAAGCTGTTTTAATGTTTTCGCAAACAAATTCAGCAAGTGGTTATCCACTTAATTATAAAAATTTCAGTGATGCTGAAAAGACAAAAATTCTTAGATCTAAAGTAGCTAAAATGGTTGAAGGTGGTTTACGAAATGCAGAAAAACTCGGTTTACAAAGAATGTTTTCATATGCTGGATTTGCAACTGCTTATGTTAAAAATAAGAATTATGAAAGAGTTGGATTGTTTCCTACAGCAAAGTTTCTCAAAGACCTGCTAGCAGATGAAGGGATAGAAAGTTCTGCTGAGATAGTCGATTTATATCCCGGAGATTCTATAAACCTTCCGGATGGTAGTATTACTCAAGCATTTATAAAAAATTATAATGATGAAAAAATTAAACAGGTGACAGATGCTTTTTATCAAACATATGAAAATATTAATGAATGCATTAGCTTTTGCAAACTGGATGTCCCGCCTAGTACTTTGAATGAATGGGTTGACGATTTTCTAGATGCATTTAATGAATTTGTTGAACGCCGAGTTAAAGGACCAGACTCACACTTTACTGATTTATTAGGGAAAACATTCAGTCTTGTAGTGAGTTTTGATGGTACTAAATCTATTTCAAAGTCAATCAGGTTTGGTTCAGGACCAATTGATTTTAAAAATGATGCTAATAAAATATGTTATGTCAGCGGGGAATCACTTTTTAGTATTTTAAAAGGTGAGTCATTATTTGAAAATTTATATACTGGTTATAATGCTGAATGGGAGAGGAATCCTCAAGATGTATATAATCGTGATATTATAATGATGGTTGTAATGTTCTCTTATGTATATAAACACAGACTGTCTAAAGCATTAAAGGAAAAGTACTCGTCTAGTGAGACATAATATGTATATGACAATTATGAAATGGAAGAAATATTAAATGATGACTGATATTGTATTAATTGGTTCTGGTGGCCATGCTATTAGTGTAACAAATGTTGCACAGTCTTGTGGATATAATGTAATTAGTTATGTTGATGATACTAAATCTGGTGAAATGCTATTAGATATTCCTGTAATTTCTACAAAACAATGCTATAGCTTATTTCCAAAACATAATTTTTGTATTGCAATTGGTGATAATGAAATAAGACATCGAGTTGCTAATGAATATAAAAATAAGCTATCAGACGCAAAGTTCCCTAGCTTAATCCACAACTCAAGCGTAATTGGAATAGCGACCAAGATATCAGATGGAACAGTTATTATGCCGCAAACTAATATTGGCCCAAATTCTTCTATAGGGAATTTTTGTATTGTAAACTCTGGTTCTTCAATAGATCATGATTGCAAATTAGGTGACTTCTCATCAATTGCGCCAGGAGTTTTTACAGGTGGTAATGTAACCATAGGTGTTAGATCTGCTATCTCGATAGGAACAATAGTTAAACAGGGTATTTCAATTGGAGAAGACGTAGTAATTGGCGCGAAGAGCTATGTCGATAAAGACTTAGATGATTGTATTATTGCATATGGAATACCATGCGTGAAAATACGGTCGAGAAATCGAGGAGAGAGTTATCTAACATAATATGTAGATTAACAGTAGAGGTAAAGATGAATAGAGATGCAGATGGATTTTTAATAAATAGTAATGGCTGGTCAACTGATATAATGAAGCAAATGGCTTTAGAAGATGGTTTTGAGATTACTGATGAAATACTAACATACATTATGAAAGCTCGTGAGATGTTCAATGAAACAGGTACCGTGCCCGCAGTAAGAGTATTCGCAAAAGAATTTGGAATGGATAGAAAAGCAAAAGGTTTATATGATGTTTTTGAATCTGGTCCTATGAAAAAAATAGCAAAATATGGCGGACTACCCAAGCCAACAGGTTGTGTTTAAAAGATATTAATATGAAGTATGTATTAATAATAGGTGCAAATAATGAGCTTGGTGGTGAACTTGCAAAAATATATGCTAAAAATAGTTATAATTTATATTTAACTGGTAGATCAATTACAGAAATGCAAGATGATGCAGATTATCTTGAAAATACATACAATATTAAAGTCAAGTTATGCACACTAGATTTAACCAATTTTAATACCCATCAGAAATTTTATAATGATATGGCTATTAAACCAGCAGGCATTATTTATGTCGCTGGATATTATCCAGATCCAAGTAAAGCATGCATAGATTGGAGTGAAAGTGCAAATACTATCAATGTAAATTATACTGGTGCTGTTTCACTCTTGAATATAATATCTAGAGATTTTAGTAAATATAAATCTGGATTTATTGTTGGTATTTCTTCGGTTTCTGGACTGAGAGGAAGGGCAAAAAATTATATCTATGGAAGCTCTAAAGCTGCTTTCATTGCATATTTAAGTGGATTAAGGAATATGCTTAATAAGTCAAAAGTTGATGTATTAACTGTGATATCAGGGTATATATGTACAAAAAAAAGCTCAAAAGAGGAATCACCAAAGATATTAGTTATAAGTCCAAAAGAACTTGCTGCTAAAATATATAATGCACAACAGAGAAAGAAAGATATAATTTACTCTAGCTATATATGGAAATTAATCATGTTATTTATTAGACTATTACCAGAATCTCTTTTTAAAAAATTAAAGATTTGATATGAAAATAGCTTTTTTTGATTTCGATGGCACCATAACCAAGAAAGATAGTACTATTGGATTTATTAGATTTTTTGTTGGTGACTTGAAATTTATTTTTGGAATAATAATATTATTACCGTTACTTATACTATATAAAGTTAATATATTAAGTAATAATTATATTAAAATAATAATAGTTACATTTTTTTTTAAAGGTACAAAAAAATTGGATTTTGAACGAAAAGCTAGTATATATTCTAGACAGATCCTCCATAAACTAATTAGAAAAAAAGCTTTAGATAAATTAAATTGGCATAAAAAAAGAGGTCATACAATTGTAATTGTGTCTGCATCAATCAATGCATGGTTACAAGATTGGTGTGATAGCAATAACTTTTCTTTAATCGCAACAGAACTCGAGATAGTTAATGAGAGAATTACAGGAAGATTATTGCCCAATAACTGTTATGGTCCTGAAAAAGTTATAAGAATATTAAAAAAATATAATTTATCTGACTATGATTATATTTATGCATATGGTAATAGTAGAGGTGACTATGAGATGCTTGATATAGCTAATGAAAAACATTATAAGCCTTTTACATAATAATGATGACTAATATTGATTATAATAAAATATTTACTCCTGAATTATCTCCGAAAGAGATGCTCGAGCTAGGTGTTTTTGGCGGATACTACTTTAAAGATGATATTTCTGAGTTTCCAAAGTCTTGGTTTAAGAATGCTAAAGTCAATACTGTAGAATTTGATATCAATATGAACTACTTTAATATTAAATCCGGATTATCAATTGATCATTGGATTGCTAAAAATTGGATTTTTGCCGAGGATCCTATCGGTTGGTTTCAATGGTACTGCCGTTATTCAATGGGTAGAAGGGTGCCAGAGATGGATAAAATACAAATAATGCGCTGGAAAGCTTTTGGTCCTAGACATAAAGGCGCAATTAAAAAGAACTGCAATAACAATGACTATTCATGTCGTCCTAGACAACGTCAAGGCCTTTTACAGTGGGCTTATGACCCATTCTTTTAATATAATTTACTTGTAAAATTTTCAGCATATGGTACTTTATGATTCTTCTATGAGAACTTTATGAGAACATTATGTTAACAGAGAAAGAAAATCAAGTTTATAATTTTATTATTAAATACCAAGAGAAGCATGGTAAATCACCTTTATTAAGAGAAGTAGCAAAGGGTATTGGTATAAGCTCAAAAGGTGTAGCGCATCGATATATAAAATCACTGGAATCAAATAGTATGCTTGAGAAGAAAGCATATAGACATCGTGGTTTAATAAGGGTTAATAAGATAGGTGATAGAAAGGCAGTTAAACTTAAAGGTTTTGGGAAAATAGCTGCTGGTGGCCCAATAGAAGCAGTTCCAGACAGAGATATGTTGGAGTTAGATCATATCTTTTCAAATGAAAAATGTTATGCACTAAAAGTTCAAGGTGACTCTATGATTGAGGCTGGTATTAATAGTGGGGATTGGGTAATCGTTGAAAAACAAAGTAAAGTATTAAAATCAAAAATAGCAGTTATTTTGATTGATAATCAAGATGTAACGTTAAAGTATATAAAGCAATTAAATAAAAATTATGTAGAACTTGTTCCTGCTAATAAAAAACTATCTCCAATTAAATATAATGTTGGAAGAATATCAATTCAAGGAATTGTTATAGGTCAGATAAGAGTCTACTAGTGACCTGGTCAAGATTCTATAGTTGGCCTAGAACAATAATGCATGTTGATATGAATGCTTTTTTTGCATCGATTGAGCAAAGAGACAAACCATATTTACGTGGACAGCCTGTTGCGATTACAAATGGAGTTAAAGGGTCATGTATCATTACATGCTCATACGAGGCAAGAGCATTTGGCATTAAGACTGGAATGAGATTTATTGATGCTAAAAATAAATGCCCAGGCTTGATTAGATGTGCATCTGATCCTCAAAAATACACAAAAGTTTCATCAAATATTATGGAAATTTTATATGATATATCACCAGATATTGAAATATTTTCAGTAGATGAAGCTTTTTTAGACTTAACTAGATGTAAGAAAATATATTCATCTCCATTAGATGTCGCTTATCTTATTAAAGATCGATTATTCAGATTATTAAACTTACCATGCTCAATAGGAATATCTACAAATAAATCTAATGCAAAATTTGCAGCTAAAATGAAAAAGCCTGATGGTATTATGATTATGAATCCTAGTGAATCAGAAAGCATACTCTCTACTTATCCTGTTAAAGATTTATGTGGAGTATCAAATGGAATTCAATCTTTTTTAAACTATCATGGAGTTTTTATCTGTGGTGATATGAAAAATATCCCAATAAGCATATTAGGAAAAAGATATGGAAACATAGGAAGAAAAATATGGCTAATGGCTCAAGGAAAAGACTTTGAAGAATTAAAGCTACATATTGATTTACCAAAATCAATTGGACATGGAAAAGTAACCAAACCAAATCTAAGAGATGAATATGAGATAAAGAAAATATTACATCTTATGAGTGAAAAAGTTGCAAGAAGAATGAGGGAACATGCTTATGAAAGCAATATATTCTCAATTGGGCTTCGGAAAAAACATGAGTGGGTAACCAAGAAATATAAAACAATTAATTACACAAACGATGGCAATGATATTTTTTCTCTTTGTCTTAAACTTATTAATTGTGATCTAATCAGAAGCGGTATTTATCAAGTACAAATTACGGCAACAAACCCAAGACCAATAAATATACAGAATGATTTATTCTCCGAGAATTTATCGAACAGATCATGCCTAAACTATACTATAGATGAAGTAAATAAGAAATTTGGGTCCCTAGTCTTGCAGCCAGCTCGTTTATTAAAAAAACTTAATTCTCCAGATGTTATTTCTCCTTCATGGAGACCCAGTGGGTATAAAAAATCTGTTTAAAAAAAAAGGCCGAAAGGGGGTAGAATTCGGCCTTTAGTATAAAGGGGTGGAGATATGACAGTTGTCTATATCTTGTATATAACAATAATATAACAAATATACTTTGTCAACACACAATATGAACAAAGTATAATAAATTTATACTAATTATGTACGTGTTCATGAATATCAGAACAAAACATTGACAAAAGTGATAAAAAACAGGAGAATGAAGGACAAGTAATATTACATTAGATAATTAGAGGGATATTAAGACTGTGAAAGGAGATTTATCTAAAAAACCACGGCATTTAATACAGGTTGTTGGAAGAAGAACAGGTATAAGTTCAGATGTTATCAGAGCATGGGAAAGAAGGTATAATGCTGTAATATCACAAAGAACAGAAACAAATCGTAGATTATATACAGATGATGATATAGAGAAGTTAACGCTGCTTAAACGAGCTATCAATGCCGGCAGAAGAATTGGGGATATAGCCAGATTATCGTATGATGATTTATTTGAGTTAGTCATGGGTGATGAGTCAAATGCAACAAAATCATACCAGAGGCCTAGCACAGGTACTGTTATGGAGCTATTCGATGAGGCTGCTTCAGCTATAGAGTCAATGGATTCAAATCGCTTGGATGTGGCGTTATCAAATGCAGTAGCCATGTTAAGTACCACAGATTTTTTAATGGAATTTTTAAAGCCACTTCATACCTATATAAATGATGAATGTAGTAGAGGCTCACTTAGATATGTGCAAGAAAAATTTTCTAAAATCTCAATACGAAATTGCTTATCGAATTTGTACACTAAGTTTAGATCTGCCAAAGAAGAGGGACCGAGAATAATTATAGGTTCCCTCATGTCAGAATATGAAAATTTAGATACACTAATGCATATTATTGTTGCTCAAAATATAGGATGGGATGTTACATATGTGGGTAATAATATACCGCATGATGAATTAATGTACATGGCTAACAAGATCTCAGCAAGAACAATGGTTATAGCCTTAAATAACCCAAGAGATATTGCTAGAAAATCATTCGAAATTAAAATTCTTAAAGAGGAAGCAGATAATAAAGATAATATAGTTTTGATTGGAACGCAGGCTGCGAATTATAGACAGATTGCTGATGATGTTAGAGCTATAATATCACCAGACTTAAGTACGTTCAGGTTTACTCTGGAAAGACTATATGGGTTAATCAGATAAGCATTCAAGCAAATCTTTTACTGATGCTATCTCTTTTTCAAAAAACTTTTGTTTATTAAAGTTACTCTGGATTATCTCAGAAGGCGCTTTTTCGATAAAATTTTTATTATTTAACTTACCCTCTATTTTTAATAAATTTGACTCTAAGTTAGACATATTTTTTATAAGTCGTTCTCTCTCTTTTTTGATATCAATTATTTTTTTAATAGGTATGTAAACTTTAAGATTTTCTAGAGAAACAGTTATACACTCATTAATATTAAAAGATTCTTCGTTAATGAATATATTTTGAGCTTTAAGAAGACTACAAATAATAGAATTATTACTATCAAGAAAATTTTTAACTAAAGAGTCTTTAGAAAAACAATATATATCTATTTTAATCTTGGGATGTACATTCAAATCACTACGCGTTTTTCTAATTTTAGTTATAAATTCTTTTAATAATAAAACTTCAGCCTCTATGTCTCCATCTTTGAAGATTTTTTGTTGTGATGGGAATTTAGCATTCATTAGTATCTCATCTTTTGTATAACCTAGAGAATTCATTTCCCTCCATATTTCTTCCGTGATGTAAGGGATGATAGGATGGCAAAGTTTCAAGATTATTTGAAGCGTATAAATGAGTACATTCTTTGTATATTCATTACCATTATCAATCTCAACTTTAGATATTTCAACAAACCAATCACAATATTCATTCCAGATGAAGCTATATAATGAATTAGCCATAAGATCAAATCTATATGATGTGCAGTGTTTTTTATATTCAGTCACTAATGCATCTAACTTTATAATCATAAATTTTTCATAAGTTTTTAGGTCATCAAACTTTATTCTATCTTGATATTGATAACCATTAGTTGTCATATAAACAAATCTAGATGCATTCCAGAGTTTATTGCAAAAGTTCCTATACCCTTCAATTCTTTTTAAGTCGAAGCTTATATCTCTCCCAGTTGATCCCAGAGCACAAAAACAGAATCTCAAGGCATCTGCACCATATGGCTGTATACCTTCTGGAAATTCATCTTTAGTTTTTTTAATAATCTTATTTTTAAGTTTAGGCTGAACTAAGCTGGAAACTCTTTTTTCAGTTAAAGCATCTAGACCTATACCATCAATGATATCAATTGGATCTATAACATTTCCAACTGATTTAGACATTTTTTTACCTTCAGAATCTCTTACTAGCCCATGAATATATATTGTTTTAAATGGGACCATATCTAAGAACTTAATCCCCATCATAACCATTCTCGCAACCCAGAAAAATATAATATCAAATCCTGTTACTAGTACGCTTGTAGGATAATATCTTTCTAGCTCTTTAGTTTTTTCTGGCCAACCCAAAGTAGTAAATGGCCATAATGCAGATGAAAACCATGTATCTAAGACGTCATTATCTTGCGTTAATACAGCATCTTCATTAATATTGTATTTCTCTCTTATTTCGTTTTCATCATTTCCAACATATATATTATTATCTTTATCAAACCAAGCAGGAATTCTATGCCCCCACCATATCTGTCGACTAATACACCAGTCTTCGATATTATCTAGCCAGTTAAAATAAATTTTTTCCCAATTTTTAGGTACAAATTTTATATTTGAATTTTTAACAGCATCTATAGCTGGTTTAGCAAGGTCTTCCATTTTCATAAACCACTGATCAGTAAGTAATGGTTCTATAATTTCACCTGATCTTTCCCCTATAGGCACCGTAGTCTTATAATCTTCAATTTCTCCAAGCAGCCCTATGTTTTTTAATTCATTTACGATTAACTCTCTTGATTCATGTATACCTATACCTCTAAATTTTTGATTAACATTATTATTTAATGTTCCATCTTTGTTCAATATATTAATGAATTCTAGATTATGTTTTTTACCTAATTTATAATCATTAAAATCATGGGCAGGAGTTATCTTCACACAACCTGTCCCAAAATCCATATCAATAGAATCATCTGATATTATTTTAATTAATCTATTTGTTAATGGTAATTTAGCTTTTTTATTTATAAATCTTTTATATCGTTCATCATTTGGGTTAACACAAATTGCAGTATCACCAAATAAAGTCTCAGGTCTTGTTGTTGCAACTATTAGTAACTCATTACTATCTTCAATTTCATATTTTATATTATATAAGTGACCAACTTTTTCAATATTTGTTACTTCTAGATCAGATATTGCTGTTTGTAGTTTTATATCCCAATTTATTAATCTATTTCCTCTATAAATAATATCTTCATTATAAAGTGTTATAAAAACTTTTTTAACAGCATCACTTAAACCATCATCCATCGTGAATCTATTTCTATCCCAATCAGCTGAAGACCCAATTCTTTTTGTCTGAGAGATAATTGTATTCCCAGATTTTTCTTTCCATTTCCATATCTCATCCACTAAAGATTTTCTGCCAATGTCATGTCTAGTTTTACCTTCTCTAGCAAGATTATTTTCTACAACTAGTTGGGTAGCAATACCTGCATGATCTGTACCAGGTTGCCATAATACGCTTTTACCAAGCATCCTATTATATCTAATGAGTATGTCTATTATAGTATGCTGAAAAGCATGGCCCATATGCAATGTACCTGTAACATTAGGAGGTGGTAGTACGATGGAGTAATTAGATTTTAAGTCTTTAGCGGAAAAACAGTCATTATCTATCCACTTTTTATATATAGATGCTTCTAAATCTTTTGGGGAGTACTTTATATCCATTTATAAATTTTCATGCCTTACATCAAGCTTATTTTTCTTATAATATAGATATTTCTCTCTAGATATAGACCTTTTGCTTTCATCATGACCAACTATTTCTATTATAATTTCATGCTCTTTATCGCTAGAGTCTAATTCCATATCTACATTTAGAATGACATTATAGTCCTTTTTTATTATAGAATCATTTTTATCCTTATTCTTATATAAAAGAACTGGTGCTGTGACATCATATTCAATATTTGTTGAATGTGGGATAAATGTTAGTTGTTCAAAAGTCCAAAGAAGATCATTGATATTATCCATGAGCTCCACATTATCAGATTTAACAAGTATCTTATGACCATCATTATAATATTTTTTAATAATTTTACAGATTGACAAATTCATATCATCTTGTTTATTCAATATATAAAAACAGGCTCTTTTTTTCAATTTATTGATTTGATAAAATAAAGTCAATTAATAGACTCACAGGTCTTCCCGTAGAACCTTTGTTTTCCCCAACTTCCCAAGCAGTACCCGCTATATCTAGATGTGCCCAATCTATACCTTCTGTAAACTTTGCTAGAAAAGCTGCGGCAGTTATTGCCCCACCATATCTTCCACCAATATTTTGTATATCCGCAAAGTTAGTCTTTAATTCTTTAAAATAATCATCATATAAAGGTAATTGCCAAACACGATCACCTGTCTTATCTGCAGACTTTTTAATTAATCCAGCAAGTTTTTCGCTATTTGAGAATAATCCGCTAGGATATTTTCCTAAACCAACTAAGCAAGCTCCTGTTAAGGTTGCCATATCTAACATATATCTTGGTTTATATTTTTTAGCGTATGTCAGTGCATCACATAATACTAATCTTCCTTCAGCATCGGTATTTAATATCTCAATTGTTATTCCAGACATACTTGTGACAACATCACCAGGCCTTGTAGCCTGACTACCTGGCATATTTTCCGCACATGCTATTATGCCTACAACATTTGTCTTTATATTCATTTCAGCGACTGCTTTCATCGTGCCAATAACGCTTCCTGCTCCAGACATATCAAATTTCATTTCATCCATATTAGGTGATGGTTTTAGTGAGATACCACCTGTATCAAAAGTAATGCCTTTGCCAACTAAAACTATTGGAGCTTTATTTTTCAAAGGCATATACTCTATTGAAACAAGTTTTGCAGGTTGTTTGCTGCCTTGAGATACAGATAATAACGAGCCCATACCTAGAGATTTCATTTTAGCTTCATTAAGAACTGTGATTTTTATTAATTTATTAATTTTCTTTAGCTTTATGGCTTCAGCACTTAAGTATGTCGGAGTACATATATTTGGGGGCGTATTACCTAAATCTTTTGCCAACCCAATTCCACTAGCAATAGCCTTACCTATTGATACAGATTTATTAAATGATTTAGAGGAAATAGCATTTTTAGAGATAAAATTACATTCTTTTATTTTTGAAACCACTTTATCTTTTTTATGAGAATATTTATAAAAACTATTTTCAATTGAACTAACTATAAATTCTGCGGATATAGCTAGTTTATTTGATATTATATTATCTATATTCAAGGACAATGATTTAGCATTCGTCATCTCTATTTTCTTTATAATTAAACTTATTGATCGGCTAAAGCTAATAGGCCCAAATTTTTCTTTAGTCCCTAAGCCAAAAAGTGTTATCTGGAATTTATTCTCTAGATCGTCAAATGTTCGATTATCACCAATATCACCAGTAAAGTTATTGTCATCAATACATTTCTTAATTAATTTCAATGTGATTTCGCTAACAGATTTATTTAGATGAGTTAGTTTTTTGTCTGCAAATACACCAATTAGGTATATATCCGTATTACCCTTTAATTTTCCTGATATTAAGCTTTTATAGTCCATGTTTTTACCTTTTTATGAGAATATGTACTAGATTAACATTATTTTTAAAAACTTGTTAAAATTTGATAAAATAAATCATCATAATGAAAATTCTTGAAAAATATTTACTAAAAGAAATCCTGGGGTCATCCTTATCTGTATTACTGATATTTATGGTAATTTTATCGTCAAATACCATGCTAAGATTAATTGAAGAAGCTTCTGTAGGAACATTTCCAACTTATTTATTATTTCCAATTATCTCCGTAAAAATTACACAATATTCGATATATATCATTCCGATAAGTTTATTTTTTGGAATTATTATTTCTTTAGGTAGATTTTATAATAATAATGAAATGGCAGTAATATCTGCTTCCGGTCAGTCCATCATGGATATTGCTAAAATTATAAGTAAGATAGTTGTACCGTCTGCTTTAATCGTTGCGCTTTTTTCTCTATATATAACACCGTCTGCTACTGAATATAGATATAAACTAGAACATAGACTAAATAGCGAAGAAAGGATAGAGGAGATAAAACCAGGAAGATTTACTTCCTCTCAGAATGGAGAAGCTACTTTCTTTGTTGAAAGTACAGATGATAAAAAATTAAACAATATATTTTTCAGTTCGTCAGATTCTATAGGGTCGACAGTAGAGAATTCAGAATCAGCCTCATATATTAAAGATGAGAATGATCAAAGATTTATTGTGCTTAAAAATGGTAGAATTACTGAAGTGTTATCTTCTGTTAATGCTAGCACAAGAACCACTGAATATGATGAACATGGTATTATGCTTGGTCAAGAATTATCAGTTTTTATAAATAGCAAGTATGAAGCAAAAAGTACTTATGAGTTATTTTCAATAGATAGCTTGGAATCAAAAGCTGAGCTCCAGTCTAGACTGATGCTACCAATTGCTACCATCATTTTAGGTTTTATAGCACTACCTCTCAGTTATTCTGCACCCAGAAAAGGTAGATACGATAAAGTTTTTTTAGGTGCATTAATATATTTTACATATTTTATAGGAATGTCGATTACTAAGAAAATGTTTTTATTAAACTTGACACCTGTTTTCTTAGGATTATGGTGGATACATTTAATTATGATTACCATAGTAGCAAAAATCTATTATCAAGATAAAAACATGATACCAGGAAGACAGTAATGATAATTTACAAGTATTTATTCACTAGATTTTTTATTGGTCTAATTGTTAGTCTCTCGGTATTAGTTTCAATAGAGGTATTTTTTTCATTTACTGCTGAGCTTAAATACTTGAACGTTGGTAATTATCACATGCTAGTAGTCATTAAATATATAATTTTAAATATTCCAAGGAGCATTGAGATAATGTTCCCATATGCTGTACTAATTGGATCAATGCTTTCTCTGGGGGCAATGTCTTCTGACATGGAGTTTATATCTATGCAATCAGCTGGAATATCAGTATCAAAAATTATTGCAATTATATTAATTCAGGCTTTTTTATTATCTAGCATTTTTTATTATACAACTGATTCTCTTGTTCCAAAATATAGTAATAAAGCTGAGAAGAAGAAGAATCTTGCGTTAAATAAAAAACTTGTCTTTAATAAAAATGGAGTATGGTTTAAAGATAAAGATACATTCATCAAAATAAATGAAATATATTCAGATACAAAGCTTAATGGTATAACAATGTATAGTTATGATAAAAAAAATATTCTCTCATCTATCAAGTATGTACGTGACGCTGAATTTATTGACAATAAGTGGTCTCTTAAAGAGATTAATGAAACAAAAATAAATAATTCACTAATCATAAAAAAATATACTAAAGAAGTAGATATTGATAACTTTATTGATAGGAAACTCATCAATATTAAAACCCATAAGTCATCAAGTCTATCTCTAGCTAATGTGAGTCAAAATATTAACTATTTGATAAACAATAACCTTGATGCAAATATCCAGAAAAAAATATATTGGGAAAAAATATTTAAACCTCTGTCCACTGTTATCATGTTATTTTTAGCTATGCCATTTATATTTGGTAAACATAGATCATCAAATCTCAGTAAGAGACTTGTCTTGGGTTTATTTATTGGTATTGGTTTCTTTATTATTACATCAATTTTACCAAACTTAGGTATGGTGCTTGGCATATTACCATTCATAAATGTCTTTCTACCACATTTATTATTTATTATCCTTGGAAAATATTTATTAGATTATCAATTAAGAGAGAGTATTAGATGAAACACCTTTATGAAGATTTAACAAGTTTTGTTTTAGATACTATGTCTTGCAGCGAATGTTTATAAAAAATCAATAATAAATGCCCCCCAATTAGGGATATCAGGATTCTAAGAATACATTGCTTGATTGATAAGTCTTTTCCATTATTTTTATTTACTATATACGATTTCCAACTTTTCATTCCTAACGTTTGATTATGTTTAATCCAAAACCATAAGTAGTAACCTATTATTATCGACAAAAGGTATATTCGGTAAAAAATATTCTGTCCAATTAGCTCATTATTTGAAAAAATTATCACTGGTAGCGACAAAAAAAATAATATTGAGAATAATAATAGTAAATCGTATATGCATATTATTATATTTTTTGTAAATCCTATACTTTTATAAACTTCATCTTTCATAATCATAAATCAATGTTGAATGGTAGGACTTCAACTGTATCCCCCTTTTTTATTTTTTCAGTTTTTGAATCTAATCTTATATAACAGTTTGCCTTTGATAAGGATGACAAAATATTTGAGCCTTGCAGTCCTGTTGTATTGACAATATTTATCCCATTTTTTTGTTCTAGTAATCCTCTCTTATACTCAACTCTACCTTTCTTTTTTGACAAGGTTGATTTCACTATAGCATTTACAGCCAACTTTGATGAAGTTAGCATATTCAACATTTTTTTTATTGCAGGTATTATAAATATCTGAAATGTTACTGCTGCTGATACTGGATTACCAGGCAAGCCAAAAAAAGACGCATTTTTTATTTTCCCAAATGCTAATGGTCTACCTGGCTTAATAGCTATTTTCCAAAAATTTACTTTCCCAGCTTTTTTTAATGCACTTTTTATATAATCTGCATCTCCAACAGACACCCCTCCTGTAGTTATAATGATATCTGATAATCCAGAACACTCTTTTAATTTTTTAATTAATATTCTTTCATTGTCTCTTGCGACCCCCATATCTTTTATCTCTACTGGTAATTCACTAAGTAATCCAAACAGTAAATATCTATTACTATCATATATCTGTCCTTTTTTTAATTTCTTATTTACAGAAATCAATTCATCTCCAGTTGAAAAAAAACTTACTATAGGTTTTTTAAGAACATCTATTTTACTCATTCCTAGAGATGATAATATAGCTAGATCTACATAGTTTATCTGCCTACCCTTTGTCAGTACCTTATCTCCTTTCTTTATATCTTCTCCAATATTTCTAATATTTTGATCTTTTTGAATACAATCTGGAAACGAAATAATATTACCTTTTTTGTCTACCATTTCTTTCATAATTATAGCATCAGCATTATCTGGTATTACAGCTCCAGTCATCACTTTTACAGTCTCTTTATTTTTTAACTTTTTATAATAAGGTTGCCCAGCCAAAGATATACCTTGCTCATTAAGAACATATTTATTTTGTTTCAAATTTTTTATATTGATTGCATACCCATCCATAGCAGAATTTCTAAATGATGGTATGTTTATCGATGATTTAATATTTTTTGAGACAATTCTTCCTAACGCATCCTTAATGTTAATGGTTTCAGTATCTTTCATCGTAGTTATTGATTTAAGTATTCTTGAGACAGCAGTAATTTCATCAAGTGCTGAAGGATCAAAATCATTAATGCAACTATTTTTAGTATTCTTATTCATGCGTTTCTTTACTATTATTTTTAAATCATAGTACAATAATTACTAATCTTATGAATATAGTATATGCAGAATAGCTCAAATAACAATATTATTGATAACTATTGTGATTCCATATGGGTTGAGAAAGGACTCTCAAAAAATACCATAGATTCTTATGCATCAGATCTTCAGCAATTAGAGAAGTGGCTATCTGCCAAAAATATAGATATTAAAACTTGCAGTGAAATAGATTTAAATTCCTATCTAGCTGATAAGATAGATCGCGGTATTTCATCTTCTTCTATTAATAGAGCCTTATCTGCAATAAAAGGTTTTTATAATTGGCTTACATATACTAATGTTGTAAAAGTTAACCCGAGTGAGTTAATTGAGTCACCCAAAATTGGTAGAAAACTTCCAGTAAACCTTAGTGAACAAGATGTTGAAAAACTTTTGAATGCACCAGATTGTACAACACCTCAAGGCAAAAGAGATAAAACAATTTTAGAGTTATTATATGCGACAGGACTCAGGATATCTGAGTTGACTGATTTAAAGCTTAATCAAGTTGACATGACTAGAGGCATAATAAGAGTTCTAGGAAAGGGTGGGAAAGAAAGGATAATCCCTATTGGAGAAACTGCGCTTACATGGCTTAAAAGTTATATTGATTCAGAGAGAGTTGATTTAGTTACTCATGATGATAATCTTTTTATCTTTTTAAGTAACAGAGGTAGACAGATTTCAAGAAAATTCTGCTGGACCATGATAGTGGGATATTCAAAAAAATCATTGAAAGATAAAACTATATCTCCGCATTCTTTGAGGCATGCTTTCGCCACCCACTTACTCAATCATGGGGCTGACCTAAGATCTGTTCAGATGTTACTGGGGCATACAAGTTTGTCTACTACCCAAATCTATACTCATGTAGCTAAAGAAAGACTGATTAAGTTTCATAATAAATTTCACCCGAGAGGATAGTTATATGTATAAGATATTTTTAACTCTATTTATAGCATTTATTATAACTTCTTGTTCTATGGCTGAACACAGCACTGATGATGCTAAAAAAGCTATGGAGGAAAAATATCCAAATATCAGGATAGATTCCATAGAAAAGATAAGTAATTCATTTTTTGAGATTACAATTCAAGATGAATTATATTACCTTACGTCTGACTTTAAACATCTTATCATGGGAAGTATTATTGATTTCAAAACTGGTAGTAATTTAACAGAGGACAGATTAAAGAAAGAGAGAGTAGAGTATCTTTCTAATATAAGTGCTTTAAATACTATTGTATACAAGCCGGAAAAAACTGAGCATAGCATAACTATTTTTACAGATACCTCATGCCCGTATTGCCAGAAATTACATAATGAAATAGATAACTTATTGGAGAATCATATAGAAATTCGTTATGTATTATTTTCACGGAATGGGAATGATGATGATGCTTATACTGATATGGTTTCTATATGGTGTTCTAAGGATCGGAAAGAAGCATTAAATAGGGCTTTCGATAATAATTTCGTAAAGAGTAAGTCTTGTCAAAACCCTATTGCAGATAATTATTTTATAGCTCGTGATTTGAAAGTCAATGGAACCCCAATGATTTTCATGAAAGATGGGTTCGTGATACCGGGATATGTGACAGCAGAGAGGATTTTAAGCATATTAAACAGAAATGTCTCCAGATAAGTAAGACTCATATCTTTTTTCTTCTGCTTGCAGATAGTTTTCAATTTCTTTTATGTAAGATACTTGATCCTTATTACTGTCTTTTTCCTTAATCGATTGAATTTCATTTTTAGCTCTCTCAAGCGTACACCATTTTACTTTTTCTTCTGTACAAAATACTTTATCAGCTATAAATCTTTTTCTATCTAATAATTCTTGATCAGAAAAGACATTAGGTGACTCAGAAAATAATACTCTATAACTAATCTCTCTTAGTCTGCGATCTTGAAATTCTTTTGAAATAATATATTTTTCTTTTGGATTATCACAGTTTTTAAATAGATTAATTTTTTCTTTATCTATGGAGCTATAGAAGCCAGCATTATATATTTGACCTTCTAGGAATTCAGATGGTTCTCTTGTAATCTGAAAATCATCATATCGTTCAACTAATGCAAAATTAACTTTTTCAATAAAATCATCATATATACTTAATTCCTCAGATTTTTCTTTGAATTTATGAATTTCATCGTCTTTAAAAATACCTGATGAGCTCATAAAATCTGAGCTCAAAATAATTGGAGATTTATTTGCTTGGTATAATCTAATAACCTTTTGTCGGCTTTCTATCATTGAAGTAATTTTTGATATACCTGCCTCATGATATGTCTTAGGGTCATTATTCAGATCAAAAAATGCTAACTCTTTATGATTATTTGGATTACTTGTCAAAAAGGATATGGGTTTATATGTTATATTTGCCGCACCATGTTCAGGAGCAGCATAGAAAAAATCATTTGTATCAATATATTCTATTAAGCCTCTTGGGCTGATTGTTTTCATGCATTCATCCCAATAATCTGGGGCCTTTTCTCTTATTATTTTTGCTACATCTATAGTTGCATAAACATCACTCAATGCATCATGGGCTTTAATATGTTCAATTCCATTTTCATTTGCAATTAATTCAAGCTTGAATGAAGGCTTTTTTGTTTTTTCAGTAATTGGAATCTTTATAATAGTATTATCTAAAGCTACTAGTCCTAAGATAATTTTAAATAAGTCAGTTCTTAAATTCTTATTTGTATTAGTAAGATATGGGTCATGTAAGGACTGAAAAAAACTACTTCTAAGAATTTCTTCATCAAATCTCATGCTATTATAGCCAATAAATATTGCTGGCCCCCATGACTTAAATTTATCGTAGACATAATCCATCATGTCATAAAAGGATTGTCCATTTTTCAGAAGATTAATAGGAACTTTTGTTACTAGCATGGCTGAAGGATGTGGAATTATACCGTCTTTAAGTTTACATTTTTCATCCATTCTATCTAATTCATTGAAATTTGAATCAAGACATACAGCGGCTATTTGTATGGGTTGACTAAACTTGGTATCTAATCCAGTGGTTTCAAAATCATAAAATACATAATTCATTTATATTCTCGTGTATATATAGTAATATGATTTTAATTATACATCATCATAGTGAAAAAAAAATATACATCATCAGATATTGAAGTCCTCAAAGGTATAGAGCCAGTTCAGAAGAGACCTGGTATGTATACTGATACAACTAATCCTAATCATTTAGTTCAAGAATTAATTGACAATAGTGTTGATGAAGCGATATCAGGTCATTGTAATGAAATCATCATACATCTTCATGATAACAATTTAATTACAGTTGATGATAATGGAAGAGGTATGCCAGTTGACCCACATCCTAAGCATAAAGTTTCTGGTGTCGAAGTTATAATGACTAATCTACATTCTGGTGCAAAGTTTTCAGAAAAAAATTATAAATATTCTGGAGGTCTCCATGGCGTAGGAGTTTCTGTTGTTAATGCTTTATCAGAATCTTTAATGTTACAGATATCTAGATTGGGTGATTCAAAAGAATATTCAATGTCTTTTAAAAATGGGAAACTTCTAAAAGGTCTCAAGTCCTCAAAAAAAACATCTTCTAAAAAACAAGGAACCATAATTACTTTCAAAGCAAATCCTGAATATTTTGATAGCTTAGATATTAATATTCAAGAATTAAGCCATTTAGTTAAAGCCAAATCAATACTTCAACCAAAGTTAAAACTGAAGTTAATTGATGAAAAGCATGGATCAGGAACACAAGAATTTTATCACGATGGTAGTCTCAGTGATTACCTCATTGGCGCCAATACCCCATCCACTGATTATTTACCAAATGGTACATATCATGGTACGATCGATGGAGACACGTATGTCTTAGATTGGTCTGCAATATGGTTACCGGAGTCAACTGAACCTCTACAGGAGAGTTATGTAAATTTAATACCAACAATGTATGGTGGGACTCATGTAAATGCTTTTAGAACAGGATTAATAGATTCAATGAGAGAATTTTGTGATCGCAGAAATCTTCTACCTAGAAATATAAAACTATCACCAGAAGATATTTGGAAAAATGTATCATTTATTTTGTCATTTAAAATGAGCAACCCACAGTTTTCCGGACAAACTAAAGGTAAGCTGCAATCCAATCATCTACTCGCATCATTGACATCGCAGTTAAAAGATAAGTTTGCATTATGGCTAAATAAGCACTCTGATGCAGGTGAAAAGCTTGCTGAGTTAGCCATCAAGAATGCTCAGGTGCGTATTTTATCATCTAACTCTGATTCAAAGAAAATAAATGCACGCTCAGTCTTACTTCCAAGCCGTCTATCTGATTGCACATTAAAAGATATTAAAGTTACAGAACTTTTTCTAGTAGAGGGTGATTCTGCTGGCGGATCTGCCAAACAAGCCAGAGATAGAACATATCAAGCTATATTACCTCTAAGGGGCAAGATACTGAACACATGGGAACTATCATCTGCGAAAATATTAGAATCAAAAGAGGTTAAGGATATTAGTACATCTATTGGTGTGGTACCAGGGTCGGACGATATATCAAAACTGCGCTATGGAAAAATATGCGTTTTAGCAGATGCTGATTCAGATGGCTTGCATATTGCAACATTATTAGCAGCTTTGTTTTATAAGCATTTTTACCCTTTAGTAGAGGCTGGACATATTTATATATCTAAACCACCACTTTTTAGAATTGATTATAAAAAGGAAACACACTATGTAATTGATGAAGCTGAGAAAAAATCACTTTTAAAGAAGCTCAAGCTAAACGAAAAGGATTCATCGGTTTCAATAACAAGATTTAAAGGTCTAGGTGAAATGAACCCTACTCAATTGAGAGATACAACTTTATCAAAAAAGACAAGAAAGCTTGTTGAGTTAACTTTATCTTCTAGCAATAAAGATAAATCTTTAATGGATATGTTATTGTCAAAAAAGAAATCTTCAGAAAGAAAGGCATGGCTGGAGAAAAAAGGAGATCTTGCAAAGATAGACTAAATTATGGATATAGACCTAGAAAAAATTATCAAAGAATCAGATAAGTCATTAGAGCGATTACCTATAAAAGATTTTTCAGAAGAAGCATATTTGAATTATTCGATGTATGTAATATTAGATAGAGCACTACCTCATATATCCGATGGATTAAAACCTGTCCAGAGAAGGATACTTTATGCCATGAATGAATTATCTCTAAACTATACTTCTAAGTTCAAAAAATCTGCAAGAACAATTGGTGATGTATTAGGTAAATTTCATCCTCATGGAGATACTGCATGTTATGAGGCTATGGTCATGCTAGCACAAGACTTTTCTTATAATCATACATTCATTGAAGGCCAGGGTAATTGGGGCACGCAAGATGATCCGAAGTCCTTCGCCGCTATGAGATATACCGAATCAAGACTCACAATGTTTTCCCAATTATTTCTTGATGAGATAAATATGGGCACGGTTAAATGGTCACCTAATTTTGATGGTACTCTTAATGAACCCAAAACTTTACCATCAAAAATACCGAATATTCTAATAAATGGTAGTTCAGGTATAGCTGTAGGAATGTCTACGGATATTCCATCTCACAATCTTTCGGAAGTAATAAAAGCAGCGATTAAGTTAATTGATAATCCAAAGCTATCTATCGAGGATCTGAGAAAATTTGTTATTGGCCCTGACTTTCCTACACAGGGAGAAATTGTATTAAATGAATCGGAGCTGGATAGTATATATCTAAATGGAACTGGAAATATAAAAATTCGCGCCACTTACAAAGTTAAAGGAAAAGAAATAATCATAAACTCAATACCATATCAAGCTAATACCAATAAAATAATTGAACAAATTCAAGAACAGATATTTTTAAAAAAGTCCACATTTATTGATAGTGTTATGGATGCGTCTGACCAAGATAATCCCGTCAGGATTATACTGAAGACCAAAGGAAGAAGTCATGATGCAGGTACAATCATGTCGCATTTCTTTTTTACAACAGATTTAGAGAAAAGTCTTAGAGTAAATCTCAATATGATTGGATTAGATGGCAAGCCACAAGTAAAAAACTTGAAAATAATTTTGTCAGAGTGGATAAAATATAGATTGACTACTATTACAAATAAACTATCTTGGGAATTAGAAAAAATACAAAAACGTATACATATTTTAAATGCTTATATCATTGTATATAATAATTTAGATAAAATTATTAAAATTATAAGAAATGAGGATAACCCTAAAAAAATCCTCATTAAGATGTTTAAATTCACTGAGATGCAGTATGAAGCTATTATTAATATAAAGATTAGAAGCTTAGCTAAAATTCAGGAAAAAAATATAATTATAGAACTCAAAGAGCTGAGTGAGAATGAAAAAAGATTATCTGCAATATTAAAATCAAAAGCTAAGCTTAATAAGTATCTGAAAGATGAATTACTAGAAGTTTTAGAGTCATTTTCTCGAGCGAGACAAACAAAGATAACTAATATTTCTCCCGCCAAAGCTATTGAGGTTCAAGTTACTGTGAGCAATGACCCAGTAACAGCAATTTTATCTAAGAATGGATGGATTAAATATTCTAAAGGACATGATATAGACGTTAACCGCTTAAGTTTTAAAACTGGAGATGATTATCTTTTGCATGAAAAAGGATATATGGATAAACCTTTGGTCTTTTTAGATCAACTAGGCTTTGTTTATAATTTGGACTATTCTAAAATAGCCATATCTCGAGGTCAAGGTGAACCCCTCAGTAAATATTTCCAGATACAGGATGGTATATCAATAATTGGCATGCATCTTTTGACAAAAAAATTATCTATTCTTACTATGTCTGATCGTGGCTATGGATTTATTTGCCTACAAGAGGATCTATTTGTAAAGAATAAAAAAGGTAAAACATTACTTCGCACAAAAGATTCTTTGGCTGTAAAATCAGTAACTGTAGATCTTGATACAGACTTATATTATCTGATAATAACTAGCGCTGGGTATATGTTGATTAGTGAGATTAAAAATATACCAATTCTATCAAAAGGAAGGGGTGTTAAGTTGATCAACATACCTAAGGCAAGTGATGAAACCATCATATTTTCTACTGTTTTAAAAAAAGGGCAATCCTTAAGTTTTTCTTATGATTCAAATAGAAAACGTATAATTAATTTTGATGGTCTCAAGGCTTTTATAATGGAAAGAAGTAGAAGAGGGAAGAAAATTGATAAAAAGTTTTTGCTTGAAAAAGTCAAAACAACCTATAATATTGAGTAGAGGGAAATATATGAAAAGAATCTTATTTTTTATAGTAACAAATATTGCAATATTGTTAGTTTTGAGCATATTTTTATCACTAACAGGTTTTACTGGTATCTTGCAAAGCAATGGAGTTGATCTTGATTATGATTCACTGATGATATTCTCCCTTGTTTTTGGTATGGGTGGCTCATTTATTTCTTTGTATATGTCTAAATGGATGGCAAAAAAGATGGCTGGAGTTCAAGTAATCACCAGTCCTTCAAATGATTTTGAAAAATGGTTTCTAATGGTTGTTAAGCGACAAGCAAATATCCTTAATATTAAAGTTCCAGAAATTGGTGTTTTTCAATCAGCTGGTCCAAATGCTTTTGCCACTGGTTCATCTAAAAATAATTCTCTAGTAGCTCTTAGTTCTGGGCTAATAAGTAATATGAATAGAGAGGAGATTGAGGCTGTTATTGGACATGAGATGAGTCATGTTGCTAATGGTGATATGGTAACTCTCACTCTAATTCAAGGAATTGTAAATGCATTTGTAATTTTCTTTTCTAGAGTGATTGGTCATTTTGTAGATAGGGTTATACTGAAGAATGAGAGAGGTTATGGGATAGGTTATTTTTTTACTGTAATTTTTGCTCAAGTTGTACTTGGAATACTCGCTTCAACAATAGTAATGTGGTATTCAAGACAAAGAGAGTATCGTGCTGATCAAGGTGGTGCTGAATTAACATCAAAAGAAGCTATGATAGCTTCGCTGCGTGCATTAGCCAAGCATTCATCCGCAAAACTACCTGATCAAATGTTAGCATTTGGAATATCTAATCAAGGAAAAAAATCTTTTTTTCAAAAATACTTTTCTTCTCACCCACCTTTATCTGAGAGAATTGAGAGATTACAGCAAACTAATATTGCTACATATTCAAAACAGCAAACAAGTTAATGGCTGATAATTCCTCACTTTTAAGAAATGGAAATAAAGTTCTAATCGATAATGAGCCATACTTAATATTAGACAATAGTTTTGTTAATCCTGGTAAGGGACAAGCATTTACGAAAGTCAGAATCCGCAACCTTCTAAATAGCAAGGTATTAGAAAAAACTATTAAAATTGGCGAAACCATATATGAAGCAGATGTAATGAATACTAAGATGCAGTTTTTGTATAAAGAGAGTGATTCATTTTTTTTTATGAATTTAACTTCATATGAGCAGTCTGAAGTTAATGAGTCTATTCTGAATAGTAATAAGAAATGGCTAATAGATGGCGATGAATGTGATGTGACTATATGGAATGACAATGTTATACAAGTGGACCCACCTAAATTTGTGAACTTGACCGTTAAGTCAACCATAGATGCAATTAAGGGTGACACGGTATCATCTACACTCAAAGAAGCGGTCATGGAAAATGGTGAAATGATTATGGTTCCTATTTTTATTAAAGAAGGAGAGTTGATTCGAATTGATACCGAAAATAGTGAATACGCATCTAGAGTTAAATCATGAGTAAAATAAGAAATAAGAGAATGGAAGCTCAGCAGTTATTACAAGAGAGCAAAGTTAAGAAAAATGCTAAAATAATTTCTGTATTATTTTGGTTTGGGTCTAGTTTATATATTTATTCTACCGATGTTGGGTTTGCTGATGTTTATTCTTGGAAACCATTTGTCTTTTTTGTGCTAGGACCATTATTTTCTGCTATTGTTTTTGGAAATATTATATATTCTTTGCAGAAGATTATAGAAAAACTTTTAATTAAGTCTCTGGCTGATACTAAACCGGAACTTATACCACCGCTCATAGTAGCAATATTTTTCTGTGTATTAATAGGTACATTTTTGATTATCTTTGAATTTGCAAAAATGTTGCAGATTTTATTACATTAAAATGCAAAATGATTTTATTTTAAATGATGATTTCAATGAAATTATATCACTCTTTGAAAATTCAACTAAAAATATATTCATCACAGGAAAAGCTGGAACAGGAAAATCATCTTTAATTAATTATATAAAAAGAAAAACAAGTAAGAATCTTATAGTTCTTGCACCTACAGCTATCGCTGCATTAAATATCAATGCTAAAACAATTCATTCATTTTTTAATTTTCCATTTCATGTCATTACTCCGGATGTAATTAAAAAACACTATAATAAAAGACTTATTAAAGAGATAGATACTATCCTTGTTGATGAAGTTTCTATGTTACGCCCTGATATTATTGATGCTATCGATTTAACTCTTCAAATGACTAGAGAAAATAAAGAACCTTTTGGTGGAATTCAAATGATTTTTGTTGGCGACTTATATCAACTTCCTCCTGTCATAACTAAAGATGAAGTAGATGTCATGAATACTTTATACCCTGACGGCTATTTCTTTTTTAACTCTAATATAATAAATAAGATTGAGTTAGTTAAGTTTGAGCTATCTCACGTTTTCAGACAATCTGACAAGAAACTTATATCATTATTAGATAGAGCTAGAAAAGCTACTTTAGACGATGATGATCTGATGATTTTTAATAAACGTATTGTCAAAAATGATTTTATTGTCCCTGAAGAAGTCCTAACATTGTCAACTAATAATTATAAAGTTAATAGTATTAATGCCTCTAATTTAAAAAATATATCATCAAAAGAATATATATATCATGCAGAAATTGATGGAAAATACTCTGGTGCTCCTGTCGATGAAGAGTTAAGAATGAAAGTGGGTGCACAAGTGATGTTGGTTAAAAATAGTAAAAACTGGGTAAATGGTACATTAGCTACAATTGATAAACTGAGCAAAAAAGAGATACATATTAGAGTTAAGGATGAAGTTTATTTATTAGAACCAGAGACATGGGAGAGGTTTGAATATATTATTTCAGATAAGAAAATTAGTTCTTCAGTCAGTGCAACTTTTACTCAATACCCCATAAAATTAGCATGGGCAGCTACCATTCATAAATGCCAGGGACAGACTTTTGAAAATGTTATGATAGATATGGATTATGGAGCTTTTGCTCATGGTCAAACGTATGTTGCTCTCAGCAGAGTAGTTTCATTAGATGGTTTGTTTTTAAAAAAACCTTTGCGCAGTGAGGACTTTATTTTTAATCCAGCCATCAAAAGATTCTTAGAATAATAATCTATAAATTATCTATAAATATATATCCACCATATATCAGCATGACTATATTTAGCATATTAGAAAATAACTTGCTATTTATTTTATGATAAAAAATCTGTGCAACAAAAAAGCTGGCAATAGGGATAAATAAATAATATAGATTACTTGGCATTAATATCTTATAGAAAGTATTTATAAATAATAACTGAACTACTCCAAGTATCAGATAACCACTTGCTATATTATATCTCATCTGCTCTTTTTCATTGTTTAGATTTGTGCTAATTAAAGTCAGTAAACTGCCACCAAGATTTGTGAGACCATGTATTAAACCTAGAAGAACCAGACTTATATTTATCCTCTTATCTCTATCGTTGTTAAAAATAATATTTTTAAACTTAGATAAATTTATTATTGAAAATAATACTATTGTTAATGATGTTAATAAAATGAAATCAATACCATCTTGATGATTCAGCAAAATATATAATGTTAAGACTAATGCAGGTATACAATATTTAATTATCTTTTTATTAAAACCAGAAGTCACTTTTTTGCTATATATTACCTGTAATAGGCTAATAGTTATTGAAAATGGAAGTAATATATTAAGGACATCAAAAAATTTATAACCAAGCAAGAGAAATGTTGGTGTACCTATCAATAGTAAACCAATACCAAATATAGATTGAAATATTGATAGTAAAATAATTATTAGTAATTCAACAACACCCATTAATTTCGCTCTCTTGTGGTTACCATAGGACTATATAATATATTATGATCTTAAACAATATTGGTAAGTCTATTGTTTATGGTATTTGATTATATTTACGAGTATAGATATAGTAATTATGCTTATAGATTAAAATCTTTGTTTGTTAGAATAAGTATAATTATGATTTTTAGATATGATGTAATAATAATAGGTGCAGGTGCAGCCGGTTTAATGTGTGCTATTGAGGCTGGTAAACGAGGTCGGAAGGTGCTTTTACTGGATCACACAAAAAAGATAGGAGAAAAAATTCGCATTTCAGGGGGAGGTAGATGTAATTTTACTAACCTTTACTCACAACCAGATAAGTATATTTCTAATAACCCCAGCTTTCCAATATCAGCATTGAGTCAGTATACTCAAAATAATTTTATAGACTTAATTCAAAAACATAATATTAGTTATCATGAAAAAAAGTTAGGACAGCTCTTTTGTGATGAAAGTGCTCAGCAAATTATTGATATGCTTCTTTTAGAATGCAAGATAGCAAATGTTATTCTAAAAAAAGAGGCCATAGTAACAGATATTAATAAAGAGAATGATCAATATTTTGTCACTACTGAAGTAAATAAATATTCTTGTGAATCTGTAGTAATTGCAACAGGTGGGCTATCAATACCTAAAATTGGGGCAAGTAAATTCGGGTATAATATAGCTAAAAAATTTAATCTTAATGTGATAGAGACCTCACCTGCTCTAGTACCACTAACTTTTAATGATAAGATACTTTCTATGTGTCAGGAACTCAGTGGAATTTCACTAGATGCTATTGTTTCTACTGGAAAGAAATTATTTGAAGAGGGGATGTTGTTTACTCATAGAGGTTTGAGTGGACCATCAATATTACAAATATCATCGTATTGGAAAATGAATGATAGTATTAAAATTAATCTTTCTCCTAACATTAATATCCTTTCTTATTTAAATGATAAAAAAAAGAGAAAATCTAAGCAGGAAATCTATACCATAATTGCAGATGTTATGCCTAAGAGATTAGCTTATTCAATATGTGAAGCTAACAATGTTAGCGGCAATATTTCTGAATTATCTAACATAGTATTAAAACAATTAAGCGACTCTATAAATTGCTGGATAATTAATCCTACTGGTACAGAAGGTTATAGAACTGCCGAGGTTACGTGTGGTGGCATAGATACAAATGAACTATCATCTAAAAATATGATGTCATTAAAGCATCCAGGATTATTTTTTATTGGTGAGGTAGTAGATGTAACAGGTCATCTTGGCGGGTATAATTTTCAATGGGCATGGTCATCTGGTTATGTAGCTGGCCAAAATGTATAATACATCTTTTTAAATTAGTAGGCTAAGATATTTTCTTTGAATCAATAGTTGTTTTAGATAATTTATCAATTCCCTTGTTTGTTAAATTAAATTTCCATCCATGCCTAGGACACACAAGATAATTATCCGAATTAATTTCTGCATTACATAAATCCGCACCATTATGAGGACAGAATCTATTAATTTCAAAAACTTCACCATTTTTATTTTTTACTTGTATTCTCTCATTGGATATATTCTTTGTGAGAACAAAGTTGTCCCTTATATTCTCTATATCTGAGAAAAGAAATATATTTATATCATTACAAAATAAATCTGGCTCTCTTAAAACTTTAGCTCTTAATGATAAATAAATATTCTGCCATCTTTCTTTTGAATGCATTAGTGAAAAATATTTCTTATCTGAAATAATCTCTTCATATGGCTTGTCATATTTAAATGTTGATAGAATATTTTTATTAGATAGGTCGATAAATATTTTATCAGTATTACTATGATCATCTTTATTAAAAGTATTTGTATAGTTGAATATCAAAATAGGAGCTTTATCAATATCTATATCTTTGATTTCATTTAATCTGTTAATTATAGATTGCTCCAATAATTCCCTATCAAAAATGTTATCTATTTTATCCCATAGATTTATAGTATTTCTTTTATACTCCTCCAAGTCATCATGATTTGATGGAGGATTTATTGGTAAATGCCTCTTGTCATCAAGATGGTCGCCCGGATTAAGATATAAAATATTATTTACATTATTCCTTTTTAAAAAACTATTAAGAACATTATGATGAATAAATATATTGTCAATCCCAAATGATAGCTCATCATCCAGATAGGGGAATATAGCTGGACCTGCGGCAGGAAGAAAATATTTTGGCTTCAGGTTAACAATACCTCTTAAAACGCTGTTTAGTTTATTATTTACTTTTTGCTTTGATATCTCTTTTTTTCGCTTATCTGAAAGAATAAAATTTGATGGATGCCAAGTTGCACCTGAAAATTGTACCGAATAGTAATCTATTGACTCATTAATTTCATCAAGCCTATCAAATATTTTACAGTCATTTTGATTAAAGAATTTGAACTCCTCGGTAACTACTAATAAAGCAGAATCATGATTAATTCCAATATGGCTTATATATGGACTAATCCAAAAATCTTTATTTAACTGATACTTCTCTTTATCTTTAATCTCAAACACTTCTAAACCAAGACTTTCGCAATCTGATCTAAAGCTTTTATCCATGTAGCTCGGTATAAGAATTTTAGTATTTTTGCTGATGCAAGATAAGAATTCTTTATCATAATGATCTTGATGTTCATGCGTGATAAAAATATATGCATTATCAGATAACTCTATCAACTCTAATATCTTATTTTTCAAATGATGATTTTTAGGGTATTGGAACCAGCTACCAAAAAAAGCGCCTGAATTAGAAAACCATGGATCAGTTATTAGGAGTGTCTTATCAGATATTATACTGAAACAATTATGCCCCCAAAACTTTAAGTTTTTTTCTACTTTTTTAGTCATTATTATTTAATACCTGTATAGAAACTATTGTACTATAATACATAGATGTTTATTAAAAAACTTTTTAAAAATACACTCAAAGAGACTCTAGGTTTTTTTTATTATAATTACTACCTTAAATATGCTCAAACACCTGGCAATAGGGCATTAATCTATCATGCTTTTGGAACTAAATTCAAACATGATACTTACGGTTTTAGCATTGATATCAACAAGTTTGAAGAACATATTAAATATTACCGAGATAATTATAAAATAATAAATATCAATGAATATATGAATTATAATATAGACACCCTATCAATCACTATTGATGACGGTTATAAAGATAATTTGGATGCTGTTGAGATATTAAATAAATACAATATACCGTTTACTCTATACGTAACGTCGAGTACTTTGGACACGAGAGATTACCTCTCTTCTGGGGATGTTAAATCATTGTCTGATTTAGCTAATTGTGAAATAGCTAGTCATTCTCATGACCATGTTAAACTAGAAACTATAGCTAATGATAAAATACTTTTTCAGTTATCTGAAAGCAAAAAAGTTTTAGAAAATATAATAGGTAGTGAGATTTCAGGTATTTCTTATCCGCATGGGTCTTATAATGAATATACTCTAAGTATTTTAGAATCAATAGGCTATAAATATGCTTCGTCTAGTATTAAAGGTAAAAATAATAAAAATACAAATAAGTATCTTTTAAGACGTTCAGAAATTGTACAATCAGATTCATTGTCTGTAATATCAAAAAAAATTAAGGGTTATTATGATTACTATGCTGTATAAAACTTATATTAAAAGAATTATTTATATGCATAATTTTACCTATATAAAGTTTTACCTATACAAGTAGTTTTAATATATTTGATATTAACTGCAACTCCACACGATTTTAAGTTGCAGTTAATACGCCTAGATTATTATCTAAGCTTAAGATGTAATCTACCCCTCACTTACATCCTGAATTAGGATCAACAGATCTATTTTTTGCATCCATCGCAATACTGTTTCCAGCCCACTCGCTTATATAATCTATATGCTCAACTCTATTAGCTCTTGAGGCAACCAATGCTCTACCTTCAAGATCTACTCCCCAAATAATATATGCAATAAATTCTCTCAAATGTTGCGGTACTTGATCTTTGCATGGGACGCCAAACTTAGTTATATAATTACTTCTTGGCTCTCCATTAGCTTTTTGATTAGCCTGTATCCTTTGAATTTCACTTTGCAGAGTTTCAATCTTTACTCCATCCCAGTGACCTACAACAGTCCCATCTGGAAGTTTAATTTCATCATTTTCATTACAGTCCTTACAATCTTTACATAAAATATCATTATTCTTGTTCATAATTATCTCCTTTTAGTTAACAATTTAGGCATAAACATGATTTAATAATATAGTCATAAACATCTTTGTTTATTGATTTATATCAACGAAATATAAATTGATTTCGGTCAATATTAATTATGGATAAATACCAAGCTTCAAAGTGTTTACATTGCCCAATTAGATCTAAAATATACTGTAGTTGTCTGGATGTGGAAAATCTAAAAGATTTCTCTGATAATGCAAAACATGAAACTTTTGATAAGAAAGTGATTATCCTATCTAGTGGCAATGAAATTAATAGTATTTATAATATCTTAGATGGAATTATAAAAGTCTATCAGTTAAATGAAGATGGTAATCAGCAAATTATTGGATTCTTATATCCAGGTGACTTTTTTGGATCTCACGAAGGAGGGCAATATCAATTTTTTGCAGAAACAGTTTCTCAGGCTAAATTATGTAAAATTCCAATAAAAAAATTTAGAATACATTTGAGCAAGAATGCTGGCATAAGAGATAAATTTTATGAGGCAACAACAAATGAATTATCTCTGGCTCGAGAACATATTAATATACTTACAAAAAATTCAGCTGAACAGAAAGTATTAGATTTTATAAGGATGATATCCCTCAGACAGCATAAAATGGGTCAACCTATAAACCCTGTACATTTAATCATGCCACGCATTGATATAGCAAACTATCTTGGCTTAAGATTAGAGACTGTTAGTAGAGCCTTTACTAAGCTAAAAGCAAATAATTCTATCTCACTAAATAATTTTGACTCTATTATTATAAATAATGCTATCTCTTAGAAGTAAGCTATTCAAATCTTTCTATGTTTCTGCTTTTGCGTTCATTACAATTGGAACATTATCATTTCTAGGTAATATGACGGATATTGGATGGTTTATCACAGGCTCTTTCGGAGCAACAATGGTAATAATTTATGCTTATCCGGAACATGAATTCGCTCAACCCAAAAATATTTTCTTTGGCCATCTAGTTACATCATTATGTGGGCTGATTATATTGCAGTTTGTCGATGCACCTACTTATATTCTATTAGCATTAGCCGTTAGTGCTGGTATATTTTTTATGGTCTTACTTGATATCGTACATCCTCCTGCGGGAGGTAATCCTATTATTATCGTCATTGGCAATCTATCTCATGAATTTTTATTCTACCCTATTATTAGTGGAACTTTGATAATAATAGTACTATCGATATTTCTTAAAAATATATTTGATAAAAATAAATATTCAGATTAATACATAATAATAAGTTAATTCTATTTATTATTTTATTCTGACCTTTTTATGATCTTTCTGTTATGATGACCTTGCAATGAGATACCTTATAAATGCAAAAGATAAAAGTATAAATCCAAGTGAATACATAGTCGATGGGACAGTCGTATTTACACTCATCACTGGTATAATTTTCCTATACTTTGGGATGAAATTTAAAAAGATATGGATTAAGTTTTGGGGTGTTTTAACAATTATTTCTTGTTTTCTATATTTTGTGTATTCGTGATAAATTTATTTAAATAAAATAGTAAAAACTACCCCGAAGAAGAATACTATCGACAAAGAAAGAAGAACAGACATATTTTTCATTGGACCTAATCTCCAGAAATCCATTTCTTTATGCATAGAGAGCTGACCTTTTATGTAAGCAATCCTCCATGTTCCTTTCTTTTCACTCATATTTTTATTATAACAGTCTTAGTAATAATTTCTATGCGTTAAGATTATTAGTCATCACCTTCTTTCACAAAAATACCATCAATCATTTTGCCTTTACGATTTTTGATATCATTATATGCAACTGATAGACAATCTTCCATTGTTAAATTATTTCTAACCATAATATTTATTAAAACCACCATCATGTCTCCAATATCATCTCGTATATCTTTTCCTTTACATAAGCTATCAGATAATTCTCCTGCTTCTTGAACTAATTTCATATATTGATCTTTGTCAGTACTCCCATCTATAAGGTTTCGGTCTCTATGCCATTGCCCAATTAGTTCTTCATATTTTACTTCTGTTATACTTTTCTCTATTTAGTTAAATTATTGTCAGTGATTTATTTTATATAATCTACATCATACCTAATAATATCATCTTCAGATAATATTTTACCTAATTGTGTTTCTAAAATTACAAGAGGCTCAGACGATTTGTTCATAATTTTATGCTTCCTTTTTTCAGGTACAAACACAGATTGAGATTTCTTCAATATTATTTTTTTTGTCCCAATTTGAATGTTAGCTTTACCGCTTAAAACTATCCAATGCTCTGATCTATGATTATGTTTCTGAAGGGAAATACTCTGTTTTGGTGATATTACAATTTTTTTTATTAGATACTCACTAGTTTTCACCAGGAGAGTATAGTAGCCCCATGGCCTTTTAGTTTTTTTATTCATGTAAAAATAATAACACAAATATTTTGTTTGAGTTTGAATGCCTATAATTTATAGTCAAGTGCAGTCTCAAAACAATCTAATGAATATTTGAGCTTCGCCGCAATTTGTCAAGAGTAAATTCTCTTGATTGTCCTTTATGATGTATATAAGGAATTTATAATAATTAATCTGACAGAATATAGCATTAAGATTACTAAACCTGATAAATACGCTCTTGTTTAGGCTTCCATAATAAATGCGAATCATATAAGATAATATTATTAATCCAACTTTAGACATCACTGTCAGTTAATTATTATGATAATCAACGTTATGGAAAATAAATGATTATTGGAGTTCTAAGGGAAGTCTTAGAAAACGAAAATCGTGTTTCAATTACACCTGATATAGTAATTAAATTTATTAAGCTTGGATACTCAGTGCTAGTTCAAAGTAAAGCTGGCTTAAAATCTAATTTTACGGATGATCAATATGTAGAATCTGGTGCATCTATTATTGATGAGGCTAATGAAATCTGGTCATCTGCAGATATTATTCTAAAAATAAATGCCCCATCAGAGGATTTGCCTGATGAGACGGCTGCGCTAACTGGGTCAAAAACTCTTGTGTCATTCTTTGGTCCTGCACAACATATGTCAAAATTAAAAAAAATGGCAGTAGAAAATGTAAATGTATTAGCAATGGATTGTGTGCCAAGAATATCAAGGGCGCAAAAAATGGATGCATTAAGCTCAATGGCCAATGTTGCTGGTTCTAGAGCTGTTATCGAAGCTTCGTTTAAATTTGGAAGATTTTTTGGTGGTCAAATAACTGCAGCAGGTAAAATACCTCCAGCAAAAGTATTGATTATTGGAGCCGGTGTAGCAGGTCTCTCAGCAATCGGAACTTCCGTTAGCTTGGGAGCAATTGTTAGAGCTTTCGATACAAGACCAGAAGTTAAAGAGCAAGTCGAAAGTCTCAATGCAGAGTTTTTAACAATAAATGTTAGCGAAGACGGCACTGGTTCTGGAGGATATGCTAAAGAAATGAGCAAGGATTTTCTTAAAGCAGAGCATGAATTGCTTAAATCACAATGTGAAGATGTAGATATAATTATTACAACAGCCTTGATACCAGGTAAAGAAGCGCCTAAATTAATTACAGAAGACATGATCGAAGTAATGAAGCCAGGAAGTGTTATCGTAGACTTAGCAGCACAACAGGGTGGAAACTGTGCTTATACACAAAAAGGTAAGTGTATTGTTCAGGATGGTAAAACTATTATTGGTTACACAGATTTACCTTCACGTCTAGCATCACAGTCTAGTAAATTATATGCAACGAATCTTTATCATGTCATACATGATCTAACACCAAACAAAGATGGTGTAGCACAAATTAATATGGAGGATGAAGTTATAAGAGGAATGACAATAATTAGAAATGGAAAGATATCTTATCCGCCGCCAAAGATAGAGTCTCCTAAACCAAAAACTATCACTAAGAGTGAGCCAAAAATTCTTATTCCTGAAAACAAAGATACTACTAAGCAAGCATTCCCAGTCATACCTTTTCTAATATCGTTACTTTTACTTATAGGTGTTGGTTCATCTGCACCTGCCTCATTTATGGCACACTTTACAGTATTTGTTCTATCATGTTTTATTGGATATATGGTAGTTTGGAATGTTACGGCATCATTACATACGCCACTAATGTCGGTTACCAATGCTGTCAGTAGTATTATAATCATTGGTGCCTTAATACAGGTATCTTCTGATAATCCTTTATTAGTAATTATGTCATCACTTGCAATTTTGATTGCTAGTATAAATATTGTCGGAGGCTTTGCGGTCACTAAAAGAATGTTGGATATGTTTAGGAAGTAATTTTATGAATTTCGAAATAAGTATTGAACTTGCAAGAGCATTATATATAGGCGCTACGGTTTTATTCATATTAACTCTTGGTGGTCTTAGCAATCAAGAATCAGCTAGAAAAGGGAATATGTATGGTATGCTTGGCATGTCAATTGCAATAATTGCAACACTCCTAAGTCCATTTGTTAAGGAAAACTTTTTATTAATATTCATACTAATAACCATTGGCGGCTCTATTGGTATTTATTTAGCCAAAAATGTTCAAATGACAGAAATGCCAGAATTAGTAGCGATATTACATAGTTTGGTAGGGTTAGCTGCAGTATTAGTTGGCTATGTAAATTTTTTAGATGAATCGTTAATTTTAAAAGGAACTGAAAAGCTTATTCATAATATTGAGCTATACATTGGAATATTTATTGGGGTCATCACTTTTTCAGGGTCAATAATTGCATTTGGAAAACTTAGCGGGAAAATTGGTGGAAACCCGCTCATCTTACCTTCTAGACACTTACTGAATCTTGGAATAATTTTAATAGTAATATTTTATGGTTATATTTTTTCAACGGCAAGTTCAATCAATGGTGCCATTATCCCTTTAATTATCATGACTGCACTTGCATTTTTATTTGGCATGCATTTGGTTTTGGCAATAGGTGGAGCAGATATGCCAGTGGTAGTCTCAATGTTGAATTCATATTCTGGTTGGGCTGCATCAGCAACAGGTTTTATGCTTAATAATGATTTGCTAATTGTTGTAGGTGCTCTTGTTGGAAGTAGTGGCGCTATCCTAAGTTATATTATGTGCAAAGCAATGAATCGTAGTTTTATTTCTGTCATTGCTGGTGGTTTTGGTACAGATACAAAACCAACTTCAACCACGGTTGAAGATCAAGGCGAGGTAATTGCAATTGAGTCTCAAGAATTAAGTGAATTATTATTATCAGCAAAGAAAATTATGATTATTCCTGGTTATGGAATGGCCGTAAGTCAAGCGCAGCATACTGTAAATGAAATTGCCAAGATGCTTAAGGGTAAAAATATTGATGTCAGTTTTGCTATTCACCCCGTTGCTGGAAGAATGCCAGGTCATATGAACGTACTCTTGGCAGAAGCAAAAGTACCTTATGATATTGTTTATGAAATGGATGAAATTAATGATGATTTTGAAAACGTAGATGTCTCAATCATTATTGGTGCTAATGATATTGTTAACCCCTCTGCTTTAGATGATCCTGAAAGTCCTATAGCAGGTATGCCAGTATTAGAGTGCTGGAAAGGGAAAACTTCCGTAGTGTTAAAAAGAGGAATGGCTACCGGCTATGCTGGAGTCCAAAATCCATTATTTTTCAAAGAAAATACAAGAATGCTTTTTGGAGATGCTAAAAAAACAATGGATGAAGCATTAACAATACTGCAATCATCATAGTATTCTACCTCCATAAGGATAATATTATAAACAGACATAGTGTGAATACTAACAGCAT
>JABIVC010000006.1 GCA_018667355.1 Gammaproteobacteria bacterium | reverse complement strand
TACGCCTGCAGAGATTTATTGGGGTAGTGAAGTTGCCAGGAAGGCAGCATGATTAATACTATGAAAAATAAACTAAAGTACACCTTAACTCATAAGAAATACTGTCCTTGACTTGGGGTCCACTTCAGTTTGATTAGGGAGAGTTACAGTCTTAATACGTTTTAACAATCTCTCATAACTACCTCATTTCTATTTCCCTGTATTTTCTCAATCCTTCTTGCTCTTTCACATTCCCACTCATCGACAGGATCAGCTTGATTCCATGACTCAAAGAGTTTCCTGTTCTTCTTTGAAATGATTCCTCTGTCAGGGTAAACAGAGTCCATATAAAGATATGTTCTTGCAATTTCTCCTCTGATACTTTCTTTTGGTTCTACTTTACGGCTCTTTATTTCAACATCACATTCCCCGAATTCCCTGTTCTGACCTTTAATGATTACCATTGAGTAGTTACTCAAGCTTTCATGTTATATTTATTTCTTGACATAAATAAAATATATGATGTATCATAGTTTTTTTTTAAAACAAGCATTGTTGTCACAAACAATATTGCTATCGCTATACGTTTTTAATCTTAATAAGATAAAGGAGATATATGAAATTTTTAAAAACTAATAATGTCCATTTTATATATAGTTCACAAATAATAATGAGGAGATATATGAAAAAAATATTTTTGATTACTGTTTCTTTTGTTTTATTATCGTTTCAAGGTTTCTCAGCTTCGTTAGATATTGGAAGAGATCAAGATAGTATTCACATGGATCCAATTCTTGTTAGTCAGAATGCTGACGTTTGGGTATTAAACAATATGCATTCACTAATAGTTAGGAATAACAGAGATGCAACAGGAATAGAGCCTGATTTAGCCGAGAGCTGGGATATTTCTTCTGATGGGAAAACTTATACTTTTAATCTCAGAGATAATTTAAAATTTAATGACGGCACTCCTTTGAAAAGCTCTGATGCAAAATTTAGTATTGAAAGATTAAGAGACGGTGAAGGTTCTGTTTTTGGTTCAATGTTTGGAATTATTGATAGTATTGATACTCCTGATGATAGAACAGTTGTTTTTAATTTAAAAGAAGCGAGCACACCTTTTTTATCATTCTTAGCTTTATTTGCAGCAGCTATATTGCCTGAAGATCAGGTAACAAATGATTATGATAATTGGGTTAAAAAATCTACAGGAGCAGGTGCATTTAAAATGACTGAATGGGCTAAAGGTTCTAAGCTTGTTTTAGAAAAAAATGAGTATTATTGGGAGTCTGGATTGCCTAAGCTTGATAAAGTTACTTGGCATTATATACCAAATGACAATGCAAGAATTATAAAAATGCAAGCAGGTGAAATTGATGCAATTATTTTTGTGCCTTTTAATAAAATTGCTGAATTAGATGCTAATAATGAAATAAATGTTAATTTAGATCCCTCAAGTAGAATGGATCATATTCTTATAAACCACAGTCATAAACCTCTAGGTGATGTTAGAGTCAGAAAAGCTTTAAATCTTGGAATTGATGTGGATTCAATAATTAAGACTGTAGCATTTGGTTATGCAACTCCAGCTAATTCTTATGTACCTGCTGGTGGTATGTACTATCATAAAGCAAATAAAGGTTATGGTTATGATCCCGATCAAGCAAGGCAATTACTTGATGATGCTGGCGTTAGCAATCTTGATTTAGACTTTGTTCTACAAGCCGGTGATGCAAATTTTGAACAAATTGGTGTTTTGGTAAAAGATCAACTTGGAAAAATTGGTGTAAATGTAAATCTGATTAAACAAGAATCAGGACAGGCTTGGGAAACAATAGTTGACGGTGCATATGATTTGAATACTAATTATTGGACAAATGATGTTATTGATCCAGATCAAAAAACAGGATTTGTGCTTTATGGTGATGATCCTGATGCTCTTTCATATTATACCAGATATAACAATCCGAAAGTTAATGAAATGATTAATAAGGCTAGACTTGAACAAGATGCCTCTAAAAGAAAGCAACTTTATTATGATATTCAACAAACATCCACAAATGATGCTCATTGGATTCATTTGTATTATAGTCCATTCAGAAATGCAGCACGTACTAATGTAAATGATTTTTATCAAAATCCTATGGGAAGATTTATGTTAGAAACAACAAGTGTTTCCAATTAATATTATCTAATATGATAGGCTGTTTTATAAATAAAACAGCCTATGTTTTTTAAATTTATATGTGGTACGAAAAAAATATTGATAATACGATTAATGTATCTGTTGATGGATATACTGTTAAAGTCTATTCATTTGGTACAGGTGATGAAACGCTTTTATGCTTAAATGGAGGTCCAGGACTTCCATGTGATTATATTAGAGATTGTCATTCATGGATTTCTAATAAAGGTTACAAAGTAATCGCCTATGATCAGTTAGGTTGTGGACTATCTGATAAACCAAAAGATAAACAACTATGGAATGTTAAAAGATATGCAAATGAATTAAATACAATAATTGAAGCCTTAAATTTAAAAAATATTCATTTATTGGGACAATCATGGGGTACAATTTTAGGATTGGAATATGTGGTAACATATCCCAATGTAGTTAAATCTATGATCATGGATAATGGAGTATCAGATGTACCTCACTTAATATCAGAATTAAATAGACTAAGAGAAGCTCTTGGAAGTGAAACTGTAAAGATGATGCTAAGACATGAAGCTGAAGGAACACTTGATCATCCAGAATATCAAGCAGCAATAACTATTTTAAATTATAGACAT
>JABIVC010000005.1 GCA_018667355.1 Gammaproteobacteria bacterium | reverse complement strand
TGAAATTATAGCAATGCTTTTATATATCAAAAACTATTCTCAGCTCTATGAAAAAAAATAATTTACCAGAAAAGATTTGTCCGGTATGTAACAGAAGTTTTCAATGGAGAAAAAAATGGGAAAAGAATTGGGACAGCGTTAAATATTGTTCGAAAAGATGTGCGTCTGAAAAACTACCTTCTACTCCACTTATCTAATATTTCACTAGATGAATTAATTTTTTCTATACCCCCTACCCCAAATTTAAACTCTACATCTCTATCATTAGAAAATACTTCATATTCGGGTATATTTTTAATATTTCGATCCCCTCCATTACAAAATATAATTTTATCTCCTTGGTATTGAATTTTTAATTTATTTATTGCATCGATAGCTGTTCCATCGTTATCATCGAAAATAATTACGTCATCTACCAATGAAAGTGCTTTTAATATTATTATTCTCTCTTTTTGCGGTAGGAAGTAATTACCCTTCTTACGTATCAGCCACTCATCTGAATTGACTCCGACAACCAGGTTATCAGCTTGTTTGCTTGCGGAAGAAATATATTTAATATGCCCAGAATGCAGTGGATCAAAACCTCCGGTAACTAATGCAATTTTCAGATGATGGTTTTGTGTATAAACCATCAATTAAATTCTGCGAGAAGTTCTTTTCGCTCTATCAAATACTCTTCCTCATTCAGATAACCTTTAAGATATTGTTTCTTGAGTTTTTCAAGCTTCCTGAGTGTGTTTGATACAATTTTCTGATATTCTGATCCCCTTGATTTTGCACACCCTTTTTTATTGTATAATCTCAACAAATGATCTTTTCGTTCAGATGCATTATACTCTGCATGAATTGATGTTCCGTAGGTAACAAAATATGCAGGAAAGAAGAATAGTCCTGAAAGAATATTCCCACTTGTTGCACCTTTTTCAGAGTGCGCTAAATCTTCATTAACATCAGCAGTCTCTATAGCTAATAGTAGCTCATTACATGACATTGTATCGTCATTAACCCTAACAATATCAACAGCTTTAGGAGTAGCGCATGATACAAAAAAAACAGAAGCTATTAGTGATGCAAATAATTTTTTTAACATAAATTTTAATTAATTATATATATAAATATATTATTAAAAATATACAACTATAGATAGTCTTTATTATTAATTAAAAAAGTTATTTTTGAGATCTTCTATAAACCCATGGTTCCAAAGGGTTTTTGTCGCTCCATAACCCTCTTTGATTGCTTATTGCATCATTTTCAAGATTAATGAGATAGTTATTATTCCTATTAGATTTATAGACCCATGCGTTTCCACTCTTAATCATTTTAGCATTAACATACGTTGGTGTATTTAGTTCATAGTGAAATACTTCGCAAAGTTCTCTTCCATAGAAATCTTTTTCTTGACACACTATAGTCACGTCTTTATCTAAAATCATATTTTCTAAAAACTGTTTAGCTTTTATTCCATGCGGTTGTTTGAGTTCTGGAGCATCTATGTAAAGCAACCTAATCTTTAATTTTTTTCCATTATAAATGCCATGGATAGAATCTCCATCTGTTACTTTAGAAACATAAATATTATATTCAGCGCTAAAAACATCTGTGAATGAAATTGATAATAATATAATTATTGCAATAAAAGATTTTCTCATAAACTTTTTATGAAATTTTCTATTTCCTTTGAAAAGCTTACAGTATCGACTAGAAATGAATCATGGCCTTGAACACAACTTAGTTCTTTATATTCTACCTTAGTATTAGATAGTGATAAGTTTTCAGCTATTTCTTTTTGTTGTTGCGGAGGAAATAGAGTATCAGTATCCACAGCTAAGACCAGTGCTTTATTTATATTTATTTTAGAAAAAGCATCTAAACTTGATTTCCCAAGATTTGATGCATCAAACCAATCCATTGCTCTAGAGAGATATAAATAACAGTTTGCATCAAATATGTTTTGAAATTTTACAGCCTGATGCTCCAAATAAGATTCAATTTCAAATTCAAAACTAGTATTTTCTATACCAAATGTATTCTGATTTAATTTATTATCAACAGATTTTTTTCTACCAAACCTTTGTGTCCATTCATTTGCCGACCTATAGGATGTCATTCCAATTTTTCTGGCAATTCTCACTCCATTCAATGGTGGATTTTCATAAGAATAAAAACCATTATTCCAAAGTGGATCTTTTCTTATTACTTCTCTTTGCAGAGATCTTAACGCAATTGCATAAGGTAATGCCTGTGTTGCTGTAGAGATAAGAATTAAATTATCTACAATGCTGTTGTGTAGTATTGAGAATGCTATTGCCTTCATGCCACCTAATGATGGGCCGATTAACAAGTGTATTCTTTTAATACCTATTTTGTCCAAAAGTAATTGAGAAGCATTAGCCATATCCTCCACAGTCAATTCGGGGAAGGTTAATCTATATGGCTGATTTGTTTGCTCATTAATAGAGACAGGGCTTGTTGATCCAAAGCAACTCCCAAGAGTGTTAATACAAATAACATAATATTTACTAGTATCTATAGCTTTTCCATCTCCAACCATAGTTTCCCACCAGCCTGGAGCCTGGTCACTTGGAGACGAAGTAACATGTGAGCTTGCAGACAATCCAGTAAAGATAACAATCACATTTGATTTATCACTATTTAAACTACCCCATGCCTCATATGCAACATTTACATTAGACAGGTGCCCTCCCCTTTTCATTTCAAAAGAATCAGAGATATTCAGCACTTTTGCAGAGGTATTGGTGTGCTTAAACAAATCAACAACTTTATTATCTGAGCTATTTTTCATAAAAGAATGTTAGTATAATTCCTTGTTTAAAACAATTAATAAGTTGTCATATAAGAATTTCTTATTGATGTTAGTTTTAATTTCACTTTTACAGTTATAAAGTAGTCTGATTATAGCAATTATCCTTGCTGGAGATATTGATATTTTTTTAAACAACTCATTATAAGCAAACTTTTGTTTTGAATTATCAGTTAAAAAACTACCTCTTAGCAACAAGCTGAACATCTCTATCAAGTAATCTAAGAATATAGCTCCTCTTTTAGACCAAATATCAGATAAATTTAAAGGATTGAGTTTATTTTTTATCAGACCATTCAACTCATCATTAACATTTTCAAAGCCTTCTAGGTAATTATGTTCTTTAATCAAATCTTTTACTTTAGATTTTTTTGTAAAGAAATAATCAAAGAATGTGTGTGTAGCGTCTTCCTCTGAAGCATAATCATATGCAAAGCAATGACATCTACTTTTTATTGTATCTTTAATATTAAAAAGATCAGATGCAAGTAAGATAAAAATTGCTGGGCAATTAGTTTCCTCTAATGTTTTTAACAAGGCAGCAGAAGCCTGATTATTTAGGTAATTACAATTATTAATAATTATAAATTTATGATTATAGAACGAGGATAATGATGTAAAATCATTCAAAGATCGAATTTGATCTATAGTGATTTCAGTACCAACACGATTATTATCAAACTTATCTTCAAATCCAAATTCATACATTAATCGTTCATCGTTAGTGAGGACCCTAGATTTATTTCCTGATTTATCATAAATCGGTAATGAAACATAGAGAATATCTGGTGATGATGTAATATCTCCCGAAATTTTTATATCACTTTGATAATAGTAGTCTCTAATCAATGATTCTATAAAATCATATTTTCCAGTTGCATTAGGGGAGTGAACAATAATATTATAATTTCGTTTTGAGAAATCATATTGTAATTTAAATTGATTAATATTCTTTTCTAAACTATTCATTTATTAGCATGTTCAGATGTTTTTTAATATTACTTTGAACACTATTTATATCCTCATCAGTAAGGATTTTTACAGATTTCTCATTATCAGAAAATACTTTTTCATAAGATGATTTGATCTTTATTAGAAATTTTTCTCCCTGCAATTCAAACTTATCCGAAGTCTTTCTTGAATTAATTCTTGATAAGCAATTTTTAATCGAAGCATCTAAATGAATGATCAGAGAAATATGTTCAGAAAAATAAGAATCTAGTGTTTTATGAAGCTGTATCACTTTCTCATTATTTTCTACCATACCTTGATAGACAAGTGTCGAGTAATGAAATCTATCACAAATGACATACTTGCCAGCATTTAACGCTTTTAAAATTACATTATTATAATTAAATACTCTTGACGCATAAAATAACATTGCTTCCGATAGAGAATCTAGGTCAGAATTTTTATCTAGCAAGATTGACCTGACTGATTCACCAAATTTTGTGCCACCAGGCTCACGCGTCACTATGTGTTCAATTTTTTTTTGAGTTAGATAATCAGAGGCAAATTTAATATGCGTTGACTTTCCAGTGCCCTCATTACCCTCGAATACTATAAATTTTTTATGTGACATTTAATATTTAGTAAATAAAGCTTTTAAGTACATTATACAGTATCTCTGGCTTCGAGAATTTATTTTTTCCTATTCTATCTATGAAAACTAGTCCATTGATAGAATTGGTCTTGAAGCAAGCTATATATTTTTGTAAATTATCTCGTTTTATATTTTTAATATTCGCTTTAAACCCATTGCCTCTGAGCTCTTCTAAAATCTTTTCTCTAATTATTCCATCTATTCCAAACCCGTCAATTCGCGGAGTATCAAAAACATAGTTATCTTTTATTTTTTTAATAAAGAATAAATTTGATGATATTGTTTCAATTATATGATCATTATGACAGACTACTAAATCAGTATGACAACCCTTTGTCTCCAACAACTCATTTGCAATCAAACATTGATCCATTCTATTCTGATGTTTAATTTTAGATAATCTATTATTGCTCAAAGGCTTATATTTTGAAAAATCAAGATTAACTTCTTCTGTTTTATTCAATCTAACAGGGATATTTTTCATTTTAATAAAATAAAGATTAGGCTTCAAATCTTTTGGTATTTGATAACCAAATTTACTTGCCCCTCGGGATAATATGATTTTTAAGATACAGTTTTTAGTTTTACCGATCGCAGTTTGAGAATATCTCCTAATTAATGCAAGACTTGGCTTTTTGATAGAGATTGTTTCGCAACCTCTATGAAGCCTATTTAAATGTTCTTTTAGATAAATTATTTGATTATTCTTTACAAGTATTGTTTCAAAGAGTCCGTCACCATAATTGAATGCGCGATCATTAATAGGTACAGTTTTCTTATTAAGATAAATATTGAACTTAGAATCAGTCATTCTGATATTCAATCATATTTCGAAAATATAAGTGAACCATTAGTTCCACCAAAACCAAATGAATTACTAAGCGCATGTTTAATATCAACATCTTTGCTAGAAGAAGTATTAAAGTCTAGGTCGCATTCTGAATCTTGATTTTCTACATTGATTGTTTGGTGTATTTTCTGATTTTTTAATGACAAAACTGTTGCTAATGCTTCAACACCACCGGCTGCACCCAATAGGTGTCCAATCATAGATTTCGTAGAGTTAACTATTAAATTTTTTGAGTGTTCATTGAAAGTTGATTTTATTGCTCTTGATTCTACAATGTCTCCAGCTGGAGTAGATGTTCCATGCGCATTAATATATCCAATCTCTTCTGGAGAAATACCGGCATCTTTTAATGAATTCTTCATACACCTTTGTGCACCCTCACCAGTTTCGGAAGGTAGTGTCATATGATATGCATCGGCACTCATGCCATAACCAGAGACTTCTGCATATATTTTAGCGCCACGTCTTTTCGCATGTTCTAATTCTTCTAATACAAGAACCCCTGCTCCATCTCCGAGGACAAATCCATCTCTTTCTGTATCCCAAGGTCTGCTTGCTTTCTGAGGTTCATCATTTCTAGTTGATAATGCTCTTGCAGCTGCAAAACCACCTATTCCCAAAGGTGTTGTAGCCATCTCTGCACCACCACATATCATCACATCTGCATGAGAGTATTGTATTTGACGAAAACCTTCGCCAATATTATGTGTTCCTGTAGTGCAAGCTGTAACAATTGAAAGATTTGGTCCTTTATAGCCATATTTGATAGATAAATTACCAGATATCATATTAATTATTGTGGCAGGAATAAAAAAT